>CALFWL010000071.1 GCA_937928215.1 uncultured Pirellulaceae bacterium | reverse complement strand
CTATCGCTTCGTCACAGAATCTGACAAAGGCTTGGGTTCAGAAAGTGGCGTCGCCGTTGGTTGAAAACCAAATTGCCGACGGCTTATCGGTCGGTTATGTGGAAGGTGAACACTGGGGGATCGTCCATCTGGGGGCCGCCAATCAAGGCGACGAAACAGCCAACTTCCGGACCATCTACGAGCTCGGTTCAGTGAGCAAAGTCTTTACCAGTTTATTACTGGCCGATGCGGTGGTGCGGGGAGAAATTGATTTGGATTCGGCAGCTGACGTAACCAATTTGGCTGGGATTCGATTGCCAACCTTTGACGGCACGCCGATCAAGTGGATTGATCTGAGTACCCATCGATCTGGTCTGCCTCGACTGCCAACTGATTTTCAGCCGACTGACATGAGCGATCCGTATCTCAATTACGATTCGAAACGAGCCGCGGCTTTTGTGAAAGAATTCAAACTGCCTCGTAAGCCGGGCGAGTTGCAGGAATACTCAAACTTTGGCGTGTCAGTTCTCGGATACCTAGTCACGCAGAAGGCTGGTAAGTCCTATCAACAGTTGCTGAAGGAAAGAATCGCAGAGCCACTGGGAATGATCGATTGCACCGTTTCACTGACCAGCGATCAGGAGAAACAACAGGCCCTGCCTCATTCCCGTTTCGGATCTTCCACATCGCGTTGGACGTTTGCGGATCTGCCCGGCGCGGGAGGCATCAATGCCTCGATGCGCGACATGATGCGTTTTGCCAAGGCTCAATTGAATCCGCCGACCGGGAAATTGGGCGAGGCAGTCGAATTGGCTTGGAGTCAGCAACGTAACGCTGACGCGTCGGGGCCAGCGATGGGACTGGGGTGGATGATCGCGAGTGACGGTCAGACTCGTTGGCACAATGGTCAGACAGGTGGTTCCAGTTCGGCACTGTTTATCAATCGTGAGTTAAAGTGTGCCGTGATTATTTTGTGTAACACGTCCCTGAACACGGAAGTTGATCAATTGGCCATGAAACTGGTGATGAAAGCGGCAGGCCAGGAAGTGGAACCCGAGCCCGCCACCCTAGCGGCGGACGATGCTAGGGGCGACATCGAAATTGACGCGAAACATCGGAGCCGATTGGTGGGGCGATATCAGTTGGCGCCCGATTTCATTTTTGATGTGAAAGATAAAGATGGACATCTGATGATTGGCGTGACCAATCAACCGACCCAAGAGGTCTTTCCGGATTCGGCCACCCGTTGGTCCTATCGAGGCGTCGATGCTCAGCTTGAATTCAAGCTGAGCAAAATTGGTCCCGCCAAGCGACTGATTCTGCATCAAAAAGGCATCAAGCAGATCGCTCGCCGAATCATTCCACTGGCCGAAAATGCTGAAGATGAACCGGAGGAAATCGCAATCGACAAGCAGCTTCGGAGCCGATTGGTTGGACGCTACCAGTTGGCGCCGAACTTCATTTTCGATGTCAAGGACCAAGAGGGGCGTCTGATGGTTGGAATTACCAATCAACCGACCCAAGAAGTTTTTGCTGATTCTGCGACGCTTTGGTCTTATCGTAGCGTTGATGCTCAGCTCGAATTCAAGCTGAGTAGAACCGGTCCCGCAAGGAAACTGGTTCTGCATCAAAACGGCATCAAGCAGGTCGCGCGTCGAATCAAGTGAACGGCCATGGTTCAGCAGGAATACACCTCAAATATTTCGGGCATGCACACGCGTCTGCTTCGGGAGGAGCACTGCGGCTCTATCGAATCGTCTGCGTGCCGCAAGCAGCGGAAAAAGAAACGAGGCAGCTCGAGCGGAGGGGAAGACTGCGGTAACAGAACTTCCCTCCCGCTCTCGCCTCTGGCGACCCCAATTGCCTGATCGGGAACTTTAGATTCAAAATGTCGTTGTCAGGTCTTTGGCAGGCGGCCGCCCCATTCAAGCTGGGAACAAAACAGAGGCGAGTCGGAATTGTCTCAATGCATGGTGGAAAACCGATAGGTTCTCACTTGCTTCGGACAACTTTTCATCTGCGACTCGTCCAAGGTTCGGCTTGAACGCCGCCGTCGGAGCACAACTGAAAGATAGGTCAAGTTCTCGCTTGAGGACGTGACTCTTCTCGGATTTCTGCCAGATTCGTGGAGGTTGAGTTTTCGCAACATTGCTCAAGAGACTCCGAACCGGTATTTTGAGCAACGAAATTCATGGCGATCATTTGACACAACGAACGCAACTTCGAACGCGATGTCTTGAAGATGCAACAGGAAAAGAACGTGAATAGTCTGAACGAAGTTTACGATGCGGACGCATTTCGTGACGCGGGGCATCGGTTGGTCGACTTCTTGGCCGACCAACTCGATTCGATGAAGGCGGGCACGAATAAGCAAACATTGCCATGGGCCGATCCAAGCGACGTGTTGAGCGAAGTTGATGGTTGGGCGTCATCGGAACGTGGTGACCTGTTTGAGCAGGTGTTTCGGCGCTGCATCCGCCTGCACGACCCGCGATACATGGGGCATCAGTTGATGCCACCCGCTCCGGTGACGGCGTTGGCCGGGATGCTGACGGATTTCATGAATAACGGCATGGGCGTTTTTGAAATGGGGCCCGCCGGTTCGGCAATGGAACGTTGGTTGATCGAGAGGATCGCTGAAAAATTCGGTTTTGGTTCGGATGCCGGTGGCTTTATGACCCATGGCGGAACACTGGCCAATCTGACCGGGCTGCTGGCTGCCCGAGCCAGACAATGTCCCGATGCTTGGCAATCTGGCGAGCCGTCCAATTTGGCCGTGATGGTTTCTTCCCAGGCTCACTATTGCATGGATCGAGCCGCACGCGTCATGGGGTGGGGAGAAGGTGGAGTGATTCAGGTTCCCTGCAACGATCGGTTTCGAATGGATGTCCTTTTGCTGGAGGAGTCACTGGCGAAGGCGACAGCGGCCGGAAAGAAAGTGATCGCTGTGTGCGGAACCGCTTGCACAACTTCGACCGGATCGATCGATGATCTGCGCGCGATCGGGCAGTTCTGCCAACGGCAAAAGTTGTGGTTTCACGTCGATGGAGCCCACGGCGGCGCAGTCGCGTTTTCAGAAAAGTATGGCCACTTGCTGGATGGAATTGAATTGGCCGACAGTATCGGGATGGACTTCCATAAAATGCTGCTCGCGCCTTCGGTCACCAGTGCGGTGCTTTTTAAGAACGGCAAGGACGCTTACCGCACGTTCGCTCAGGACGCCGATTATTTGTTGCGATCCGACGAAAACGAAGATCCGTGGCACGACATGGCTCGCCGGACGTTTGAATGCACCAAAACGATGCTAAGTCTGAAGGTCTTCAGTATCGTGGCCGCTCACGGCTGGCAAGTGTTCGACGAGAACGTAACGCACTTGATTGAATTGGCGTCGTCGTTCGCTGACATCGTTGAAGACAGCGATGATTTTGAACTGGCGATTCGCCCGCAGGCCAACATGCTCTGTTTTCGTTTCACGGATGTCGACGGCGACTTGAGTCAAGCCAATGCGAGGATTCGAACAACGCTCGTCGAAGTGGGTGAGTTCTACATCGTTCAGACGAGTCTTAATGGGGAAACTTGGTTGCGAACGACCATTACCAATCCCATGAGTACCTCTCAACATTTTCGTTTGTTGTTGGATCACATCCGTGAGCTTGCGGCTGATCCAACGTCTATTCGACAAACATAGGTATGGTCTTGAACGTCAGCTGTTTGAACCGGCGTGTGGTAAGACGGTGCTGATCTCGGTCTATTTGAATGAGGTGGGGAAATGAGTTTTTCTGGATTGCTGCTGGTGATCTTGTTGGCTGTATCCGGTGGTTTGGGCATGCCCGTTGGTGTGCCACCGGCTCCTGAAGATCCGATAATGTCGCGAGTCATCCCGGACGACGTGTTGCTGGTCGCCAGCTGGGCGGGCGTCGCCGCTTTGGACCCCGACGCCGATCCGACTCAGCATTGGATGGCTCAACCGGAAATTCAAGTTTTTTCATCCAAACTGGTTGATGCGTGGAAGTCGCATTCGAGCCGTAGAAAACGCTTTGTTGGTAGCGAGCAGACGATCAAAATCAAAAAGTTGTTGACGGATGTTGCGGAGGCGTCCATCGGTCGCGCGACGACGATCTATGTCAAGAATTTCGATGTCGAGGATCATCCCGAAAACTTCCGAGCGGCGGCGATCGTGGCGTTGAAGGATTCCAAGCCATCTGTCGTGAGTATGCTGGATGAACTCGTTAGCGAATGCGAATCGAATCCGTCGAAATATTTTTCATGGCTTGAGAAGAACGGAGTCAAACGGTTTCGTTACCGGGACACTCGGTACAAACTGGTCACCGAAATCGCCGTCTGGAAGGGGTACTTCATCATTGCAATCGGCGACGGCGAGCTGGACGAGGTGATTGCCAACGCTCAAACGGATCCGCCCGACTGGTACACCGAGCATCGTCAGCGGCTTCCAGTGGAAAAGTTCTGCTCAATGAGCTATGTGTCCAGAGATTTGACGTTGAAGATTCCACGTGATGTTTGGCGACCCTTCGGGTGGCAACCTCTGGATTCGTTTCGCGGGATGTTTTTCGTTTCTGGGATGGACGAAAAAGGCATGTTGACACGAGCCTCGGTCGATTTGATTGAAGATCTACAAGGAATCCAAGATCTGCTTCAGACCGATCCCATGGAAGAAAAGCTGTTCGCCCGACTGCCGGAGCGCGCGACGATGGGGACGGCGGTTCGTGTCTCTCTTGAAGACGTCATCAGCAAGTTAAAAGACATCGGTGGCAACGTCGGGCAGGATCCAATCGAAGAAGCCGATCGTCGCTTGAGGGAGGAGCTGGGGGTTGGATTGGAAGATGAGTTATTGAACGTTTTGGATGGCTTTGTCGGAGTCCATTACACACTCGACGCGGATCGTCCGCTCAGCCAGTTTGTGACAACGATTGGGATCTCGGACGAAATGTCGTTTTCCGCAGTTCATAGCACGGTACTGGAATCGCTTCGCAAGTGGGAATTTCCTGACGAAGGAAAGCTCCAAATGGAGAAGCATGGGATTTTCGAAATTTACTCGTTGCCGCTGCGAAGAAATTTCTTCGGGCCGCGAACACTCGCCTGGTCGCATGTCAGGGAGGAGCTGATTTTCGGGTCAGAAATTGAAACGGTGAAGCGGCATATCGATGACACTAAAGCGGGGCGCACTTTTTCAAAAACTCGGGCGTATGCCGATCTGATTCAGTTTGGAAAACAGAACCAGTTGGACAACCCGATTGCCGTTGGAACCGTCGACTTGGCGACAGTCGCGCGGGAGCTGATGAAGTTGCTCGGACGATTCATGCAGGAAGACAGTAAACTGTTTGGAAATCTCAAATTTGGAGATATCCCAAATGTGGAAGTGCTGACCGATGGTGTGGAGCCTAGTGTGCTGGCGGTGTACCGATCCGAGAACGGGTTTCAGCTTTACGGACGCCAGACGCTGCCCGGTTCATCACCCGTCGTCAGTTTGCTCGCAGGTGGGGCATTGGCGGGGGTTACGGGGCTGGATCAACTGATCGTTGATGAGACAAGACAGTCGCGGAACAACTTAAAACAACTGGCGTTGGCATGTCTGAACTTTGAA
Source organism: uncultured Pirellulaceae bacterium (assembly GCA_937928215.1). GTDB lineage: Bacteria > Planctomycetota > Planctomycetia > Pirellulales > Pirellulaceae > Mariniblastus. The sequence goes on along the minus strand of CALFWL010000071.1, from coordinate 15,573 downwards.
AGTGCGCTGCAGCGCCTTCCCGCGACGGGCAGCAGGTCGGCGGACGGCAAACCGTTACTTAGCTGGCGCGTGCACATATTGCCTCTTCTGGATCAGGGGAAATTGCACGCTCAGTTTCATTTTGATGAGCCTTGGGATAGTCCTCACAACAAAACGCTGATCGATCAGATGCCGGCGGTGTTTCAGCATCCGGGGATCTCGATTGAGGAAGGTAAAACCGTTTACCTTGGCGTCGCTGGAAAAAATGGTCCTATGGGCGAATTGAGTGAAAGAAGAACGGGCGCAAAGATCGGGATGATCACTGACGGAACTTCCAACACGGTGTTGGTTGTTGAATGCGGGAGCTCGGCAGCGGTGACGTGGACCAAGCCGGTTGATCTGACCACGGAGGGTGACCAAGCGGTTGAAGCAACGAAAGATGTTCAGAGCCGGATCTGCAACGTGGTGATGTGTGACGGCAGTGTTCATCAGGTGAAAAAAGTCTCGGCAGAAGTTTGGTCTCGGCTGTTGAACATGCGGGATGGCCAGGTGGAAAACATCGAAGACCACGGCCCTTGAAAAGTGACTTGCCGGACGTGAGCAAATTCGCACCCGTTTACGAACCGCTCGCTGGTCGCGTGGTTCTGGTCGGCTACCGGTCGCTTCCACCGCTGATCCTGTACGACGAAACCGGTTGTCGGTACACTTGGATGTATGTCAAACATCCAATACCACTATGACGTTATCGTTGTCGGAGCCGGTCATGCGGGTACCGAAGCGGCTGCTGCTGCCGCTAGGTTGGGCGCCAAAACGGCGCTGATCACGACGAATCTGGATACGGTTGGCCAGATGAGCTGCAATCCGGCGATCGGTGGCGTGGGCAAAGGGCACATGGTTCGCGAAATCGATGCGCTCGGTGGCTTGATGGGCCAAGCCATCGATGCGACCGGCATTCAGTTTCGCATGTTGAACCTTCGCAAAGGCCCAGCGATGCACAGCCCTCGGGCTCAGGCCGACAAGAAGGGCTACCAAAACTGGATCAAGTTTGCGATTGAGAGCCAGCCGAATCTCGATCTTCGCCAAGAGGTGGTTACCGACTTGATCGAAGAAACGATGGGCGACCAAGCCGTCATCCGTGGCGTGCGAGTCAAAGGCGATGTCGACTATTTGGCTCCGGCGGTGATATTGACCACGGGCACATTTCTTTCCGCGCTGATGCATACCGGCGAAGCGAAAACAGCGGGCGGCCGCGCGGGCGAAGGCACGACCACCGGCATCAGTGCGGCCTTGGATCGGTTGGGTTTTCGAGTCGAGCGTTTCAAAACGGGCACGCCGCCTCGCCTGAACAGTCGCACGATTGATTATTCGAAAACCGAAATTCAACCGGGCGATGATAGTCCGCAGCCGTTTTCCTTCTTGAGCGACAATTTTCAAGTCGATCAGGTCCCATGTTGGATCACGTGGACCAATCCTCAAGTCCATCAGCTGATTCAGGACAATTTGCATCGAGCTCCGATGTACAGCGGCCAGATTCAGGGCAGCGGTCCACGCTATTGCCCTTCGATCGAAGACAAGATCGTCAAGTTCGCCGACAAGGACAAACACCAATTGTTCTTGGAACCTGAGGGCCGCAATACTCACGAGGTTTACGTCAACGGTGTTTCGACCAGTCTTCCCCGCGACGTGCAAGACCAGATGTTCAAACTGATTCCGGGTTTGGAAAACGCTCAGATCATGCGGTACGGATACGCGGTCGAGTACGATTTCTGCCCACCCGATCAGTTGCGACCGACCTTGGAAACGAAAGCCGTTGATGGTTTGTATTTTGCTGGCCAAATCAACGGTACGACCGGCTACGAGGAAGCGGGTGGCCAAGGTCTGCTGGCCGGAGCCAACGCGGCGCTAAAACAACAGGGCGACAAAACGTTGGTGTTGGATCGAGACCAAGCGTATCTGGGAGTGTTGGTCGACGACTTGGTGACGTGCAGTGTCGACGAGCCCTATCGGATGTTCACCAGTCGAGCCGAGTATCGTTTGTTGCTGCGTCAAGACAACGCGGATCGCCGATTGACTCGGGTTGCTCATGAGTTTGGTTTGGCAGATGACGATCGGTTCGCCCGATTGCAAACCAAGGAAGCAGAAATCAATCGAGTCAAATCTTTGCTGGATGAAACCAAGCATGACGGAGCGACCTTGCATCGAATGCTCAAGCGGACCGAGTGCCAATGGGAAGAACTGGTTGCGGTTTGCGATTCTTTGAAGGCGGTCAATGCCGACGTGGTTCAGCAGGTGGTCTACGACGTGAAGTACGCCGGCTATGTCAATCGCCAGCAAGCCGCCATCGACAAGCACAAACGCTTGAAGGACAAACGCATTCCTGATCACTTCAACTACGATGGGCTGACACATCTTCGCAAGGAGGCCCGCGAAAAGTTTACTCGTTTCCGTCCGGTCGATCTCGACCAGGCTCAGCGTATCAGCGGAATTACTCCCGCCGACATTGCCATGGTGATGCTACACCTAGAAGGCAAGTAAAGGCGTTCCTTTGTTTGTTTGATGTCTTGGCCGAAATCGTTAGGGTTGGGAAAGCGTACGGTGAAGACTTTGTCCTGGCTTTCAATCGCCAGCTTGGTACAATGTCAGGCGCGAAGGGCTTTACTGATGACTGGATAAAATCATGATCCAACGTGTGGTTGTTCAACCTGCCGAGACACGAACCGTGATGCGGAACATCCGTTGGGACACGTACGTCGCACTGGCCGAACAACGATCAGGCAGCGTTCCTCGAATGACGTACGATGAAGGAGTGCTCGAACTGATGAGCCCCAAGCGACAACACGAAAGCATCGGACGTCTGATCGGTCGAATGATTGAAACTTGGACGGAAGTCAAAGAGATCGAGATTCAGACCGTGGCATCCACAACCTTCAAGCGAGCCGATCTGTCGAAGGGCTTTGAAGCCGATGAGTCCTATTACATTGAGCATGCGGATCGGGTTTTGGGGAAAGAAGAGATTGATTTGGCCGTCGATCCTCCACCAGACCTCGTTGTCGAAGTTGAGATGACTCGTTCGGCGATCGAGAAAATGAAACTATTTGCCGCGATGGGAATCCCCGAGGTTTGGCGACACAATGGAGAGCGGCTGACATTTTCGGTTCTTGGTGAAGACGAGTATCGCGAGGTCCACGAGAGTATTGCGTTGCCGGGATTCACGATTCAAATGGCCGAACCCGTGTTGGCTAAACGGTTGGAGGTTGGCGAAACACGGCTGATTGCAGATTTTCGCAGCCGGCTGTGATGATGTTGCCTCTCGACGGATCGCGTTTTCGCGTAGCCTGAATTCTGAGTAGTTCCAACTGAGTAGTTCCAAAGGGCTCGACACTCAGCACGGCGATCGGAATGGAACGGAACTACTCGATTGGCTGTAGCGGACCCGCTGATTGGCTGTTTCGTGGCGTGGGAAGCGTTTGCTCGTGGTTCACGGCACGTACGTTAGAGGTTGTTTCCGATTCAGTGTTTTGTTCGTTCGAAAGCATGGCGTTTTGAATCCGCTCTGCCTGCGTTTCCACGGTCTGTCGTTCAGGTTTCGATGGAGGATTGTTGAACAATCGCTCTTGCTGATGGTTGTCGGCGTAGCGGGATTCGTCCAGTAATCCCAGTTCATCGGGGATTTTTCGACCGGCAAAACGCAAGCCTTCGTAGACCGATCCTTTTTGAAACGGACCGGCTCCAAGCACCCATGTGTTGTTGCTGGTGGTTTCCGCTTTGGCAATTCCCGATTGCCAGATCGGTTCGCGCGAAACTCGGTCGTAGGCGAACACCGAGATCTTGGCGATTCCGGATTGCGAATCGTTTTTGCCGAACGCGATCTCCGGGATGGAGGGAACGGGAACTGGTGTATTTGTAAACGCGGTCGCTGCGCCCGCGATGGAACCGCCTTGGGGGACGCCGTAAACAATTTCGTGACCGTCGGTGCCGAGAGCTCCCACGCGAGGCTCAATCACGATGTCCGCGTCTGCCCGCTTCTCTTGCAAGAGGGCTCCGGCAGTAACGACCTGCTGTCGCAACGAGCTGACGACGTACTCGGAATTGATGATGCCCGTGTTTGGATTCTGTCTCAGATAGCTGGTGTCCAGATAGCAGCGTTGACCGCGGAAGTGGGAGAAATCAATTTGGTTGACCGCGTCATCAATCGCGTCCGAAAGCAGCAGCTGTTCAGTAGCGACCCGATTGATCGTTGTCCCGCACCCGGTGCCAAGAGTCGTTACGAACAGGCAGGCCGCCAACATGATGTCGCGAAAAACGGCTGAGCTTATTTCTTTCATCAAACAGGCAAGGTGGTTTGGGGCGCGGGAGCAGTTGGGAGCAGGTTCCACAATTCAGTGGCCGTGGAAAGTAGCAACAATCGCGTTTCCGGTGAACAGTTGTTTGACGATGGCAGACCTCGAAATCAACTAACGGCCGCAACGGTACCTGCTTGATAGTCCGACTGGTAATGCACCAGAACGGATTGCCGTAAGCCAACAACTTTGTCAGTAAAAAATTGGAACTCGGGATAGCAATTGAGTTAAGTTGCCAACGACGTTGAGTTTGCGTCAATTCGATCGATGTTGACCGACTTCGCGGTTTGGATATAATCCGGTCGTGTTGGCAAGGTTGGCAACCTTGGGGGGAGTGGCTGGCGGTGCCAGTTAGAGTGTTGCCGTAGTTTGCGATAAGACCGTGCTTTAAGTTGACTGCACGGTTGACACGAAAAGGGATTGGTTCGATCGGTTTTGCTGGTGTAACGCCAGCTTCGTCAGTCCGCATCGAAAACAAACGAACAACAGACCACTACGGAGAGGGATGGTTCTGATGAGTGCAAAAACAGTTTTCACGACGGGCGAAGCAGCGAAAATCTGCAAGGTCAGTCAACAGACGATCATCCGCTGTTTCGACAACGGCAGTCTGAAAGGTTTCCGTGTTCCGGGAAGTCGATTCCGCCGGATTCCTCGTGAGCAGCTTTATACTTTCATGAAAGAGAACGGGATTCCGACGGAGGCTCTTGAAAGTGGGAAGCGTAAGATCCTGATCGTAGACGACGACGAGGATTTGGTGGATCTGATGCAGGACGCGTTCGCTCGCGATGGTCGCTTCGAGATCAAAACCGCCAACAACGGGTTCGGAGCAGGGATGTTGGTTAAGGAGTTTCGCCCTGACTTGGTTGTGCTGGACGTCATGCTTCCCGACATCAACGGCAAAGAAGTTTGCCAGCGAGTCCGCAATGATCCGACGATGAAAACGGTCAAAATCATCTGCATCTCGGGTATGGTCGAGCAGAACAAGATTGCCGATCTACGAGCCGCCGGCGCGGACGACTTCATGAACAAACCGTTTGCCGTCGATGTGTTGGTCGAGCGTGGTTGTCAGATGCTGGAAATGGAAGGCACCTCAGCCACCGGTTAGCGATTCCGGAATTTTATTGGTTGCCGGTTTTGATGTGGTTTGGGAGGGGAGGTTCCATCCGAGCCGCATCGATTGAGGACAACGGACTTGGATTTGGTTCGGTCGTAGTATGTCCTCCCGCGAGCCGCGTCAATCGCAGACAACTGGCTTGGATCTGACTTGGGTTGAGCTCGGACGGAGCCTTGCCCTCCCATGAGCCTTGCTCACCCATGAGCCTTGCTCACCCATGTGCTTGGATCTGACAAGAGGCTTGCCCTTCCTTCCAAGTTAGCCTTGTTTCCTTGAGTAGGTTCCATACTTTTTTGATTCACGAAGCTGTTTTGCATGCTCTTGCTTCCTCCAATTCGCTGGTCGCAACGGCTAGATGAGCCACCTGTTCGTCTGCCCTGCCCCGCCGAAGATTGGATCGGATTGCTCACCGGGCGAAAAGAGTCGCTCGCGCAGATTCTGCGACGGAACCCTTCGGTATTCCTCTTTGCTTGCGCAAGCTATCACGCGGATCTGGGGGCGTGTGTTTCTCAATGGTCGGATCTGTTGCGATGGAGTCACGATCGGCTGGCGATGAGGTTGACCGAGAGATGCTTCGCAGAAGATGGGAATCAAGTTGTTACTTCGATTTTCAATCCTCACCGCACCACGAAACGAGTCAAACGATGGTTGAAGGCGAAAGCTCAGATGGTTTCCGCTCAACGGTTGGAAAAATTCGTCGCTGCTGCGACCGGTTTGTGTGAGAGAACTCTTCGACGCGACCTGCCGGATTGGCTGCCGGCTCCATTGGACCTTGAAAAAGTGCGAAAACGAGATGCATCTGGCAGAATGCTGCGACAGTGTCTGACAAACCAATGGGCTCGGGGGGATCGGCCCGAACAAACGGAACAAGTTCAGCAGTTGTTGCGGTTGAAGCACCAATCGCTCGAAACCAACCGGAGCTTTGCGGCTCGGTTGCAGCACGAGAAATTGGAATCGCTGAAGCAGTTGGCGTATGGAGCCAGCCACGAAATCAACAACCCGCTGGCGAACATTGCCAGCCGGGCTCAAACGATGGTGCAAACGGAAACGGATCTGAGCCGTCGGCAGAAACTGGCCACGATCTACGAACAGGCGATGCGGGCACATGAAATGATTTCGGACATGATGTTGTTCGCCAATCCTCCGCAATTGCAGGTTCGTCGGACCGATCTCCGACTACTGATTCGGTCCGTGATTCGGGATGTCGAAGCTTCGCTGGCGCGGCAGGAAGCGTTTTATGAGAAGCGAATTAGTTTCAGCGTGACGTTGGGGCCGGAACTTCAGCCCATTGAAATCGATCCCGATCAGATCGCGGTTCTGCTGCACTGTCTGTTGAAGAACTCGATGGAAGCGATTGAATCCGAGGGCTCGATCGAGCTGGACGTTCGCTGCGGTGCGGGCGGGATTCAGCTGGCGGTTTCCGACACTGGAGTCGGCGTCACGCAGCTGGCGAAGCGGCATCTGTTCGACCCGTTTTACTCGGGGCGGGAAGCCGGCCGGGGGCTCGGGTTCGGACTATCCAAAGCTTGGCGAATTGCACAGCTGCATCATGCGAGCCTGACACTGGACGAAAATCACGCTCCCGGAGCGCGTTTTGTGCTGGCATTGCCATTGGGACCAAGCATGTCGGCAGCACATAATAAGCCTTTCCACGAATCGCCAGTCAGTCTCGCCGATCCACAGTCTCATGCCGCCTGATTCGATTACTGATGAAGCTGATGCGGCACGTCCGCATGTGGCACTCTGGGCTGCTTGGTTGCCGGTCGTCGTGCTGATCGTATTGCTGGCGATCAATGTTTCGATATTTGGCGACAACGCCACCTACGGATCGAACCAGATTGCTCTCTGGTTGGCGGCGATGGTCGCGGGAATCGTTGGTCGTTTGCACGGAGTCAGTTTTCACGCCATGGCCGCAGGGATTTCCCGTGGCGTGCATTCGGCGATGGCCGCGATTCTAATTTTGCTGGTCATTGGATCGCTGATCGGGACGTGGATGATCAGTGGAGTCGTGCCGGGAATGGTGTGGCTGGGCTTGAAGCTGTTGACACCCGAGTATTTCCTGTTCGCGGTGGCGTGTGTTGCTGCGATTGTGTCGGTTGCCAGTGGTAGTTCGTGGTCGACCGTAGCGACCGTCGGTGTGGCCTCGTTGGGGGTCGCCAAAGCATTGGGCGTGTCTGAAGCTTGGTCGGCTGGAGCAGTCATTTCGGGTGCATATTTTGGCGACAAGATCTCACCGCTTTCAGACACCACGAACCTTGCCGCAGCGATGGCCGAGGTTCCTCTGTTCGTTCACATTCGACACATGCTATGGACAACCGTGCCGTCGATGACCATTGCTTTGGCTGTTTATTTGGCTGTCGGCTGGGCAAGTGAAAACCAAGGCGTCAACGATCAAGCCGATTCGCTGCTTCGAGCGATCGACGAAAAATTCTGGCTGTCTCCATGGTTGGCGATCATTCCTTTGACCGTGTTCGGGCTGGTGCTTTGTCGAATCCACGCTTTGGCGGCCTTGTTGGTCGGCACGTTGCTGGGAGGAGTTTTTGCTATCGTGTTCCAACCTGATGTCGTTCAGGAGATCGCAACGGCATCTGGCTTCGAAGGTAGTTATGCTCGGCAGGCGTACAGCGTGGTGGTCGAAACGATGGCGAACAAAGTGACGTTGGACTCAGGGAACGAACTGGCAAACGAGCTGCTTCAGGGCAAAGGCATGTCCGGAATGCTCAACACGGTTTGGCTGATTATTAGTGCGATGAGTTTTGGCGGAGTGATGGAAGCGTGTGGGTTGCTGCAACGGATTACTCGATCGCTGATGCGGCTGGCGAACTCGACAGGTTCTCTCATCGCAACCACCGCTGGCAGTTGCATGTTCTTGAACTTGACCGCATCCGATCAATATCTTGCCATCGTCGTGCCGGGCAGAATGTTTCGGCAAGCTTATACTCATCGTGGCTTGGCGGGTCAGAACCTCAGCCGCACGTTGGAGGATTCTGGAACCGTAACCAGCGTTCTTGTCCCATGGAACACGTGTGGTGCGTTTCAAGCGGGCACTCTGGACGTTGCGACGCTTGCTTTCGCGCCATTTTGTCTGTTCAACTGGATCAGTCCATTGATGACGATCGCGTTCGGTTTCCTCGGAATTGGAATTGCACCGCTGGTGGATGAAGATTCTAGCACCGATTAGCTCGCGCTTTCCGTCTTGATCGATTGGCCCGTTAAAGCCCGTAAAACTGCGGGAAGGCTGATATTGGTGGCCTAGGCTCAATCCGGTATTCTACCGATCCGACTGTTTTCTTATCGACCGTTCCATCAGCGTGTTGTCGCTGCAAATAACCCGCCCTTCAGGACCTGTATCAACGTGAGCAAAGCGACCTGGCAACAGAAACTACTTGGTCAAGTCAACTCGCTATGGTTGCCACAAGCGATCGGGATGCTGAATACTCGGATCTGCTATTACGATTCAACGGTTGATCCATGTGGTTCGGAATACAACCAGCATGTGATCTACGTTTTCTGGCACGAACACATCGGCATCGTGCTGCCGACTTGGGGGCATACGGCCGCCACGATTTTGTGCTCTCAGCATCGCGATGGTGAATGGGTCAATCAGTTCGCTGCGGCGATGGGGTTGCACATCGTGCGGGGCAGTTCCAGCCGAGGCGGTTCAGCCGCGATTCGGCAACTGAAAAAGAACTCGAAATTCTCAAGCCTTGTCATCACACCAGATGGACCTCGCGGTCCGCGCCGACAATTGGCGCAGGGGCCAATTTACATGGCGTCACTCCTTAAGATGCCGATCGTGCCGCTGGGAATCGGGATCACCAAAGCTCATCGCTTGAACACTTGGGACAAGTTCGCTGTCCCCACTCCGATGTCTCATGTACGAATTATTGCTGGACCAAAAATCACTATTGAGCCAAAAGCGGGCCGCGAAGTGCTGGAAGCGTCTCGTCAGAGCACTCAAGTTTTGCTCAACCAGTTGTGCGATTCGGCTCAGGATTGGGCCGATTCGGGGCAGAAGATGATGGGCGAATGTCAGATCACGCGGAAACGACTGCCTCGTAAACTTCATCTGACGGCCAAGTCCAAGCCAAAGCTTGCGGCTCATACCGTGATCGGTCAACAGAAAGCCGCCAGCTAGAAAGTCGCCTTGGCTGTTCCGCCGTTCAGCGGGCGATTGCGATCTCCGCATTCGTTTCGGTCTTCTTCGCGTCATGTGATCGAGGAACCGTGTTAAGCCAATATCGTGACGCTTCATTCTTGAAGTCCAGCATCCCTTGGACATTCCGTTGTTCACGGCTGCCTGTCCAGCGATCAGACTGGCTTTTCACGGTGACGTGCATCGTTTGATCGTTGTCAAGACGTTCGCCGGTCCATCGAGCAACACCAAACTGAAATCGGGATTGTGGATACACCGGAACGGACAGTTCTTTCAAAGACCATTGAGCCAAATCGAGCTCGATGACTCCGGGCAACGCAGCTGACTTCTTGGCGTACATCGCTACCGTGTTGGGCAACTGTTGCACCACCGTTTCGGGCAGCTCGATTTTGATTCGACTACTGCGAGGAGCGTAAAGCTCCCACGCAAGCCAGTGATCGCAGCCGTCCAAACTACATGTTGCAGGGAATAAAGCGACGCACAGGGCGAAGCCGGAGACAACTTTGGATCCGATGGATGACATGCGTTCCGAAGGATCCTCCGATTCCGATTTGACGAACAACCAATACGCCTGAATGGCAAAGTACACGTTCCAGACCAACACAGGCAAATAGTGGTTCAGGCCAAAAGGACCGAGAATGAATACCAGACTTCCATGCAAGATGATTGCCAACCATCCACTGGCAACGCGAGTCATGGAAAAGATCAAACCGAACCCCACCAGCAGTTCGGCCATCGGTAGCAACAACACGAATCGTGGTCCAAATTCGAGCAACCAGTCAGCGTTTGATCCTGCAACTGGTTTTGCAAGCGTCTCCAACATTTGCATGCCCACCGTGTGAGTGAACTGGTAGTCCAGTTTGCTAATGGCAGAGTAGATGTACACACTGATCGCGATCCAACGCAACCAATACATCGCTTCGCGACGCTGAGCGATCGCCAGAATGACCGCGAACACGAACCAGTGCCATGCCCAAGGTTGGAAGCGATGCTGATCAAGCGAAAACAGAACTGCCAAGCCGCTGGTGAACAATGCGAGCAAGCAACTCGTTTGAAAGTTACTCAAGGAGCGTTTTGCGGCAATCAGAATCAGACTCGAAAGGACAGTCGCAAATGCGATCCAATCAATGGTTGCCGGAATGTCAACTAAGAACTCGAAGATGGGGATTTGCGGGAAAAGGCTTTGCGGCGTCCAGAGCTTCCAAGTCGCCACAAACAGGCAGATTCCGAAACAAGCCCAGACTCGAACCATGCACGTATGCGACTTTGAGAGCTGACCACTCGCTGGTAACGATTCGTTGTGCACCGTTGCCATTCAGAGCTCACCATGCTGGTCTGAATCTGGCTGCCACGTCAACGCAATGTGGACGACTTCGTCGGGAGAAAGCACCTTGCCTCCCGGCGGATTGAAGATCAATTCGCTGGCGTTCGGGTGAGGCACGTTTTGCTCCAGTTTTGACACCAACGCGTCAAAGTCCATCATGCAGGCACTGGAATTGGCAATCTGTCGGACCAATTCCACTAATTCTGTTTCGGTCAACTTTTTCATGCAGACATGATAACCTTCCACGACTATCGCGGGAGCCAATGACTCAAACTAAAACTTTTCGCCACCTCGCTCAGTTTTCAGGTTGCCAATGGAGCGGTTTGGGGGTTATGCTTTTAAGTGAATAGGGATTTGTTAGCCGCTTGCAGCCTTCATCTGCTAAAGAGCCTTCTACCAGTCGTCGTTGTGTTTTGTCGATCCAACTTAGTAATCGATTCAGCCACGTAGACGCCCGCGATTATTCGCGATGAAGCTCACCGATGTTGTCAGCCAAGCGAGGCAGATTTCTCACGTGATTTTCATTTCTCTCTTTTCAGCTGTAAATGTCTGCCATGACTGTGACTCAGCAGGAGCGTCGTCGATTGTCTCAAGCAAAACCTGAAAACAAATCTGCACCTACGAACGAGCGCGGCGTTTCCACGATTTCCGTTCACGCGGGCGAGCAACGTCAAAAACCGGTCAACTCGATTACTGATCCGGTCGTGATGGCTTCAACCTTCACCTTCGAAAACACTCAGTCGATCATCGATTTTATCGAGCAAGATCAGGAGCGGGGTGAATACGGACGTTATGGAACGCCAGGCGAACAAGTCGTCGAAAAGAAGCTCGCGGCGCTGGAAGGTGCCGAAGAAGGCATTCTGTTTTCAAGCGGAATGGCCGCTTTCGTTGGACTGCTGAATGCAAAATTGAACAGTGGCGACGAGATCATTTTCTTCGATGAATGCTACCATCGTTCGCGTGAGTATTGCCGCAAACACTTGTCGCGGTTCGGTGTGGTGACGCGTGAGGTGAAAACGGGCGACTACGATGCGATGGAAGCCGCGATTAACTCGAACACGCGGATGCTGGTCAGCGAATCGCCCACCAACCCTCACCTGAGCGTCATCGACTTGCAAAAGTTTGCGGATGTCGGCAAGCGAAACCATGTCGACACCGTCATCGATGCCACGCTCGCAACGCCGTTCAATCTTCAACCCATTCAAGCTGGCGTCGATTACGTGATGCACTCGGCGACCAAGTACCTTGGCGGCCACAACGATTTGCTGGCCGGGGTCGTGCTGGGTGGAAAAGAGAAACTGGCCGACGTTCGCAACTTGCGAGGCATCATGGGCGCGATTAACTCGCCCCATAATTGCTATTTGCTCGAGCGAGGTCTCAAAACTTTCGCGCTGCGGATGGAACAGCACAATCGCAATGGTCAGGCTGTTGCCGAATTTCTGGACGGTCATCCGCGAGTTGAAAAAGTCTACTATCCGGGACTACCTTCGCATCCGGGGCACGATATCGCCAACGCGCAAATGCGAGGATTTGGCGGTTTGGTGACCTTCGAAGTGAAGGACGCCGACTGGCGAGCCACTGCTGACATTGTCGATGCGGCCAAGGTGTTCCGCATCGCTCCCAGTCTTGGCGGAGTCGAATCGCTGATCGAGCAGCCGTTGGTGATGAGTTATTTCACTTGCTCGCCCGAGGAGCGAAAATCATTCGGCATTAGCGACAACATGATCCGCATCGCGTGCGGAGTTGAGGACGCGGATGATTTGATCGCTGACCTGGATCAGGCATTGGGGAGTTAGTTTTCGGTGCTCGGTGTTCGGTGTTCTCGTTAACCCGGCAATGCTCGATACCAACCGTCTTCCTCAACGACGCGGATGGGAACGTCGAACAACTTCGTCAAATTTTGGCCGTTCAGCACGTCACGCTTTGAGCCTTCGATCATGACGTGGCCTGATTTCAGCAACACGATGTGCTCGATCGATGGAGGAATTTCATCGATGTGGTGCGTTACGATGATGATCGTCTTGCCTTGCGCGATCAGTCGGGCGACCGTGTCCAAGTACTGGAACTTCGTCGGTAGGTCCATGCCGGTCGTCGGCTCGTCCAGAATCAGGGCATCCGGATCCGTAACCAGAGCCCTCGCCAGCAGGAAACGCCGTTGCTCACCGGTGGACATCTTCAAAAACTTCCGATCACGCAGCTCCTTGATGCCGAGCTCTTCCATTCGTTGATCGGCGATACGAATCTGAGTTTCGGTAAGTTTTTGATGCGAAAAATTTGCTAGGCTGGAAAAGAAACCCGTCCGTACGATTCCGGCTCCTGCGGTGACCGGGTTAAAATTCTGCTGAAGGTCCAGCGAGACGATTCCCAATCGTTTCCTCAGTTCCCAGACGTTCCACGAGGATTGCCCGAAAATCTGCATCGCCCCGCCATCTCGCAGATGCGGGTATAAATCGCGGCTGATCGTCTTAAGCAGCGTCGTTTTACCCGCTCCGTTGGGGCCGATAATCGCCGTATTCTGGCCAACAGGGATGCAGAGATTCAGATTGTCGAACACTTTGTTCAGGCCGCGGTAGATGTCCGCGCGAGTAATATGAAGGACGTTCGTCATAGGGAAATATTGTCCGTTCCGAAGTGAAATCGAGGCAATCATAACAATCCGTTTGCCAGCAAGTCAGCGGTGCCTGCGACGAAGTGTCCCGAGGTTGGTGCAAACGGCCGTTTTGCGGTTCAGGAAAAGGGTTGGTTGAGATTTAGCCTAAAACAAATTCTGAACACGGCGTCTCCGGTGGACGTGACGGTAAATTCTTACCGACCACTCACCTTAACCTAACGAAAGCGCGATTCTAAACTGAGTCTTCTTCCCAAGTTCATTTGAATCCGTGGCAACCCAAAAATCATGCCTGAACCCTGTCAAATTGGAGCCGTTTCGTACCTGAACACCAGGCCGCTGGTTCAAGGGTTGTCGTCGAACGATCCCGACTTCGATTTGCAGTTCGACTTGCCTAGCCGTCTGGCTGATTCGCTAACCGCTGGTACCCTGGATGTCGCGTTGGTGCCATCCATCGAAGCGATTGCAAACCCTGACTACACCATTGTCTCCGATGCGTGCATCGGATGCCGAGGCCCGGTCTGGAGCGTGAAGTTGCTCAGCCGGATTCCGCTAATAGAAGTCAAAACGCTTGCCCTTGATGTCGGTTCTCGAACCAGCTGCGCGTTGGCGCGCGTGATCTTGGACCAACAGTACAACGTCCGCCCCGAGTGCCGGTCTTTGGACATCGATCAGGATTGGCGGAAATCGACTTCCGACGCGGTTTTGATCATCGGCGATCGGGCAATGAAAGCGGAAGACGACGCGTTTCCGGTGAACATCGATTTAGGCGAGGCATGGCATCAATGGACAGGCCTCCCGTTCGTGTTCGCCGTCTGGGCAGCACGAAGGACCGCGCCGCTGGACGAGCTGACATTACTCCTTTCGCAGGCACGCGATCAGGGGATCGCCAATGTGAACGAGATTGCTCGTGCAGAAGCATCGCGTTACGGTTTGACGTTGGACGAGTGCCAGCGGTACCTGAATCACTACTTACATTTTTACCTAGGCTCTGAAGAGAAAGCCGGTTTGGAGTTGTACTTCCGTCACGCCGCTGCTCTTTCCATTATCCCCGAACACCGACAGCTTGAATTTCATGATTGCCAAACTGCATAGCGAACTGCTGCAAAAAGCCTCTGCTGGAACTCGTCTAACGTTTGACGAAGGCGTCGAGCTATTCCGCTGCGACGATCTGGCGGCGCTGGGCGCTGCTGCGAACGCGGTTACTCGACAGAAGCACCCTGAGAATTTTCGCACGTACAACATTGACCGCAACATCAACTACACGAACATCTGTACCGCGGTCTGCGACTTTTGCGCGTTCTATCGTGGGCCGAAATCAGACGAAGGTTACGTGCTCGAACGGGCCGAATTGCTGGAGAAAATCGGCGAGACGGTAGCTCTTGGCGGAGACCAGATTCTGTTGCAGGGCGGCTTGCACCCAAAATACAAACTGGATTGGTACGAGCAGATGCTGTCCGAAATCAAACAGCATTACCCTCAGCTTAACATTCATGGCTTCAGTCCTCCCGAAATTCACCACTTCACTAAAGTGAACCATCTTTCGTTAGAGGAAGTTTTAAGTCGCCTGAAAGAAGCGGGGCTTGGAAGCCTGCCCGGCGGCGGCGCGGAAATTCTGGTCGACCGAGTCCGCAGCGAGATCACTCGCGGTAAGGTCATGACCGACGACTGGCTGAACGTGATGCGAGTCTGGCACAAGCTGGGCGGTCGCAGCAGTGCGACGATGATGTTCGGGCATGTCGAGACAATCGAGGAACGGGTCGAACACCTAGAACGCTTGCGAGAACTTCAGGACGAAACAGGTGGCTTCACCGCGTTCATCTGCTGGACATTTCAACCCGATAACACCGGCATGGCCGACACGCCAGCAACGGGCTCGTTCGAGTACCTGAAAACGCAGGCGATTTCCCGTTTGTACTTAGATAATTTTGACAACATCCAATCCAGTTGGGTGACTCAGGGTCTGAAGATCGGCCAGATGGCGTTGCTGTACGGAGCCAACGACATGGGCAGTTTGATGATTGAGGAAAATGTGGTCGCCGAGGCTGGCAC
>CALFWL010000070.1 GCA_937928215.1 uncultured Pirellulaceae bacterium | reverse complement strand
ATGATAGTTGTCGCCCGGCCCGTACAGATTGGTCGGCATTGCACTGTGAAACAGGACGCCATATTGACTTCGATAGTGTTCGCAGAGTTTCAGCCCGGCAATTTTTGCCAGTGCATACGCTTCGTTGGTGGTTTCAAGCGGACTGGTCAGCAGACAGTCTTCCACCATCGGCTGAGGAGCCATTCGGGGATAAATGCAAGTGCTGCCCAAAAACAGGAATCGATTCACACCCGCCTGATACGCTGCGTGGATCGCGTTGGAAGCCATCGTCAGATTTTCGTAGAGAAACTCCGCAGGATACGTTTTGTTTGCGTGAATTCCGCCGACCTTTGCTGCCGCAAAAATCACAACGTCGGGTTTTTGAGATTCGAAGAATTCGGCGACGGCGGCTTGGTCGCACAAATTCAGCTCGCTGCTGGTCCGAGTAATGATGTTCGAATAGCCACTAGATTCAAGCGATCTCATAACCGCCGAACCTACCATGCCTCGGTGACCGGCAACGTAGACAGTTTGATCGTGAAAAATGGGTCGTTGTTTAAGTGGATCAGTCAAAATAAGTCTGAATTCAGCAGGGTTTTCAAAGTCAGGTTAGGACTCGCGAATAAACGAGTAACCGGATGGAAATGATTCATGGTCCATTGCCGTTTTTAATCGGTCGAGCTGAAATCGAATCCTGTAGTCATTGTTTGGCAAGTCCTTGCTCGGATCGGCTCTTGGCAATTTTCCAGTTTGGCGCGCACTCCGTTCCCTCGGGTGACACCCCATTAAAAATCGTTGGCATTCGAGCCCTATATCGTACCCCTTACCCGACACGCCGACAGGGCGAGTAAGCCTTGTCTCTGAGGGTTTTCGAAAAAGGTAAGGTGCGTGCGACAAATAAGTGTCGCCTTTCGCTCGGCGAAAGTTGCTTGAAACGTTGCTTTCGCGGAACGAAACAACACTTTAATTAGCCGCTCGATCCTAAGTGCCGAGAATAGTCAAATCTTCAGGATTGCCACGCCGAGGAAAGGTTGGCTTGGCACGAGTTTGCCGAATCCGTGCCGACAGGACAGTTTGGAACGAATGTGACGGGGGCGGGGCGGCGATGCTATCAGACGGCTTCCAGCAAAGCCTCGTCCATTTCCATGGAAACGCCCTGCTCGAGGTAGCGGACGGACAGCAAAAGGCGGGTTTTCCCGTGTCGTCGGAGCACATTACCTTCAAGTCCCGCGAATGGCCCACTGCGCACGCGAACCTTTGAACCAGCTTGCAACTTGGCCTCGGGTGTCAACGCTTCGCCTTGGTTAACGATCTTGTGAACCTGCCGCAAGTCCTCGACCAAGGCCTCGTGTTGGACCACCGCATTGCAGGTTGATACGCAGTTGGTGGTCATGGCCTGCACTCGCTCATCCTCGTTGGCCAGCATGAACACGTAATTTGGGAACATTGGGATAAACGATGTTCGTAACCGACCGTTGGGCGATCGATAGCGTTTGGGAATCATTGGTCCATAATGCGGCACTTCCAAGGCTTGAAGCCTCCGCATCAGATCTTTTTCGCGGCGAGAGATCGTGTAAACGCACCACCACGAACGGTCTTCATTCAAAAGTTTGAGCAACGTCGCATCGTCCAGCAAATCGTCTGGATAGATATCGGCTTCTTCTTTCAAGATCGGCATGAGTGTGGATTTGCGGGTAAAAAAGTGACCGTAGGAAAATGTTTCATTGCCAATTTTACACAAGCGAGATGAAATGGAATCCGGTAGTTGTCGTCTGTCGAATCCGAACGCAATGTAGTCGCGCGAGCATCATCTGTCACGCCACGATTTTCAATTCGCTGGTTCCGCCTGCATTGGGTTGTACCTGAATCTGAGTCGTGATGCGTTCCTTGAGTAGTTCAACATGCGAAATCACGCCAATCGTTTTGTTACGAGCCTGCAAGCGTTCCAATGCCGCGACGGCCATGTCGAGTGTCTCTGGGTCGAGCGTTCCGAAACCTTCGTCGATGAACAACGAGTCAATTCGAACCGATTGCCCGGCCAGATCGGACAAGCCCAACGCCAACGCGAGCGAAACCACAAAGCTCTCGCCACCGGACAAGCTTTCCATCGGACGCAACGCGTTTGCCTGATGCAAGTCGCAAATTTCTAGCCCCAGAGAATCCGCCGCACGCCGTTGCAAACGATATCGCGTGCTCAGTTCGGTCAAGTGTTGGTTCGCGTGCCGGATCACTAGGTCCAACGAAATTCCCTGAGCGAACGTGCGAAATTTTTTGCCATCTGCACTGCCGATGATCTCGTTGAGTCTTTGCCACGTTACCAACTGCTGACGCTGGTTTTGCAATTCCTTGTGCGCCTGTTCTTGTTTTTTCCTTTGTTGAAGATCGGCATCGAGAGCGTTTTCGATGGTGGTACGTTGCTGTTGTTTTTGGTTCGCGTCGTTTTCCAGTTGCTCTAATTCGGCGACCTGCTTTGCGAGTTCTTGTTCGTCGGGAGCCGATTTTTCCTTGAGCGACGTCAGAGTTTCCTCTAGCTGTTCCAGTTGCCCACGCGTTTTGTTGAGTTGTTCTTTGTGTTGCTCCAAGCGGTTGGCGATTGTCTCAGCGGCGTCGTCAGAGAGCAATTGCGATTGGAGTTGAGCAACACTTTCGAAACCGCCCTGCACTGCACTTGCTAGAAATGCCGCAGACGCGGTAGTAAATGCCTTCCGACTCTCGGTCGCCGCGTTTACCCGAACCTGTTCTCGTTCGACCGCTTGCTGCCATGCTGTGCGAAGTGAGCCCAATTCTTCTGCCAGTTCTGTCACGGTTGACCACGCGAGCGCATCTCTCAAGTTGGCGGCCGCAGGCAAACTAGCCGAACGCAGGGGCTCTTCTCGCGTCCACGTTTCCACCCGCGACAACTCGCGTGCGGTTTCTTGCTGTTCACGCAGGAGATCTTTGGCCACTTGTTGGCTTTTGACCAATTGCGATTCCAGTTGGCTCAATTCATTGGTTCGGGCTTGAAACGCTTGGCTACGTCGATCAAGTGATTGTTGAAACTGCTCGATCGCTTCTAGGTCGGGAGTCGTTAACTTGAACGGCTCAAGCAGCTTTTTCAGTTGCTGCGTTTGGTGTTGAACATCGATGTTGGCGGATTCCAGTTGCTGCGTCGCCTCGGTTTGTTGACTTTTCAGGTCAGCCAGGTTGGCCTCGGCTGATTTCAGAGTCTGAGCGAGTAAATCTTGCTGGCCCAAGCTTTGCTGAACAGTTTTTTCACACTTTTGTACCGATACACGTAGAACGTCAACCTGCGACATTCGCCGTTTGAATTGATCGAACTGAAGCTCGGCCGCCGTCTTCGTCGCGGTCAAATCTTTTGCTTCCTCGGCCGAGAGCTCCAGCTTGGTCGCTTGCTGGCTGAGGTTCAGATTGAGTTTCGAAAGACGCTCTTGGTCGTTCTTGATTTCTTGCAGCTTGGTTTGGAGCGATGCCTTGGCCAGTGTCAGTCGCTCTGCTTGAGCCTGCTGTGTCGCCGCCAGTTTCGTCAACGACTTACGAGCTTTGCCAAGCTGCTGTTGCAAGGTTGCCAAAGGTGATGCCGGTTCCCCATCGACCGCCGGATGTTCCAGCGAACCACACAGCGGGCATTCTTCGCCGTCCTTGAGGTTGGCCCGATGCTCCGCCAAATCTGCGACCAGCCGAGCCTGTTCGACGGCGATTTCGAGTGCAGCACAGGTTTCTTCTTGATCCTTTGCCGCTTCCGTCGCTTTCTTGAGTTCGCGTTCCTGTTGCTCAGTGTCGCCTTTCTTCTCCTTTGCGGATGTTTGTTTCGTGTTGATCGCTTGTTTTAGTTCCTTGGCCTCGACTTCTTGTCCGGCCATTGCCGTCAGGGCCGCGATCTTTTCCGTTAACCGATCTCGTTGTTCGTGTAACCTGTCCGAATCCGCACCGTCCAGTTCCTGCGACAGCAATTCTAGCTGTTTGTTCAACGCTTCCTGCTGTTTGTCAATCACCGTCGTAAGTGAATCAAGATCCTTCTTCGACTGTTGGATCGATCCCTCCGTCTTTTCCAGTGTCCCGGCGAGTCTTTCCAAACGTGCCGTCGCTTCGCGGCCGCTTCGTCGGCTCGAGGATAATTTGGCTAAGCAGGTTCGAATACTAGGGATCGCCTCAGCCAGCGTTTTGTCGACTGCGTTTGCCGTTAGCCATTTTGTCGCCAACGTTTGTTGACCTGTCAACGTCGTCTGCCGTCCGGATTCGGCATCTAACTCTTTCTGGAGCTGTTGGTTGCGATCGGCCAGCCACGTGTCGGCGTGATGCAGTTGAAGTTTTAGCGTTTGGCCAGACGTTTCGGTTTGCTCAACCGCAAGCCGCGCTTGTTTATCGGCATCCGAACATTGCGTCCGTTGCTGGTCGATTTTTCCCAAGTCAGGTTTGAAGGTAACTGCTTTCTGGTGCCATTTCAAACGTTGTTCATCCGCCGCCAATGCTTTGCCCTGTTCCTCAAGCGACTTCAATGTTGTGGTCAGTTGTTGCTTCGACGCGGTCGCCTCACGCGATTGCTTGCCTAGTTCGACTCGCTCGTTGGCCGCCTTTTGTTTCTTCTTCAGCGATTCAAGTTCAACTTCTAGGGCTTTGCTTTGGGTCTGTTTCTCCTTCAATTCATCGACGGTAAGCAGCACGACGGCATCGAGTATCGCCTCTCGCTGCTTGAGTTGATTTTCTCGGTCTTTGTATTGTTCGTAAACCAATTGAGACAAATCAGAATAGATGCTGGTCCCGGTCAGACTCTCCAGAAGCCGTGAGCGTTCATTGACATCCGACTTCAGAAATTTAGCAAACTCGCCTTGAGCCAAAAGAGCCGACCGCAGAAATCGATCGAAGTCCAGCCCGATCAGCTCTTCAATTTTTCCGGACGTTTCCTTGATTTTCTGCGTCAATGGTGTGTCCTCGTGGTCGAAGACTTGGTGCCTAGCCTGTTGAACTTTTCCGTCTGGTTTTTTTCTCGCGCGATTCAGCTGCCATGCCGCGCGAAACCGACCCTCCGAAGTTTCAAAAACAATTTCTGATCGGCAGTGACCAGTGTGGCGGCTCATCATGTTTTCCGGGCTGGGGGACGCTCCGTAACGAGCAGCCTTGCCGTACAAGGCCAGCGTTATCGCGTCCAGAATCGTTGACTTGCCCGCTCCCGTCGGACCCGTAATCGCAAAGATCCCTGCTTCGGCAAGGTCACCCGATTCGAGATCAATTGTCTGTTCGCCACGCAGCGAGTTCAAGTTTTCGAATTCGATTTTTAGGATCTTCATGAGGTGGCCGCCTTGCCCGTGCGCATGTGTGGAGCGGCAACCTTGAAGTGGGATGCGTCGTCCGGGTCCCGTTGAGCTTGCAGGTCGATCAGTTCGTCGAACGCCGTCTGAAGTTGCAGTCGCTCGTCTTCATCAAGGCCGATCTCTTGTTCCAGCCGCAGACTGAATACTTCTCGCGGATCAGCAAGCACGTTTTCAAGTTCGTCAGCGGGCAACCCGAGATCGTTGTTGCTCAAGCGAGCGTTTTCGCCAACCCATTGAGCGACCGTCTTGACGACCCGGTAGTTGGAATCGGCGGTCAGGCTTTCCACCAGTTCGTGCAGCGGTTCGTGCTCACGTGTGGTTTCGATTACGAGTTCGACCCACGTTTCCAGCTCGGCCGTGGGGGGAGCAAATGATGCGAGTGTTTCCGTCAGTTCGTCGCGAGCTACCTTCAGCTGAACCAACTCACGACGCGTCGGAATTGCCAATTTGGATTGAGCCACGAAGTTGCCGTCCGCGAAGTCCAGTAACCGCACGGTTTTTTGATGTCCGGCTTCGCTGAAACTGAGTGGGATCGGAGAGCCGCTGTAAGCCACGTGTGGCAATCCCTTCGCGTTCTTGTCGAACGACTGGCTGCGATGAATGTGTCCCAAAGCCACATAGCTGAACTCGGGCGGAAAGGTCTCTGCTGCGACCTCGCCCAAGCCACCGATGTGAATCGGTAGCTCGCCATCAGGCAACTTCTTCTCTTGAGTCGAACAACCGCTGATCGTCAGATGCCCGGCTGCCATCAGCGCGGCCTGAGGTTGCTTTTTTCGAATGGCCTTGCAGACATCCAAAGCCTCTTGGTAACTGCGCTTGATTCCCGCTTGCAGTGACTTGCTGATTTCTTCGGCGCTTTCACCCAACTGCCCCGTGCGGATGTCGCGGTCACGCAAAAATGGCATCGCCGCGATCAGCAGTTGCGGCTGTTCTGTGTCCGGTAACGTAACGACGCAATCATTTATATCGGCGGGTAGTTCGCCGACGACATGCACGTCCAACGCTTTTAGTGCCTGCCGAGGTGCGTCCAGATGTCGGGGTGAATCGTGGTTGCCGGATGTGATGACCGCAACGCAGTTGGTTTCTTTGTGCAGTCGAGCCAGAAACGAAAAATACATTTTCTCGGCAGATTGCGGCGGTCTGGGCGAGTCGAAAACATCTCCGGCGACCAGCAGGCAGTCGACTTTGAGTTCCTTGATCGATTCCAATAACCAATCCAGAAACCGTTGGTGTTCATCCTCCCGCGATAGACGATCGAGTGTTTTACCCAGATGCCAATCTGCTGTGTGAAGAACTCGGTAGCGGTTTTCTCCATCATCCGCCGTCCCGTTTTGAACGGTTTCTCCGCGAGCCGGTTCCTCATCCGGGCCGATGTCGAGTTGCAATTGTTTGGGCATGGTGGATCAACAACCGCGAAAGACGCGAAATGAACGAAAGTCAGAATCGGTTGACACGGTGTTTTAATCTATTTTCAAGAGCAGAGTTTTCGCATGTTTCGTTTCTTTTGCGGTTAGGGAGAATTACTTCTGTTCACGAACAATTCGCTCCCACTCGACTTTGGGAAAGTGACCGAAGTTGACCAACAGTCCCAGTTTGTAACCCGTCGCTTTTACGTAATTGTGAATCTGTGCACGGTGGTCGTCCGTCAACTTGGATACCGCTTTAATTTCCAAGATGATCTTATCGAAGCAAACAAAGTCAGGTTTGTAAACTTGTTTCAGTTGTCGCCCTTTGTATCCCAGTTCCAAATCAAGCTGCGCGGTAAAGGGAATTTGTTGCAGGCCCAGTTCGATTTCAAGGCATTCCTGATAAACCGGTTCGACGAACCCACAACCTTTCTCTTTATAAACTTCGAAGCAGGCTCCCATGATTT
Organism: uncultured Pirellulaceae bacterium; assembly: GCA_937928215.1. Taxonomy (GTDB): domain Bacteria; phylum Planctomycetota; class Planctomycetia; order Pirellulales; family Pirellulaceae; genus Mariniblastus. The sequence continues at coordinate 31,097 of CALFWL010000070.1, read as the reverse complement.
GGTAGCTCTCGTCTTTGTACAGGACATCCATCGTTGGGCCTTTGCTGCCGGGAGGTTGAAGACAGGATCAGCGACCGCGAAAGACGCGAAATGAACGAAAGTCAGAATCGGTTGACACGGTGTTTTAATCTATTTTCAAGAGCACGGTTTTCGCATGTTTCGTTTCTTTCGCGGTTGAAATAATCGCGCAAAAGTGAGGCTTCTCAGTGAACGCCACCGATCAAACCCGATTGAGAAACCAGCCGATGCCAAGATGCTCGCCCACAAATCATTTCAAACTTTGAGCGTCAGCTCTACGGGGCAGTGGTCCGAGCCCTTGATCTCAGGTCGAATCTTCGCGTCGTGCACGTGGCTCCAGATTTTTTCGTCCACGCAGAAATAGTCTAACCGCCAACCGATGTTTCGGGCTCGGCAGTTCATGCGATAGGTCCACCACGAATAGTGTTCCGGTCCGGATTCGAATTCGCGAAACGAATCCTTGAAGCCTGCGTCAAGCATCCTCGTCAGGCCGTCACGCTCTTCCTGAGTGAACCCGGCATTGCGAGTATTCGTTTTTGGGTTGGCAAGATCGATTTCCTGATGAGCAACATTCAAGTCACCACAAAAGATAACGGGTTTCTTGCGACGCAGTTTTTTCAGCCACTTCAGAAAATCAGTGTCCCATTGTTGACGGTAAGGAAGCCGCGCCAGTTCTCGCTGGGAGTTCGGCGTGTAGACCGTCACCAGTTGAAAGTCATCAAACTCGGCGGTGACGATTCGTCCTTCGTCGTCGTGCTCTGCGATGCTCATGCCGATCGAAGTTTTCTTTGGAGCCACTCGAGAGAATATTGCCGTGCCGCTGTAGCCTTTTTTCTTGGCCGAATTCCAGACCCCGCGGTAGCCTAGCTCTTCAAGCCAAGCCGTGTTCACCTGATCGGGTTGAGCTTTCGTTTCCTGCAGGCAAAGAACATCGGGGGTTTCGTTGCTGACAAATTCGCGAAGGCCCTTGTCCGTTGCGGCTCGGATTCCATTGACATTCCATGAGACAAGTTGCATGATGGCTGAAAGCTGTGTAGCGGTATTTGATGGAAAACGGCTAATAATGCCGAGAGGTTCAATTTAGCGTACTTTCCTGCTGCTGTCAGCGAACCGAAATCGGTCTGGCGCGCAGTCTGGGTGCGTTCGCGTTATTAAGTTTGCAAATGAGGTGTTTCATCTGGCCTTTCGTCGATTCTGTGACCTAAGCACTCGCGAAGCAATAACCTGCGGAATTGTAAGACGATAAGGCTATGAGATACTTGAGTTTCGAGTATCTAAATCCATCGTTTATCTCTTGGCGAGTGCGAAGCAAGTAGCTTTGAGTAAGAAGGGCCAAGACCCAGCAGGATGAGAGTTTAAGGATTTGCAAAGTGAAGTTGCCGAATCAAAATGATTGATCACCGGTTTTGAACTAGCGAGATGAAATCGAATCCGGCGGTGTGTCGTCGGGCAAATCCATAAGCCAAACACGTTTAAGAATCTTTTATTTCAGACGAGAAAAAATTCAAATGAGAATGCTTGCCCTTCTGTTCTGCGCGCTCACGGCGCTGGCGACACGAGCCAATGCAGATAAGCCAAACATCGTGTACGTAATGTGTGACGATCTGGGCTACGGCGACATCCAGTGCCTGAATCCCAAGCATGGCAAGATCCCTACGCCCTCGGCTGATCGCTTGGCTAAGGAGGGCATGATCTTTACCGATGCTCATTCCGGTTCATCGGTTTGTACGCCAACTCGATATGGCTTGCTTACCGGACGCTACAGTTGGCGTACTCGGCTGCAAAAAGGCGTTACGCAAGGTTTTGCTCCCAATCTAATTGCGGAGGATCGGCTGACGGTGGCGGGTTTTCTGAAGGACCATGGTTACCACACAGGGATCATTGGCAAGTGGCATCTGGATTTTCAATATGCCGATCCAACGACCGGCGAAATCTTGAAGCGCAAGAAGAAAAAGAAACTCGCGCCTGTGGGCAGCAAAATCCCGGATGGTCCAACAACGCGAGGATTCGACTATTTCCATGGGTTCCATCATGCCGGTGAGATGAAAGGCGTGATCGAAAACGATCAGGTGATCATGCATGACGCCGAAATCAATATGCTTCCTCGGCTCACCCGTAAGTCGGTCGAGTACATTGAAGAACGAGCCAAGTCGGACCGGTCGCAGCCTTTCTTCCTTTACGTGCCGTATGGATCTCCACACACACCGATCTTGCCAACTGAAGCGTGGCAAGGGAAAAGCGGATTGGGGAAGTATGGTGACTTTGTGATGGAAACAGATGCAGGTTTCGGTGAGATTTTGGATGCTCTCGATCGCAACGGCTTCACGGAAAATACTTTGGTGGTGTTTACTTCCGACAACGGCTGCTCAAAGTCGGCAGATATTCGCGCGCTGCGAAAACAAGGGCATCACGTGAGTGCTCACTATCGTGGGTCCAAGGCGGATTTGTGGGACGGAGGCCACCGCGTGCCCTTCATTGCGCGATGGCCTGGAAAGATTGAAGCGGGTTCAGCAAGCGAGCAACTTGTTTGCCACACTGACTTGTTTGCCACCTGTGCGAGCATTCTTGGCGTGGATATTCCGCCAGCGGCTGCGGAGGATAGTGTCAGCATACTGCCGGCGTTCTCTGGCCAGCCGATTGTTTCAACAAGAGCTGGCGTGATTCATCATTCGTCCAGCGGCCACTTCTCTTACCGGCTTGGTCCGTGGAAGTTGTTGTTGGCCCGAGGCTCCGGCGGTTGGACCGCACCAAAGGAGAACGCGGCTAAAAAATCGGGTGCTCCGATCGCTCAGCTATACGATATCGAGAACGATCCCAGTGAGACCACCAATCTTTACGAGTCAAAGCCAGGCGTTGCCGAGCAGCTTTTGGCTCAGTTGGAGTCCGACATCAAGCGTGGGCGTAGCACCCGCGGCCCGAAAGCGACCAACGATGTCACGAACATAAAACTATGGAAAAGTGGAACAAAGTAGACGGCAGTTCCCATTCGAAGTCTCTCATTCGTAGCCGCGATAGTGACGTGTGGCGCGTTGGTTGATAGCAATCGCGGATCAGGCTTGGCAGCCAAACTCAACGCCGAAGTCTAGAATTTGCAACGTGCACCGAATGGCAGTTTGGCGAAGCTGTGGCGACGGTCATGCTGCGCGAAGCAAGTTTTATCCTTTGGTGGATTCAATTGTCGGTATATTGACTGCTTGCCAGTGTTAAACGTTGGGCGTGCATTTCCTGTGGTTGCGATCTAAAACTGAACAAGATGCATCATTCTGAAGTCTGGAGGCCAGCCGTGAACCAGAAACATTCGTCTAATTCTACCGTCAGCCGACGAAAATTTATCCAAGGCATCACTGTCGCGAGTGCAGCGACCTTCACCTCTAGTGCCGGCAGTGCACTGCGGGCTCAAGTTTCCGCTCCGGCCATCCACACCGATGATAAGACAGACAGTCGAGCGATCGTTGGTGAAGGTGACTATCACTACCAGATCAGCCACGATCATTTTCAATTGCCAGGTCAGTTTCATTGGCAGGTGACACATAACGTTGCGGTCGACAGCCAGGGTCGAGTCTATGTCATTCATATGGGCGACGCCAAGTTGTCCGATCACCCCTCCATTTTCGTGTTCGAGCCGTCAGGTAAGTACATCAAGTCATTCGGTCTCGGTCAGAAGTGCCAAGGCGGCGGACATGGACTTGAGATCAAGCGAGAAGGCAGCGAGGAATTCATCTACGTCACGACGGTCGTCGGTCATCGCGTGTTCGCAAAATTGACGCTGGACGGAGAGGAGGTTTGGGAACATCGCGCTCCGATGGAAGCGGAGGTCGATGGCAAGCCGCTTTACGCAGCTGGCGACGACAAAGATTTTATCTCGGTCTGGAATCGACGCGACAACTACAAGCCAACCAACGTTGCGTTTCTGGACGACGGCGGATTTTTGGTTGCCGATGGTTATGGAGCTTGGGTGATTCATCGCCATGACAAAGACGGTAAATACGTTTCCACGATGGGAAAAAGTGGTACCGATGACGGTCAGTTTCGGTTGCCTCACGGCTTGTGGATTGATCGACGCGATTCGGATCAGCAAAGAATCGTCATCACAGACCGAAGTAACAATCGGCTACAGTGGTTGACGCTTGAAGGTGAACACTTGAAGACGATGGATGGCTTTCTTCTGCCCGCCAACATCGACATTCAAGGCGATTTGATGCTGGTGCCAGAACTTCAGGCACGCATCACTTTGATGGATGCGGACGACAACATTGTGGCGCGTCTGGGTGACGACGCTGGATATCGAAAGCAGCTGTTGGCCAACAAAATGCAGATGCGAAAAGATCCGAAGGCATGGCAGGATGGAAAATTTCTGCACCCGCACGATGCTTGCTTCGACTCGGAGGGCAACATCATCGTGGCCGAGTGGGTGGAAGGCGGGCGAGTGACAAAGTTGACTCGAGTTTAAGACTTGCCAGACAATAGACTACCTGATTCAGTTTCGTCTCGTTCGTGTAAGATCGGTGGCGAATCGTTTCCATTGAGCAACCATTTGGTTACAAGTCTTTGAACGAGATCTGCTCGCCATTTGCCGCGCTAGATGAGGCCATCGAATGAATCTTGTTTTTGACGAAGTTCATTCGCTTGGTTTTTCTGCGGGTGGCCAAGCAAGTTCGTTTTTGCTCACCGCGGACAAGCCACTTTACAAACCGATCGACCAAATTGTTCAGCGGGAGTTCCGGCCGAACTTTGGTGTGTTGGTTTATGCGTGACGGTTGCTCAATGAACGGGGCGAGCTGAAAGACGGAATCCATGTTGCCGCAGACGCCTCGAAAACCATTATCATCCATACACATAACAATCGAGGGTCGGGTTCTTTGGAGCTGACAATTTTCAAACGCGGCACGAACTGAGTCGATTCGATCGGAACGCAGTGGGTCGCAGATGTAGAGTGTGTAAACATTTTTTTGTCGAGTCAAACATGGTCACTCAACCGTTCAACCTGATGCAGTGGATTCAAGAACACGATCATGAGTTCAAAGAACCCGTGATGAACAAGCAATTCTACCGGGAAGCAGACGATGTGATTGTGTTTGTTTCCAAAGGGCCGAACGCGCGGAACGACTACCACGTCAATGAAACAGAAGAGTTGTTCTACCAGCTGAAGGGCGACATCGCTGTTCGGATTCGTCCGCTCGATGGCAGTGATCCGCACGACATCATTGTTCGTGAAGGAGAAATGTGGTTGTTGCCTCGCTTGATTCCGCATCGTCCGCAGCGCCCCGGCGGAACACTTGGTTTGATCGTCGAATTTCCTCGCCCGGAAGGTACGGTCGACAAACTGCGCTGGTATTGTAATGCCGATCAGCACCTTGTTCATGAAGCCGAGTTTCGACTTAAGCACATCGATCAGGATTTGCACCGAGTAATGGACGAGTTCTGGAATGGTCCAGAACAGGTTCGCACGTGCGAGGCGTGTGGAACCGTGGTCGAACGAGCGGGCGAGTTTGAAATGTCGATGGCCCAGCCGCAGAGCGGTAAGACCGCAAGCGAGAACGAAGCCGCGTCCGTTCGGGATTGTGGGGCTACGCCTGTTCGGGATTGTGAGGCTGCGCCTGTTCGGGATTGTGAGGCTCCGCCCGAGCCGTAACGGCGATTCTTCGTCCCTCTTGCCCATCCGATCGCAGCAATCGTAACGACATGAACTCCACCTCACTCGAATTTGCACGTCAACTGGACACGTCCGATCCCTTGGGCAAATGGCGATCCGAGTTCTGGATCCCTGAACGAGAGAATGGGCTGCCCGAAGTCTATCTGGTTGGCAACTCGCTTGGTCTGCAGCCGCGACGTGCCGCCGAATTTGTTCAGATCGAGCTGGAAAAATGGCAACAGCTTGGCGTGCGGGGTCATTTCGAATCGGATCTGCCGTGGATGCCCTATCACGAATTCCTGACGCAGCCGATGGCTGACCTGGTCGGAGCCCAAGCAGATGAAGTGGTGATGATGAATGGGCTGACGGTGAACCTGCACCTGATGTTGGCCACGTTCTATCGACCTGATCGCAAGCGTCATAAAATTCTGATTGAGGAACACGCGTTTCCGTCTGATTATCAAGTGGCGGAGTCGCAAATCAAGCATCACGGTTTCGATCCTGCGGAATCATTGATCGTAGCGAATCGTGCTGTCGGACAAGCGACCTTAGAAACCGACACGTTGTGCGATCTGATCCGACAGCAGGGCGAATCGCTGGCGGTTGTGCTGTTGCCGGGAGTTCAATACTACACCGGCCAAGTGATCGATATGGCTGGCGTTGCCGAGGCTGCTCATTCGGTCGGCGCGATTGTTGGCCTGGATCTGGCTCACGCGGCAGGCAATGTTCCGCTGTCGCTGCATGACTGGAACATTGATTTCGCCGCGTGGTGTTCTTACAAATATCTCAACAGCGGCCCTGGTTCGGTAGCTGGCTGTTTTGTCCATCGAAAACACGTGACCAATCCGAAGCTACCACGATTGGCGGGTTGGTGGGGGCACGATAAACAAACGCGATTTGAGATGAAGAATCATTTTCAACCCATCCCAACCGCCGAGGGCTGGCAGTTGAGCAATCCGCCAATCCTGTCGATGGCCGCAGTGCGTGCGTCCTTGAGCGTGTTCGCCGACGTGGGTGGAATCGCACCGCTGCGTGAGAAATCGCTCCAGCTGACCGCATACTTTCAGCAACTGCTTGAGCAAGCGCTGGGGGATCAAGTCAACGTTATCACTCCCACCGATCCCGAACAGCGAGGTTGTCAATTATCGTTTCAGCTGATCGGCGTCGCAGGTCGCTCGATTCAGGATCAGCTTGAATCGCGTGGCATGATGACCGACTGGCGTGAACCCAACGTGATCCGCGCCGCGCCGGTACCACTGTACAACTCGTTCGAAGACGTGTTTCGTTTTGTGGAAACGTTGAAGGTGCTGATGTAATCGCCGATGTAAGCGCGAGCAAACGGCGTTTACTATTTGGCTCCCGTTTCAGGCAGGAAATGCTTCGGTAAGTGGCAGGCTAAACGATAAATCTGCCAGTTGAAAGTTGATAGATTCCGCCCGTTGAAATTCAACGATCTCCGCGTAACGTCCTGCGGCCGGTTTTCGCATTCGTAGCACTGACTGGGTTGGTATTTTGATAATCCAGTACTCCTCCACGCCTGCCGAAGCATAAATCGCCGCCTTGCCCAAGTCACGTGCCAGTGAAGAATCGGCGACTTCGACCAACAGACGGCATTCATCGCCAAACGGATGGCGCTGTCGATAGTTGTCAGTTGTTCCAGTGACAATCGCAAAATCTGGCTCGGGTTCGCTGGCCGACAGCGTGACAGGAAGTTGACATCGAACGACAAACGATTCAGGGACGTTTGCGTACAACGAACGTGACAGCATCTGGACCGCGAAGCTGTGAGGAGGGAGCTGATTCGTTTTGCGAACGATCAATCCTTCCAGTAGTTCCACGCGGTCTGCTGGCCCAATCACACCTTGTTTGCCCAACGCGTGACATTCTCGACCGTGAACCGATGGATCGGAACCGGTGGAGCTACGTCCGATTGGAACGTGAATTCGGGGATGGACATCAACCGTAGCTAAAGATGAGATGAACTCAAAGTGCCGCACGTTTATATCACTGGAATCTGGCGGAGTGTTCGAAAATTTTTCGAATCTTCGCTACGCCTCGAACAGAGGCGTGGACAGGTAACGTTCGCCAAGGCTGCACATGATCGTGACGATGCGTTTGCCTTTCATTTCAGGGCGAGCCGCCAATTCCGCCGCGGCACACATGTTGGCTCCGCTGCTGATGCCAGCCACGATACCTTCCTCGCTGGCCAATCGCTTGCCCCAGATAAAAGCGTCGTCGCTGCTGACCTTCAGCACACCGTCGAGCAAACTTTTATCGAGGTTTTTGGGGACGAAGCCAGCTCCGATGCCCTGAATCTTGTGCTTGCCCGGTTCTTCACCGCTGATCACGGCTGACGTGTCGGGCTCGACCGCGAACGCCTGGAAGTTCGGGTTCTTTGACTTCAGGTAACGAGCGACGCCGGTAATCGTTCCACCTGTTCCGACGCCTGCCACGATCGCGTCGATGTCGTGACCACTGTCTTCCCAGATTTCCGGACCGGTGGTTCGTTCGTGCATGTCGGGGTTAGCAGGATTTTCGAACTGCTGAGGCATCCATGCGTTCGGGTCGCTGTTGACGATGTCCATCGCCTTGCGAATGGAGCCGGGGATGCCTTCGGCGGCGGGAGTTAATTCCAGGTTGGCACCCAACTGCTTGAGTAACGTACGACGCTCGACCGACATCGAATCGGGCATCGTCAGAGTCAGCTTGTAACCTTTCGCGGCACAGACAAACGCCAGCGCGATGCCGGTGTTTCCGCTGGTCGGTTCGACGATATGAGTGTCGGTCTTGATGTGCCCATCACGTTCGCCCGCTTCGATCATCGCGGTTCCCAGCCGATCCTTGACGCTGTTGAGTGGTTGAAAGAACTCACATTTTGCGAACACCGTTGCGTGGTCTTGCGGCACTAGGCGATTGATCTTGATCATCGGGGTATCGCCAACGGCGGCGGTCGCGTTATCGAATGTCTTACCTCGAGGCATGATGTTCTCCGTGTCGATTGGTCAAAATTGGATTGGGGAAGGTTCAGTTTATTACAGCCACCCCTTTCCTCATAGCGGGATCACGGTCCGAGTGAATCGGTTCAATCCAGCGATTTGAAGGCCGCCAGCGCTCGTTCACGCCCCTCTTTGTAGTCGACCACCATGGCGGGATAGTCGGCATCGTGGGTCTTGATGGCTTCGGTCAACTTCTTCGGATCGTGAAGTTGAGCCGCAGGGACCGATTCAAGTTCCGGGCACATTTTCTTGATGAACTTGCCTTCGTTGTCGAACCGCTTGCTCTGGCTGAAGGGATTGAAAATCCGGAAGTATGGCACTGCGTCGGTCCCCGTCGAGGCCGACCATTGCCAGCCCCCATTGTTCGCTGCCAAATCGCCATCAACAAGTGTTTCCATAAAGTGCTTTTCTCCCAGGCGCCAATCGATCAACAGGTTTTTGGTCAAAAACATGGCCGTCACCATCCGTAGTCGATTGTGCATCCAACCGGTTTGCTTCAACTGTCGCATTCCTGCATCGACGATTGGATAGCCGGTCTGCCCGTCCTTCCATGCCTGTAGATCTTTTTTGCTTGTTCGCCAGTCAAGCTTTTCCGTTTTCAGCTTGAATGGTTGATGCATTGACACTCGAGGGAAGCCAACCATCACGTGCGTATAAAAGTCTCGCCAAATAAGTTCCGAGATCCACACCGCCGCGCCGGAATCACCACCCATCCGCTGGGCGTTGTGGGCTCGCGCTTCGGCAAGGCATTGGCGTGGAGAGATGACTCCAGCGGCCAGATACGGCGATAACAGACTAGTACCATTGATGGATGGAATGTCTCTCGCGTCATCGTACTGCTTGATGCGACTGCTGAATATTTTCAGACGCCTGTTCGCTTCGGCTTCACCAGCGATCCACAGGTCTTCTCGGGCATTGCCAAAATCGAAACCTTTGACGGTGGTTGGGATTTTTGACGACTTCACCTCGATCCGCTTTTGTTTTTTCGGTGGGGGAAGCGTATTGGCACGATCGATTGCTCGCTCGGTCCAAACTTTTCGATAGGGAGTGTAGACCTTGTAGAAATTGCCGTCACCGGTTGCGATTTCTTTTGGAGGAACAATCACTCGATCGTGAAACCGCTGAACGGCGATGTTTTCCTGCTGGCAGGCCGCCATCACGGCATCGTCACGCCGCGATTCGTTGACTTCGTACTCGCGATTAAAAGCCAAATGTTCGCAGCCGTTCGCCTTGGCGACCTCGATCACGATGTCAGCCACTTGATCGAACGCGTCGCAAGATTTGACGACCAGCGGAATATTCAATTTGCCCAACGAGTCGGACAGAGCCTCCAAATTTCGCAGCCAGAAACAGACTTTGGCTGGCGAGTCGTCATGTTGTATCCATTGGTCGGGAGTGATGACAAACAGTCCAACGGTGCCATCTGTTGCGGCGGCAGCTCCATGGTACAGTGCCGGATTGTCATTGATTCGCAGATCGCGTCGAAACCAGACCAAGGATCCCATGAATGTTGTCCGTGTCAGACTATTGGCGGTAAGCAAATGTAGCGGCAAACAATTGTTGGTCCGTATCGCCTTACTGGACCAAGCCTGACACTAACCTAATTGATTCGCCAACTGCTGAGAACCAACATTGAATCTGATCGTTTTCCCCAATCAGTTGTTCGAAGAACATCCGGGCTTGAAGTTGGTTCTATCTCGCGTGGTATTGATTGAGGACAGTCTGTTCTTCGGTGATCATCATTATCCTGCACGCTTCCACAAGCAGAAATTATGGCTCCACCGAGCCACCATGAAACGCTACCAAGCATGGTTAGTGGATCAAGGGTTCCAGACACAGTACTTCGGCTACGATCCCGCCCCCGATGCTTTGCAGAAGCACTTGGAAGAAATTTGCAAATCGCTCAAGTCCAGCCCGAAAAAGCTGCTGGTTGCCGATCCGACCGATTTTATTCTTGAAAAACGTCTCAATCGAATCAGCCGAAAGTTGAAGGTTGATATCGAGTTTCTTCCCAACCCAGGTTTTCTTAACAGTCGCGAGCAAAACATTGACTACCGCGAAGGAAAAAAGCGATGGTTCCAAGCGGACTTCTACAAGCTTCAACGTCGCCGCCTGAACATCTTGATGGACGCTGGCGATGAACCTGTCGGCGGTCAGTGGAGCTTCGATGCGGAGAATCGTAAGAAAGTGCCAAAAAAACTGCTGAACGATATCCCAGAGATCTTGAAACTCAACCACGACGAAATTGATTTGGCCGCTGTCGATTACATTAACGAAAAATTTCCCGATAACCCGGGCGACTTGGCCCAGCTCTACTATCCGACGTCGCGTGTCGACGCAAAAAAATGGTTGCGGCACTTTCTCAAGCACCGTTTCGAACAGTTTGGGATTTACGAGGACGCGATTGTTCAGGGCGAGTCATGGCTTTGGCACAGTGTATTGACGCCGGCGTTGAACATCGGATTGTTGACGCCCGACGAAGTCATCAAAGCCGCGTTGGCTCATGGAGAAAAGCACGCCACGCCACTCAACTCGGTGGAAGGATTCGTTCGCCAAGTCATTGGCTGGCGCGAGTTCATTCGAGCGACCTATCAAGATATCGGCGTGTCGATGCGAACGACAAACCATTGGAATCATACTCGCTCGATCCCCAATTGTTTCTACGAGGGAACAACTGGGATCGATCCAATCGATGACGTGATTGGTCGCGTCATAAAAACGGGTTACTGCCATCACATCGAGCGGCTGATGGTGCTGGGAGGTTTCATGTTCCTGTGCGAGTTCGATCCGGACGAAATCTATCGCTGGTTCATGGAGATGTTCGTCGACAGCTACGATTGGGTGATGGTTCCCAACGCCTATGCGATGAGCCAACACGCCGATGGAGGCCAGATCACGACCAAGCCTTACTTTAGCGGCAGTTCGTACGTCAGAAAAATGAGCCACTACAAAAAGGGCGATTGGTGCGACGTTTGGGATGGGCTTTATTGGCGGTGGATTTGGAATCACTCGGATGAGCTGTCGAAAAATCCTCGCTGGGCGATGATGTGCGCGATGGTGAAGAAAATGGATAACGAAAAACGACAAGCTCATTTGAACAATGCAGAAACGTGGCTGGATCAAATGTAGAATCAGGTCGCGACATCCTTCCATTCATTCCATACGGATGATCAAAATGTCCGAGCAATCGAATCACGACAGCGTCAATGTTCGAGGGCGAGTTTGGAAGTGGTTTAAACGACTTTGCAAGGCAACGGTTTTGCTCCTAGCGTTGTACGTGACGATCGTGATCGTTGGTTTGATTCCGGTCAACAATGACTTTCAGCCCGATCCGGATGGAGTGCTGATTCACGTAACGTCGAACGCCGTCCACGCAGACTTGATCATTCCGGTTTCGAACTCGACCATCGATTGGCGTCATGAGTTTCCAAACGATTTGTTTTCCGGATCAACCTTAACAGCAACCCACGTGGCATTTGGTTGGGGAGACAAAGGGTTTTTCATTGAAACACCAACGTGGGATGATTTGAAAGTTGGAACGGCTGCAAACGCCCTGTTGATCCCATCCGACAGTTGCATGCACGTAGCCTATACTTCGGCTGACTCGTACGGCCGAGAAAAACGGTCCGTGTTGATATCGAAGAATCAATACCGAAAATTGGTCGACTTTATTGAAACATCATTCGAGACCAATGACTCCGGTAGGCGGATCGCGATCTCTGGTTCAGCCTATGGAAGTCGCGACGCGTTTTTTGAAAGCCGCGGTCATTATCATGCTCTGAATACTTGCAACTCCTGGGTCGGGCGAGCCTTGGCTGCCGCTGGCGTTCGAGTTCCATGGCTAACCCCGATGCCGAAGTCGCCGATGCTGTACTTGCCAAGAGATGAGATTCTTGATCTCGCACCATGAGTTTTTCGGTGCGATGGGTGGCGGCACCATATTTGTTGGCAGCTCGTTGTCTTCGCACTTGCCCAACAATAACCGCCGGAATTGATTTCATTTTGCTCGCGTAAAATCGGCACGGAATCATGTTCATCCGGCAACTTATTGATTCGCGAGTGCTGAATCAACAAACGAGACGTATGTTTTCGAACAGGTACTTCGCCCTTCGTACTTCGAAAGTCCGCTTATCATTCGCAACGTGGCAAGTTCTAATGATTTGTCTTTCGAATCGTCTCCTGTCAAGGCTGTGCTCTCGTGGATGACACAATTTTTTATTACCTTGCGTTGGTGCCTCTTTTGGGAATGCTTGCGCAGTTGTTGGCGTGGTGGATACGAGTTCCGTCAATTTTATTGTTGCTAGGATTCGGAGTGGTGCTAGGTTTCTGGATGAATCCTGACGAGATTCTGACTCAACTGAGCAACGATGATTCGGCAAAGATGCTCGGACCGAAGCTGGTTTTTCCGCTGGTGTCGCTGGCGGTGGCCGTGATTTTGTTCGAAGGCGGGCTTTCGCTTCGATTCAGTGAACTGCGAGCCGCCGCGGGTGGGGCAGTTGTTCGGCTGTGCACGATTGGTGTTCTCGTTTCCTGGATTCTGGGCAGCCTGTTTGCCTGGTGTGTACTTGGGATCCATTGGCATCTGGCGGTTTTATTGGGAGCTATTTTAGTCGTGACCGGACCGACGGTGGTCTCGCCGTTGTTACGCCATATTCGGCCCGAGCGAAAAATTGGCGCGGTGGTCAAATGGGAAGGGATCATTATCGATCCAATCGGCGCGATTTTAGCGGTGCTGGTGTTTGAGCAGTTGTTCCATTCGCACCATCATCCCGCAGGGCATGCGGTAATACATTCACCGTTGGTTGGAATGCTGAAAACGGCGTTGATCGGAATCGGTATCGGGTGCGCGACGGCGTGGCTGCTGACACAGATCGTGAAACGGTACTGGTTACCTGACTACCTTCATGGGCTCGCGTTTCTGGCTGCCGCCTTGAGTGTCTTTGCTTTGTCAAATTGGATGATGCACGAATCAGGGCTGGTTACCGTGACCGTGATGGGAATTTATCTTGCGAATCAGAAAAGTATCTCGATCGAGCACGTCGTTGAATTCAAGGAAAACCTTGGTGTGTTCCTAATCTCAAGCCTGTTTATCGTGCTCGGTTCGCGGTTGGATCTGGCGGTGCTTGGAGAGGTTGGCTGGAAAGGTGTGCTGTTTGTCGCGTTGATGATTTTGATTGTCAGACCCGTTTCCGTATTGGCCGCGATGTGGAAGTCAAAAATGGCGCCGAACGAGAAACTATTTTTGGCGTTTCTGGCACCTCGTGGGATCGTGGCGGCGGCTGTCGTCAGCGTGTTCTCGTTGCGTATTTTGTCATCGGCAGACCAAGGCGAGCAGTTTATGCACGACGCTCAGATGCTTGTGCCGGCGACTTTTATGTTGATTGTTGGAACCGTTGCCGTGTACGGCCTAGGAGCCGCCTCGCTGGCCAGACGACTGGGGTTGGCGGATGCGAATCCACAAGGAATCCTATTTGGCGGCGCTTCACCATGGATTCGCGATCTGGCTTTGGTTCTCAAGGAAGCTGGTTATTCGGTTGTGCTGCTCGATACGAACTACCGCAATGTGGCGGCGGCAAAAATGGCTGGCCTAACGGCCTACTGCAAAAGTGTATTGTCCGAATTTGCTCAAGAAGAAGTTGATCTGGCAGGCATTGGGAAATTTCTTGCGCTGACGAAGAACGATGCGGTCAACGCGATGGCTGCCGCCCAGTTTTCGCACGTCTTTGGCAGTCAGAACGTCTACCGGTTGTTGGCCCGTGACGCCAAGAAAGGTGAACGAGCGAAAATTGGCGAGGTTTCAAAAGGTCGTGAATTATTCGCGGAGGCGTGGAGCGAGCAGCGACTTCAGAAAGTTTACGAAAACGGATACCGTCCGAAACTAACGAGCATTTCGGAAGAATTTACGTTCAAAGATTTTCTGCACGAGCACGGCGAGGATGTCATGGTTTTGTTGGTGATCGACAAATCAAAAATCGTGACGATCAGCACGGCGGATCATGAGCTTCAACCGAAGAACGGCCAGAGCGTCATTGCGCTGGTTCAGTCCATCAACCCGGATTGATCAACGTGTGCGTTGATATGCATCGGAGTTTTTCGTGGACGTTTACCGTCGGCGATGCCGGCATGACGACAGTCGCCAACGGAGTCTCATCGCCGCTGGAGAACACATTTGTTCAGGATCATGGATGAGCGATTGCACTTGCCATGATGGAACGGCCTACATTTCAATCTCATAGCCTTTGCGATACTCTCGCGACATGAAGCTACTGGCGACTTCATCGCCTACGATCGTGCGGTTGTCCGGATCCCAGCTGAGCGGCCTGTTCAGTCGCATGGCAATGTTTGAAAGGTGGCAGATTTCAAGCATTCGGTTATGAGACCAAACGTCGGAAATTGGTTGCGTGCGTGTCTTCATCCCGTTGATGAGATTCTTGACGTGGTTGCCAACGAGAGGGCCACCGTAAACTTCTTCAAGGGCACCTTCGGGAAGTGGATTGGTTTCCAGATCCTCGACCGGCTTGCCTGCGATTCTGCCACGGTTGACGAAGAAGCGACCCTTGGTGCCTTCGAACAGAATTCCATTGTCGCCTTCACTGGTGATGACCATCTCGACATCGTTGGGTAGATCGACTTGGATTTTGAACTTCGCAGCGCAATTGTATCGGTTATCAACCACTGGGTAGCCGTCCTTGTGCTCGACCGCCATTTCAAAATCGAGCGGCGTGATTTTGCTGGGCCCTGTTTCGGTAAAGCCTAATGCCCAGTTGGCGATGTCAACATGATGGGCTCCCCAGTCGGTCAGCTTGCCGCCGGCATAAGCATGCCACATGCGGAACGAGTAGTGGCCGTTGCTGTAAAGAGGAACCCCGCCGCCGTAGCCTTCACGAAGTTCTGGCAGCGCGCGGTAGTCGACTTTTGGAGCAGGGCCAAGCCAGAAATCCCAGTCCAGCTCTTTTGGGACGGAGGCAACAGGAATTTCGGGTGAACCGGGAAATCCATTGATGCCGCAAGTGACTTTCTTGATGTCGCCAATGCGTCCGCTGCGGACAAGAGCAACGGCTTGCAGGAACAGTTTCTGCGAACGCTGCATCGTTCCAACCTGAAAGATGCGTCCCGTTTCTTTGATGACTTTTTCGATCAGTTTTCCTTCCGCGATGGTCAGCGTCAGGGGTTTTTCGCAATAAACGTCCTTGCCCGAGTACATCGCTTCGACAGCAATTTTGGTGTGCCAATGATCGGGAGTCCCAATCAGCACAGCGTCGATGTCGTCTCTTTCGAGAATACTTCGGTAGTCTTTGTAAGTGTCAGGTTTTTTGATTTTTTCCCTTTCGGCCTCTGACTTACCGCGGCTCCGCCCGGCTACCATTTTGTCAGCGGCGACTCCAAGCACGTTGGAATCCACATCCGCCAAGGCGACCACGTCAGCTCCTGCCGCGAGTGCACTTCTTGTGATTGCCCAGCCTTGATTGCGGAGCCCGATCGCACCGAACGAGGGTCGATCGTTAGATGATTTCGTGTCGTTTGCTTTGACGCTGGAGAAGGGAAACAGGGTGGCGGCAGCTGCCGAGGTTGTCGTCTGGAGAAATTTTCGGCGGTTCTTGTTGAGTGGTGCGAGCATGGGAATTTCTGTTGCTAAAAAAATGTGGGTGACGTTGGGTGGATCGGATCGCGTTGTACGCGTTCTTGAGTTTAACGGATTCGGCTGGGCGACTATTTTTTCTCGACGACCCAGATGTTGCGAAATTCGTTAGGGCTGCTGTGATTCTGGAAGACTATCGGACCAGATGGGACCTCGGCACGCGGCCCGGAGGGACTTCCGCCGGTTCCACGCTCCAACGCTACGTCGTCATGGATCAGCACGCCGTTCTGGTGCACGGTCATTCGCGCATCCGAGATCTTTTTTTTGTGGTTGTCGAATCTGGCGGCCGTGAATTCTATATCAAAAGATTGCCAAGCGAGCGGCGGTAGGCACATGTTGACTTTGGGTTCGTTCAATCCATAAATGGCACCGCACCAAGTGTCGGGACGCTTCATGACGCGGTCTACCGTCCAGCGATCGGGGGCAAAATCAACACCGAAGGTGTCGCAGATCTGAACTTCGTAAGCTCCCAACAGAAACACGCCACTATTTCCGCGATTCGGATGAGCCAGTTGCAGTTCGGGCCGCAGGACGATGCGGGTTTCAAAATGCAATTTCAAATCTTTGAAGTCCTTGCGCTTTGTTTTCGCGCCAGCAAGCAGGTATCCGTTGGCGACCTTGCCAAACGCCCAATGACCACGCTTGTTACCATCGAACAGGACAATCGCTCCTTCGGGAGGGGCGGTGAATTCCAGTTTTGAAGCGCGGTCGATTTTTTTGTAGCCATCCAGCCGCGCGGCAAGCATGTCTTCAGTGACCCATTCATGCTGAATTTTTCCGTAATCCCAACCGGCCCCCGGCAGCCCGCCAGAATAGATAGATAGGTAGAATTTCCCGTCCGCAGGGACGACCTGAATCGCTTCGTTGTCGTTGATGTATTCACCCATCAGGGCGAATCCTGGAAACTCCTTTGCAGCGACCTCTGGATCCGTCCAAGTTGGTGTGTCTTTGAGCTGGCCAAAAGCGGTCGACAACGGCAGCAACACCGTCATGATAACGAGTCGTTGTATTCTATGACGGTCCAAGATTCTGTTATTCATGTGCTGATCAAGGGATGTTGCTGCGGCTGTTCTTTCATTCCGGCTTGGTCGCGGCACGCTACATGTCAATCTCGTAACCTTCACGATAAGGACGTTTCATCATGCTGGCGGCCAATTCGTTACCGACAATCATCTCGCTCGCTTGGTCCCATTCGATTTTTTGACCCAGTCGACAGCAAATCCCCGCAAGATGACAGACGTTCAGCATTTTCATGTGCGAGTGAACATCGGAAATCGGCAATGTTTGATTCTCGATGGCGTGAATGAAGTTGGCCCAGTGAGCTTGGCGATCGTTCTGCATCATCGGCATGTTGCGATATATTTTTGCGATCGCGTCTTCCGGCAATGGATTGGATGCCAGTTCTTCGACAGGCTTGCCAACCAGTTTGCCACGGTTGACGAAAATGCGGCCCGCTTCTCCTTCAAACATGATGCCGTTGTCGCCATCGTGTCGGATGTTCATGTCGACATCTCCGCCGGCAAATGCGACGTGCAGATCGAATTGCATTGCGGTGTTGTAGCGGTCTGTATCTACAGGCATTCCGTCCTTGAACTTCGTATTGTGCTTCGCTGTGCCCGCGACGGAGACAGGATCGTTGTTCTGGTTGGCTGCTGCAATTCCCAGCATGGCGATGTCAACATGATGGGCTCCCCAATCGGTAAGCTTTCCACCAGACCGCTCGTACCACCAGCGAAACTGAGCGTGTCCATTGGTGAAACCTTGCCCCGGTTTTCGCTTCGGACGTTCCAGATAGCGATAGGGAGCCGCCGGGCTGGGGCCAAGCCAACGATCCCAGTCCAAACCGTCGGGCACGTCGGCCTCTGGGATAGGCGGACTCCAACCGGATGAATTGATGCCGACCGTGATCTTTCTTAGTTTCCCTAGTCGTCCCGCAGCGATGATGGCCAGGGCTTTGTTGAACTTGTCAAAGCTGCTGCGTTGTTGAGTCCCAACCTGTACGATTCGCCCCGTTTCTTTTTGAACACGGCGAATCAGTTTTCCTTCGTCGATTGTCAACGTAAGAGGTTTCTCACAGTAAGCGTCTTTGCCAGCGAGCATCGCTTCAATCAGGATTTTCGTGTGCCAGTGGTCAGGCGTTGATATCTGAACCACGTCGATGTCGGGCCGAGCGAGCACTTCACGATAGTCGGCGTAAGTGTCCGCCTTGCCACCAGTCAGAGCTTGATTGACATCGCGAAGGTGATTTTCGTCAACATCGCAAACGGCCAGCACGTCGACAAACTCGGCGGCGACGGGGGCTGTCCGAGAGCCGTTTCCGCCTGCGCCGATTAGTGCGTATTGCAAGCGACTGTTCTTCATCTTCTCGATCGAACGAGACGCCGTGAAGTGATAAGGTACCGACGCTGCGGCAGCCATCGCGGCAGCGCTGCCAAGGAATTGACGGCGTGACTTGTTGTTATTTGACATGGGTTGGCCTTGTGGGTTTGTTCGAAAGATTGAGTCGTCAATGCGGTGCAAAGGACACGCTACTTTTTTGTCTTTGTCTTTTTCATTTTTACCTGCCTGACCAGTTCTGCATACTCTTGCTGACGTTCCGGTCGGCATTCGTCGAAAAACAAGCCATTTCCGTTGACGCGAGGGTCATTCTGAGCGGCAAGTTTTTCGAATAGCTCCGTTTTCAGCTGATTTAACGTGGCCGCATGTGGCTTGTCCGATGCTAGGTTGTCCACGCACCACGGATCTTTAACCACGTTGTACAGCTCGTGTTGCGGTCGTTTTCCAAAACAAAGTTCGTAAAAGGGCGTTTCCCGCTGCCGACGCATAATTTCGGTTTTGGTCGGGCCGCCATCGGTGTCTCGGTAACTCGATTCCACGGTTCCGCACGGCCAGCGATCCGGCGCAAAGTTGTGCAGGTAAACGAAGTCACCGCGATGGATACAACGGACTGGATAGCCCCAGCCGTTGGGGCGGCACATGTCGTTTCGTTCTCGACCTGTCAGCACATGATCGCGCCCGCGAACCGCATCGGAAAAGAAATCGGTCAAGCTTTTTCCCTGCATCGGCAGCATTCCCGATGAGTCACAACCAATATTCGCGACTTCCAAGAATGTCGGGGCGAGATCGATGAAGCTGGCGAAGTCGTTGCATTCACGCCCGGGCTTTTTGATGTGACCAGGCCACTTTGCTACGAACGGGACGCGAGTCGAATACTCGTGGGGATGTCCCTTGAATCGCGGGAACGGCATTGAATTATCCGACGTGGCAATGATCAGCGTGTTGCCAAGTTCGCCCGCGTTTTTCAAGTGCTCAAGAATCTGACCCAAGTGTTGATCGAAGTATTCGACCTCGACTGCGTAGTCCAGCACATCATGTTTCACGACATCCACGTGCGGCCAGAACTTCGGGGCGAATGTCAGCGACGCCAGATCCTTCCCGGTTCTGACACCACTTTTGAATTCGTAACCTCGATGAGGCTCCTTGCAGCCGTACCAGAAAAAGAACGGCTGGTCGTCTGGTCTGTCGCTGAGGAATTCGTTGAAGTTTGCAGCGTAATCATATTTCGCAACTCTAGACGTTGGAGGATCCTGCACGAGCAAACGGTTGTACTCGATCCCCGTCAATAGACGGTCTTTCGGATGAATTCCTGGGTCCCAGCCTTTGCCGGTAAAGCCTGCGAAATAGCCGTTGTTTGAAAGTACCTCAACGACGCTTTTGACGCTGGCCCGCCAGACCGGCTTATGGTTTGCCATGCATCCAAGCTGCCATGGATTGCGTCCTGTCAACATGACGGCTCGTGACGGCGCGCACTTGCTGCTGGGCGTGTACATCCGGTTGAATCGTAAACCCTCGCGAGCGATCGAGTCGAAGTTTGGCGTGTGCAAAAACTGGTCGCCGTAAATGCTCGCGTGAGACATGTCGTCCGCGACGACGAACAGGATATTGGGACGATCGTTCGCTAACGAAGTCGAAACAACGACCAAGCACACGGTGCAAGAAAACACGACCTTGCCGGGCCACGCGGTGGGAGAAAACATGACTTCCTTTGCTGTTTGTCAGAAGAGACCGGTTCATTTCGATCATCTGTTGCCCGTGAATACTTAGATTTATCTGGGCTGGAGCGAGAGGTGAAACATCAAGCGAACGGTGATCGCTATCTTTCGAAATGCAAGGATTTGTCCAACCATGCCCCGCAATAAACTATCGGATTCAATTTTATCTCGCACGCGTGAAATCGGTAATGAACTGTTTTCATCCGGTAAGACACTCATTTGTAAATGCTTGATCATCGAGACCCATCAGCCGCGTTTTGGTAGACTTTCAGATTGTCGAAGTCGATGGTGGAACCGTTCACGGTCATGCCGAATTGCGTCTTGGTCGGGTGAGCAAACCCGGCGGATGTCAGTTCGGTAGCAAGTTTCCCATCCAGAAACGCTCGCATGGTTTCGCCTTCGATTTGGACTCGCAAGGTATGCCACTGCTTGGACTCAAGTTTGATCTTGCCCGACGCTCGCGTACGCTTGAGTAGTTCTTCTAGAGCCTTTTGCTTGGCCTTGGGCAAATTGGGATCCAGTCGCTGGGCGCGAACGTCACGGTTCATGGCTCCAAGTTTATCATCACCGACCATGATGCTGTTCTTGAAGACGGACACCCGGCAAATGTGACCGGCGTGAACTGATTTTTCTTTTTGGTCGTCGACCACGAAATTGAAGCTTTTGCCGCCGTTGAAACGAAAATCGAATTCGACATCCAGATCGGCGAACTTCATTGGCTTGCGCATCACGCAACCATGTTTGGGGTTCACCTGGCTGGCGAATAAGACACCATCCTTGATTGTCCACGCTTTTCCCGTCGGATCCTTGTTTACGTATGCATTACCGAGCCCTTCTCTGCCTTCGAAAGCATCTTCAAAAATGAGCACCGGTTGGCCGTCTTTCGGATCATCGTTCTTCGTCGCAGCACAAGTAATCGGTGTAGGGAACGGAGCAGAGAATGTTTGCTCAATGCTCGACCCACCGCGTCCTGTTTTGACTTGATTGAATCGGAGCAGATTGGCGCTCGAGCTTTTACGCTTAGCACGATGCTCACTGGAGACGGAATTCCAACGGATAAACTTCGATCCCGTTGTGTCACCGCGCGTTGGAGGGCTCCACGCGGAGGAACCATCTGGCGGTAATTCTCTCGCACGCGTGTTATCGGAAATCAAGATCACGGTGCTGGGAAGATCCACTGCGAACAGGTCGCCGACATGGCCAGTCGTAAATAGCAGCAAGCATGCTAAATGTTTCAGTGACGACGCCCTGAATCGCGATAGTAAACGCTCAGTTGGATGGTGCATGGTTCACTTTTTCTGTTTCGTGACAATGGTCAGCGATGCGCTACCGGGGGTTAACGCCACTGAGTCCGCCTGAATCGAGACGGAACCGGGTTTTTTCGAAGACTTGACGATCAACATGCAAAGACCGTTGAACGCCTCTCGTTGGTTCGCGATGAACGGAGCAGTCGTTGACGCGTTGCCATTCCCGACGGCAGCGATCGTTGCGGCTCCTTTGACACTGAAGTGGACTAGGTTTGAGGCCAGCGGGCAGAGGTTGCCGTCTGCGTCCTCGATGCGTACGGTCACGTATGAAAGGTCGTTTCCGTCAGCCGAAAGTTCCGTTCGATCGGGAACCAGTGTGACTTTGGCCGGTGGTCCAGCCGTTTTGATTTCCTTTTCGGCGACTTGCTTGCCATCGATGTAACCGACGGCTCGAAGCGAGCCAGGTGCGAATGGGACGTTCCACGACAGACGATACTTGGACATGAAGTGATCTTTGTCGTATCGAAGAAATGACACCAGAATCTTGGTCAAGTCTTTTCCCTTGACCTTGCGCCCCATCGATGTGCCATTGACAAACAATTCAACTTCTTCGCAGTTGGTGTAGGCGAAAACAGGAATGTTCTGCTGCCCGGAACCTTCCCAGTTCCAGTGAGGCAGGACATGAACCATCGGTTTTGTCGTCCATTGGCTCTGGTAAAGATAGAAACGGTCTTTGGGGAATCCACACAAGTCGACGGCTCCAAAATACGAACTGCGTGCCGGCCAGTCGGCATTCCAGTAACCGTTGGTGCTGTTGTCTTTTCCACCGTAGGGCGTGGGTTCACCTAGGTAATCAAAACCTGTCCAAACATACTCGCCCATGACTTCTGCGTTTTTCTCCAACGCATCGAATTCAACATCCGGAGGATAGGCCCACGGAGGACCGATCAAGTCGTAGCTGGAAACTTGGTTTGATTCGTGAGTTTTGTACTTTTCAATGGGCAAGTGATAGACGCCTCGACTGCTGGTGCATGACGAAGTCTCCGATCCGACCACAGGAGTATCAGAAAGATATTCGTTCACCGGGTCGCCGTAAGCGAGCGGTTTGTAGTTCATGCCGGCGATGTCAACTTGGGCCGCCATACCGGTTTTGTAGGGACGAGGCCAGTTATTGAAGCCGCAGGTCGTTGGCCGAGTCGTGTCAATTTCCTTCACAAAGTCATTCAAACGCTTCGCTTCGCGAGGGCCTTCGTCAGCCTTGGCCTGCTCGAGAATTTCGTTGCCGATACTCCACATGAACACCGACGGATGATTTCGATCACGTCGCACCATGTCTTTGATATCGCGTTCGCTCCACTGGTCGAAAAACTTGTTGTAGCCATTGGGAACTTTTGCAATTTTCCAAACATCAAACGCTTCGACTTGAACCAGCAGGCCCAATTCGTCACAAAGATCCAGCAGTTCGTTGGACGGTGGATTGTGGCTGGTGCGAATCGAGTTCACGCCCATCCGTTTCATGATCTGCAGTTTTCGCTGAATCGCGCGGCGATTGACGGCGGCTCCAAGCGGACCGTTGTCGTGATGCAGGCAGACGCCGTTGATGCGAGTCGGCTGTCCATTCAGTTTGAAGCCGCCCGTTTTGGAAAACTCGATGGTCCGAATGCCAAAACGAGTTTGCGTGACATCCACCACTTTTCCATTTTCCGTGACGGATGTTTTCAACGTGTAGAGCGCAGGTGAATCGAGCGTCCAGCGTTCGGGCTTTGCAACGCCCAGCTCGAAGACGCTTACCCAGCCAGCGTTCATTCCTTTAGAGACCACGGACTTTCCAGCCGGATCGAACACTTCGTATTGGACTTTAACTTCTTTACCAGCCCGGTCGCCTGCAAGCTTCGTTTCAACCCGCACGATCGCGATTTCGTCGTTGATTTCAGGTGTGGTAACATAAGTGCCCCAATGCGCCACGTGGATCGGGTTGCGAACGTCTAGCCAGACGTTTCGGTACAGTCCCGCTCCCGGATACCATCGACTGGAAAGATCTTCCGGCGCGAGCTTTACAGCGATCACGTTGGAGCCGCCGTAATTCAGATGTTTGCTCAGGTCATGTTGGAATTCGATGTAGCCAAATGGCCGATTGCCTAAGAAGTGGCCGTTGATCCAGACATGCGCGTTGTACATCGCTCCGTCGAAAGTGACGAACACGGACTTGCCTTGGGCGTCGGACGGGATGTCAAACGTTTTGCGGTACCAACCTGTGCCGTGGAAAGGAAGGCCTCCACAGCGAGCGTTGTATTTTACGTCGAAAGGTCCTTCGATCGCCCAATCATGAGGCAGCTCAACGGACCGCCACTTTGAGTCATCAAATTTTGTGGCGTTGGCTCCCTCGGCCTGGCCCTTGTGAAACTTCCAGCCTTCGTTAAACGATTTCCGATGGTTATCGCTCGCGTTGGCGACCGCTTGAACGGCGAACACGGAAACGCAGCAAGTTATTGCGAAAAGGCGGGCCGTTAACTTTGTCTTGTTCATGAGTTTGCTGTGGTCCATTTCGGTTGCTTCTGTCGCGACTGGATGGAACGCTATTTGGCGCGAAGCATTCTGGTATCGTTGGTAATTCTTTGACGCTGATCTTTGCTCAGGTGCTGACTGAAGTAGATATCCGGTCTGAAGTAGTATCCCGTGCGTTTCATTTGCGGGTCGTGAAGATCAAGGCTCAGGTCGCAATCAAAACGAGCCAGGATGGAGTGATTCTTTTTCCAATTTCCGGTCGCGTTGGTGAAGTGCGAGATTCCCCAAGTGATTCCTCGACCATCTTTCGTGTCGGTAAATGCGTCAGGAACGAAAGGCCCGCCGGCGTTGGGCATCAGACCCGTGATCGAGGCGATTTCGAAGTTGACTCCGTCTTGTGCGTATTGAACGGTCGAGTGTTCGTTGCCATCTCGGATGACCAATGCGGCGATCCCTGTTTTGAACGGGAACAAGGTTGTTTCGTGACCCGAGTTAATCACAGGATTCAACGGACTCTTTTCGAATGGCCCCAGTGGGTTGTCCGCTATCGCCAAGCCCTGCATTCGCACCAATCTTGGATCGCCATCGAAATCGGATTTGTAGTACAGAAAAATCTTCCCTTGGTAGACCAAAGGATACGGGTCGTGAATCGAGTACTGATCCCACTCGCCTTCGCCCCCGTTTGGAATGACAACTTTTTCGTGCGGCGTCCACGGCCCGTCGGGCGAGTCTGCATACGATACCGCGACGGGGCAATCGTCGCCCCGCTTGCCGCTCGCTTCCATGAATCCTTGGTAGTAAAGATAATACTTGCCTTTCCAAACAAGGATGTCGGTGGTCGAAACGGAACGCCATCCTACGTTCGGTTTGGGAGGCCGAGGCACTGCGACGCCCTGCTCTTCCCATGTGAATCCATCCTCGCTGGTCGCGTACCAGATATCGCTTAGATCCCAATCGCTAGATGGAACGGTGTCGGTGGAAGCAGCAGCGCCTTTGGGGGGAGTCGGAGTTTCACGGTGGGTGTACCAAACATAGTACTTGCCATTGGCGAAAATCACTTTGGAAGGATCGCGGCGAGAAATCGTTCCGTCGTGATGGTTGTAGTCAAATCCTTTCAACCGAGTGTACTTGAACTGCGAGTACAGTTCGTTGTTTTCTGGGCGAGGCGCCAGATACGCGGAGTAGTTTCGCTCCATCGCCGCACTCATGGGACGATTGGGTTTTTCGGTTGGCAAGACAAATGGAAAGCCGGTATCCTGTGCGGAGCAAGGGAGACTGCTGGACGCGATCAAGAAAACGGTCAGCGTGAAAAAATGTTTCATCATGATAGTTTGAAACTTCAATCGAGACTGAATGCTTTGGTCGGACCCGTTAGGAATCAATTCGGAATTGCTTGGAGTAGACGGGCTACAACGAGCCGCACTGCTCTCAGCCTTTTCGAGGTTCGTTCTTCAGTAAACGGTTAGCCGTTTCGTTGTTGGCGTTTCATTACACCGGCCAGCGAAACGCCAGCTTCCGAGCCAGCGAGTAAAATGATGTTAGCCATTTCATTGTCAGCAATACGATTCGGTTCACGCTCGTATTCCAATTTTCGGCTCGCGAACTAGCGACAAACTTGTGCCCTCGTGTCTGGGAAGCCATCACCCTATTCCTTCTGGCTCCGGCCGATTGTTAACATTTGGCGGCCGGCAACTGTTTTAGTTGTAGTTACAAGCCTTGGGAAGCCTGCGCGAGACAAAACTTTTCAGCCGAGCTTCACTTTCTGTGAAGTTCAATCGAGACGGGCTGGAAGTTTCGGCCGTCAAAAAAAAGGCCAGCGAACAACAAAAGCACCCCCGGCAGGATTCGAACCTGCGACCTATTGATTAGAAGGCAGGTGAATGCCGGTGAAAAAACTACGCTTTTTCAAGCGTCTCCGTAACATTTCGGAAGCCGTGGTACGAAACCCGGTACGAAACTGTTTTGGAGAAAAATTATGGCGCGGCCCTCAAAAATGTGGTTCAGGAAAGATCGAAGTGCTTGGTTTGTCACGATTAACGGTCGGCGACACAACCTCGGTGACAACAAGGAAACGGCGAAGAAACAATTTCACCTGTTGATGGCAGAGGTTGAGCAACCGAATGATTCTGAGCCTTTTAAGCAGTCCATCACCGTCGCGGAGATCATGGACAAGTATCTGGTCTGGTGCCGAGATAATCGGGCGGCCACAACGTTCTCCTGGTACAGCGATTTCTTGCAGGGCTTCCTGGACTCGCTACAAAACCAGAACCTCACCGTTGATCGCCTGAAACCACTGCACGTCAACGAGTGGATTGCGTCACACGGCCCCGCTTGGAACAACTCGACGATTCGTGGAGCAATGCGAGCCGTCCAGCGAGCTTTCAATTGGGCCGAAAAGCAGGGCTACATTGAAAAGTCGCCGATCAAGTATCTGGAAAAGCCCAGTGCGGTTCGGCGGGAAGAATATCCTTCCCCAGCCGAGTTCAGGCAAATGCTGAACTACGCAACCGAACCCTTTCGATCGTACCTTTCGTTTTTGTATGAAACCGGGTGTAGGCCCCAAGAAGCCCGGATGCTCGAACATCGGCACGTCCACAACGACAAGGTGGTTTTTGAAGTCGTTGAGTCAAAAGGGAAAAAGACGAGGCGAGTGATTTACTTGAATCAGCAGGCAAAACGTCTGATTTCAGGTCGATCAGGATATGCCTTTACCAACAGCCTCGGTAATCCTTGGACCGCATACGCAATCAATTGCCGAATGCGGCGTATTGGAGTGAAGACGGGCAAGCACTACTGCGCCTACTCGGTCCGTCATTTGACTGCCACTCGCTGGCTGGAAGCCGGGCTCGACCATATCACGGTCGCGAAGCTGCTGGGCCATAAAGATGCATCCATGCTGGCGAAGATCTATCAGCACATTGGCGAAAAGAACGACTATTTGCTGAGCCAGCTTCGCAAGGTATCTTGAATTAATACAAAAGGCCTCGGCAATTGCCGAGGCCTCTCGATCACCGACGCCTCTTTAGTACGGACAGCGTTGGTGATTTCGTGGGGGACGTTGCAACAGTTTGTTGTCGCGTCCTTTTTATTTTTGTCTCCAAATATCGTTCGATCGCCTCTTGCGTGATGCGGATTCGATTGCCGAGTTTGAAATGTTCGAGCAATCCTTTTGAGCATAAGCGGTAGATAAAACGACAGGAAACACTAAGCCGAGTTGCGGCTTCTTTGACCGTCATCATCGGCGAGATGATTGACTGACCAATGCGACGATAAAAGCAATCAGAATTCGAAGGAACATAAGTATCTCCTAGAAAAAAACTAACGACGACCAAGAAACGACTTGATCGCAGGAAACCCAATGTGCACCGCAGCTTCGGTGAGACCCTCGGTGACTCCGTGCAAGATCTGACTTTTCGTGGAGCTTCGATGGGCGTTCTGGTAGATTTCCAACGTTTGGTTGGAAACTTCAAGAACTTGGTCGAGTGACCAAGAGTCATCAGGAAACGACGTTCCATACCGATTTTTACAGTAGATCCAAGCTCGAATCCGATTGGGATGCCACTTGGCCTTCCGTGATTCATGTGCAAACTCTCGTTCAGTCATGATTAAGCCTCCTTAGTTCGAGCTGAATATTGAAAATTCGATGACGTGCTAGGTCTCGTTTCTGCGCGAGTTCACAGACCGTTCCAAACGGTATGAAACACCAGAACCCGAACAGCAACAGCGTTCCGTAGCCAACGGGCATTGCTTCTTGCACGTGCGCCCAGAACAGCAACGGCGGAATGCTTATAAAGCAGACTAGCGACGACCATCGCCAAAGGAGTCGAAACAAGAGAATCATGCTTGCCCCCTTTCTGCGAGTAATTGCTCACGCCGTTTCCGCCACGCTTGAAGCTGTCGCTCCACAGCGTTCTTCTGGCGAAAAACACGAACTGCGATATAAGCGGCGTACAGCATGTAGGGAACGGAAAACCCCATCATGATCTTCAACATCAAAATGTTTTCGTTCATGGCTGCACCTCCTGTTGGCGTTCGGGCTGGGGTTGGGAAATTTCCATTCCGTCTTGCACCTGTTCTAGGTAAGACGTTTGTTTCTCGTCCATGCTGTGACTCTGATACTCGGGGGCCAGGTATCCAGCTTCCTGAGTGGCCCTCAGTCCTTGAGCCATTTCATAGCGACCTTTGTCGAACATGTTCTTCAGGTCGTCGTAAGACTTACCCATGTTGTCCTCGCTTCCATTGCTCGAAGTTGTGCATCATGTAGGCTTGCTCAGCCATCGCATCCGCCATCTTTACCGAGCGCTGACGATCACGCTCCTCGATCAGTCCTTCCTTGAGACTGCAGCAGACTGCTGACGCAAGAATGAAAAGACCGTAGGGTTCCATGCCAGCGAAGATGAAGCCGACAGCAACGAAAATCCCGGTGAAGATTTCAAGATAGAGAGGCGTGTAGCCACTTCCAAGGAACCGAGATGCACCGATGCACTGAGTATGCACGTGATCCTTCTTTAGCGTCGTTGCCACGATGTGCCACCAGAAGTTGATCGATAGCAGGGCAATTGAGACCCGAAAGGCATACTGATCCGGGAACCAATGGTTTTGCGAAAGCGCGAGAAGCAAGAAGAAGCCACCAGCCGCTTCACGCCAATAAGCCCGCGTCCCGGCAGTGCCAGGCCGCTTGACCAGCAGTGCCCAGAAAACGCCAATGAACTCATTTGCCATCAGCAGCAGCCCCGCAACCGATTGAAATAGTTGCGTGCCGTCCATTTGCCGGAATTCGTCCGGCGGCGAGTTTAGAGTAGTCATTTCGATTACCTTTGCTTAAAAGAAACAGTTTCATAGCCATCCAATCCACAGTGGTAGATGGCGTCACACGTCCAGTCGTTGTCTGGTCCTCCCGCTCTAAGACCCATGAAAGCAGTCGGCGGCACTCGGTAGTGCCACTGCTGCGAATAGCCGAAGTTCGGTGCGGCACCGACTCCCAGCACGTCATACCAAGGCAGTTCTTGGCTTTGATTCTGCGACCCTGAAAAAAACATCCTTTTCTCTTGTCCAATGACCATTGAGTTAAAATCGTTCGTTACATGGCAGTTCTGCGACATCATGAACTTGTTAACGTGCAATCCGTAGAGAGCTTTGGACTGCGTTTGAGCCTCCAATCCGCCCCCCAGAGCTGCCTCTAAAACAGGTAGAGACTGAAACGCATTGATCCCGATGAACTTTTGCGAACGCCCAACCGCCTGAGTGCGAACATCGCGCTCCGCATGGGCAAGTTGGTGGTACTCGTCCCGGACCAAGGCAAAGTAGGGAAAGTCACCTTTGCGTCGCAAAACACACTCCATGCAGAGCCAGCTGACCATCAGGTTGAATGCCAGCCCGCTGACACCGTAGGTAAGCGTGTCAAACGCAAGAATGGTGTGCTGCCCCATCATCGTTTCGGGCGTAATCGTCGACTGACCATTAACGGTTTCAGCGATTGGCCCATGAACGAACGGCTTGATGGAATTCAGCGATTGGGTCACGAAGGCCCCCCTCGCCTTGTCGCCGATAGAGGGCATGCGTTTCATGAACCAATCGCAGTACTTCTCCGCTAATGCGGGGTCGTGTCTGCCGAGTGCCTCAATGAAGATTCCGCATGGTGACTTTCGGAATTCAGGAGAAGCCGCTGCAACCAACGATTGAGGGGAAGTCATAATGATGTCATAGACTTCAGAATACGTCGCCTGTTTACCTTGCAGCTTTCTTACATGGTGAGCAAGCTCGAAAGCATGAGTTAGCGTGTCGTGAGCACCTCCTTTCCAGAACGCCTCTTGCTTTTGACTATCAGCACGAGTCAAAACTTCGGAAAGATCGTCGTGGAAGGCCGCCAGATTGCTGGAGCTGCCGCCCTCCCTGCTCATCTCGTAGTCCAACAGGTTGAACTTGTGTGAAGACGGTGTGAACTTGACGGCATCAGGAAACAGCTCGCCCATAACATCAGCTTCATCTGGCTTGATGCAGCAAATACACAAATAGGCGCCTTGCTCTTCCAAAAATTTGAGAACTTGCCTCAATCCGGTCGATTTCCCACTGCCAATTCGCCCAGTGAATACGCATCCAAGTGATGCTTGTCGCAAGCTCAGCAGCTGCTCCGCTTTTGAAGTACGTGTTTTAAGAAAGAACATTGGCTTGCTCCTTAATGCGGCGGGCCGCTGTAGTGAGATCGAAGCCGCTGTTTCGCTTTAGGGTGCCTGCGAACTGCTTGAGCAGTGCAAGAACGTTTTCAAACGATGTGTTTCGCTGCACCTCAAGCACCAACTTGGCGCCCAGATGACGAAACTCGAACTTGACTTTGCCCTGCCGCTTATTGCGGAAGTGCTGCTCTAACTGTTTCCGCGACCAGTTCTCAGCAATCACGGCATCAACAAGTTGATCCTGGAGCTTCTGTTCTTGTGAAATCAAGTAGGCGAGAGAACCGCCGATGCCCGCGTCCAGAAGCAGCTTCTTGTTGCGGGGCGACAACCGCTCGTCCGTCTTGAGGCACTTCGATATTTGGGACTGCTTGAAGTTGAGTTTCAAGCCTGCCTGAGCAAGCGTCAGACTGCAAAGCTTCGCGTACTCGTGCAACGCATCAGCCATCTCGACAAAATTCATTTGTTCTCGAACAGTGTTCTCGCAGACAGCCAGTTGCATGCACTCAGCGGCGCTTGTCTCTGGTGCGTAGATGCGAGCCTCGATTGCTTCCCAACCAAGCTTCTCGGCGGCGAAGTACCGTGTGTTGCCATGAACAATCTCATAGCCATTCTTCGAACGGATGACTCCGATCGGGGAAATCTGACCGATTTCCCCGAGGCTGTTGGCCATCGTTTCGACTTCAGTTTCGCTCCGTGTCCGAAGACAGGGATTGGGAACGATCTGTGCCAATGGCACGGACTGAATTACGGATTCCATCATTTCTCCTCATTGGCTTAGGGCCTGTAAACGCGGCAAATGCCGCCCGTTGGGAGAAAAATATCAGAATTTTCTTTT
>CALFWL010000069.1 GCA_937928215.1 uncultured Pirellulaceae bacterium | reverse complement strand
GATTCACTGTCAACTTTTCCTAGGGAACTCCAATCGACCAAATGGTTGCTGACAGCCCACCGCTGGCGGAGGTCCGTCAGTCCAATCACCTTGACCAGAGAACGCCACTAGTCCACAATTTGCCAAAATACTGGACTAGCGGTCGGGCTTAGGTCATCATGGTGGACTAATGAAAAACAGCGATTTCCAACCGAAATTCCCCGGCAAACTGGTCAAAACTCAGTTCGTTGAATACCCAGATGGACCGCTGGGCGAATCGAGAACCGTTACAACCTCCGCCTTTGTCCCAAACCCACTTCCGCCTGATGCAGACTGGGATGCCATCCGACTCACTCATTTCGAGCGACATTCGGACACGTTGCTGGCATTGGGAAAAGTAAACGGCTTACACAAGCGCGTCGGAAACGCAGCGGGACTTTTGCGAACGCTTTGGATGAGAGAAGCGAAGCTCTCCTCAGAAATCGAGAACATTCACACGACCGCAGAAGGACTGGTGCTGGCTGGTGCAGGACGGTCTACGGACGTGCGCGAAAGTAGCCGCGAGAGTTGGAACTATGTTCGCGCGCTCGAACATGGAATCCAATCAGATTTGCCTTGGTCGGTACGAATCATTCGTGAGATGCACGAGTTCTTGTTGCAGAGTGTGCGCGGACAGAAACACCGCCCAGGAAAGTTCCGAGACGGTGGAGTTTACATCGGTGGAAATAGCACGGGCGTCAAGAACGCTCGATTTGTTCCCCCGCCTGCCGATCACGTTCCGGACCTGATGCATGAATTGGAAAAGTTCGTTAACGCCGAACATGAGAAAATTCCACCTCTGTTCGCGGTGGCGATGACTCATTACCAGTTTGAAACGATTCACCCTTTCAGTGACGGAAACGGTCGTATCGGTCGCGTGTTGATTTCCCGTTCCATGGTCAAAGAAGGGTTGCTGGAACATCCCGTCGTCTACATGAGTGCGTATATCAACGAACACCGCAAACGATATGTTGATCTGCTGCTGCGAATCAGCCAAGAAGGTGGCGACGCGTGGTCAGACTGGATCGGATTTATTCTGGATGCGATTCGCACGCAGGCGCTTGACACGATTTGGCGCAGTGAAGAGTTGATCACACTGAAAAGCCGTTTTCACGACGTGCTGAAAGCAGATGATGCACCGACTCGGCTCTTTCCTGTTGTGGATGACTTGTTTTCAACGCCAGCCTTGAATGTTGCTGACCTGATCGACAAATCGGACATATCCAAAACAACGGCAGGCAAAGACATTGCCAGATTGGAACGTTTGGGAATCTTGCGCGAGTACACAGGAAAAGAGCGTGAACGTGATTGGCTGGCTCAGGAAGTCGTCGACATCATTTCAAAGGAATCGGATTCCTAACATGAACGTTGATTCCAAAGAAGCTGCTTTCCAGCAAGATATAATCGACCAAATGGTTGCTGGCGGCCTGCCGCTGGGCGATCCGGCATCACGAAAGGACGTGCGATAGCAATGGCGACCGAGTTCGTGATCTACACCGATGAATCCGTGAAAGATGGAGAGCTCTTTTCTAACTTCTATGGAAGTGCTTTGGTTCGATCAAAACATTTTCCGGACGTACTGGAGACACATGCCAATATCAAAGCCGAGCAAAACCTGCATGGCGAGCTCAAGTAGACCAAGGTGACGAGCAACTACGTTGACAATTGACAAATACAAAGCCGTCATGGATGTCTTCTTCGATTTGATCTCGCACGATGCCGTGAAGGCAAGGTGGCGCCACCAATCGCTGGCGGCATCCTTATCGGCACTGGAAGATGATTCCTCGAAACCATGAGCATGATATGACTCGGAGAAAGCCATGATCTCAGCGCAGCAAAAAGCCCCGTGCTCACTATGTCTTGCGACGTGCCCCAAGTGGAACTTGAGCCTTTGAGAGCGGAGAACTTGAATTCACCAACGCTGACGAAACGCTTGTCGGTCAGTTGGTTGGGTCGCCGGCGTATATGTCACCGGAGCAGTTTTCATCCAGTCAAGATGTCGATACGCGCAGCGATGTTTATTGTTTTGGTGTGCTGCTTCACGAACTGCTGGCGGGGCGGCATCCGTTCTCGGGGGCCAGTTTTTCGTCGCTTAACTTTGGAGACTTGACGGAACTGATTCAGAAAATCGCCCCGCAGGATTTATCTAAGATTTCAGATTTGCCCGCCGAAGATCTCAATGAGATTGCACGAGCGCGTTCGATCGAGCCACGCAAATTGTGTGCGATGCTCCGAGAAGATCTCAACTGGATCGTTCGGAAGTGCCTCGAAAAAGATCGCAACGATCGGTACGCCTCGGCCAATGGGCTTGCCGCGGATGTCGAACGATATTTATCTGACTTGCCGGTGGTTGCCGGGCCGTCAACGACGCGATACCGAGTCGCCAAATTCGTCAAGCGAATGTGTGCCATCGAAACCGAGCTTAAACAACCGCATCCGCAGAGGCTGATGGTGCTCGGTAACCTGCAAGCAGCCAAAGGAGACATTCCCGCAGCAATCAAAAGCATCAAGGCTGCGATGAAGGTAATCGATAAAGCAAACACATCGCAGATCGAAAGGCTGCAGCAGGTCATCAGGAAATGGGAATCCCAATCTGAATCCACCAACGCAGAGTAATCTCGTGTCCGGTTGTTGGATCGGCATTGTCTTGGTTTACCGAAAACTCCTTGCTGACCAGCGACCTGGTGGCGTAAACTTCCAGCCTGATCGGCGCCACAACCACCAACATCCGTTAGCCGCAGATTCGGCGGCAAGTGCGCGGTACGGAAAAGCACACGCTTCTTTCCCAGAGGTGGTGGTCGCGATCAGAACCGACCGTTTAACCGATTCCCGAATAAAGCATGTATCAACGTTCGATGAACTGTTCACGACATGCTCAAACTCTTGGCATACCTGATCGTCCCCGCAGCATAAGTGCGAAAGACGAATTCAGTTATTTTTCAACGCTCAGCTGTCATGAATGCCGAGCAAAGGAATTTTACTTCTTGCCGGTTCTTAGGTGAGTCTGTGTCACCCAAAACTCTTAACGAAATCGCTCGTCATATTGCGATCAGCACTGGCGAGACATTTGACGTGGGCACGTATCATTCCGCATCCGGTGGATGCATCAATGACGCGATGATCATTCGGTCGACGAGCGGGCGTTCATACTTTGTGAAGTCCAGTTCCACCATGCCGAAGGCGATCTTCCACGCAGAGGCAAATGGCCTCAATGCAATCGCTCTGACCGGAGTGATCCAAGTGCCCGCTGTCATCTGTTTTGGCTCAACCCTCTCGGAAGAATCCTTCTTGGTTCTCGAATGCATTGAGCAAGGGAATCGTTGCCACGACTACTTCGAAACTTTCGGCCAGCAACTGGCGGAAATGCATCGTGTTGCAACGAGTGATCATTTTGGATTTGAAACCAATAACTGGTTAGGCTCCAGTATTCAGCTCAATCCTTGGAAGAACGATTGGAATCGTTTTTGGGTTGAAGCTCGGTTGGCTCCACAGCTGAAAATGGCGCGCGACAACGGATACTCAAACCGCAGACTCCAACAGTTGGGCGAGCGGATGATTGACCGTATCGACAACTTGTTGGCAAACGATGGTGAGCCGCCCGCCTTGATTCACGGCGACTTATGGAGCGGAAACTATCTCGCGGACAGAAATGGCCAACCTGTGATTTACGATCCTGCCTGTTACTACGCAAATCGTGAGGCCGAGTTCGGGATGACTCGGCTGTTTGGCGGCTTTCCATCTACGTTCTATGACGCATACAACGAAGCCTGGCCATTGGCTGACGGGTGGGAATCGCGAACGGAAATCTATACGCTTTATCACCTACTCAATCATTTGAACTTGTTCGGCCCTAGTTACCTGAGCGGATGCGTTGAGATTCTGGAAAGGTATGCATGATGAACGTTCGACTTTTTTTGCTGCTGACCATCTCCGTGTTCGCGTTGCCGGGCTCAATGCCAACGTTCGGCCAACGCGTTTCGCATAACTTGGAAACAACGGTCAGGTTCGCAACTTTCAATGTGGCCATGAACCGACGCAACGAAGGCGATTTGAAAAAGGAACTTATCAGCGGAGAGTCGCCAAAGACTCAGAAGATCGCCGAAATTATTCAGCGAGTTCGCCCCGACGTGCTGTTGATCAACGAGTTCGACTACGACGAAGCTGGCGAAGGCTTGAAAGCATTTCGAGAAAAATTTCTTGGCGTTTCACAAAATGGGCA
>CALFWL010000068.1 GCA_937928215.1 uncultured Pirellulaceae bacterium | reverse complement strand
AAAACGTGGCTCAAGGACAATCTGGCACAAACGCATACAGCGAAACGGGCTATCGCATACCGTGAATTTAAAACCGCAGCCCTGCCGTAGGTGCCAAAAAACAGAGGTAAAACATTTTCATCAGCCCAGGGGAAGGCTCCGTCCGCACCCGTTTCGCGGATGGGGAAGGCTTCGTCTGCACCAATCATTGGTTTGGGCGTGTCATTGAATTCGGCTTGGGCGGAGCCGCGCCCTCCCGATCGCGGGACGGGACGGGACGGCTCCGTCCGCACCCCATTTATGGTTTGGCATCCAAGCCGCGTCTCCGGATCAGCCAACGTTCGTGATCCGGCGAGGCGTATGCACGTCTCGCACGTCAAAGCACTCCATGTTGGCTCGTTTCGCCGCTTCCACGCCTAGGTCAGCATCTTCGTACACACGACAACGCTCTGGGGCGACTTTCAGTTGCCGAGCAACCTCCAAAAAAACATCCGGCTCCGGTTTATGCTTGGCAGTGCCTTCGGCTCCCACCACACAATCGAATACCTCTTCGAGACCAATACATTTCAAGATTCTCAGAACGACCTCATGGCGAGAACCGGAACCAACGCCCATTGGCAGCTGTCCATGATGCTCACGTGCGATCGCGACAATCGGTTCGATCGGTTCCACATCGTCCAGCACAGCGAGAAACGCCTGCTCTTTTTCGGTCGCGATTCTCTTCGCGTCGTCGTCCACGCCATTTTCGTCCAACAGCCGCTGCACGATGTGCACCGTCGGCTGACCGGCCATCGCGTAAAACCGCTCTTCAGTCAACGGGACGTTATAACGATCCAGTGTTGCTCGCCAAGCAACGTAGTGCAGTGGCATCGTGTCGGCCAAGGTCCCATCGCAATCGAAAATCAGGCCCTGTATTTTCGGGTGGGCGGCGTTGTCGGGCATATAGAACTTCGGAATTGGCGGGATTTTAAGAAATGCGGCCCGAGAACCTGCGGACCAACAAGTTGTCGCATGGAGACGTTCCATTGCCGGTCCTACGCGACCGAAATGAAACGACATCCGGTATTTTATACTGTGGGCACGTCCAGAGTTTGATCGTCTGCAGCGCATGGCACAAGGGATTCCGCGAAGAACACCGGATTTTCCCCCGAACGCACGGGAAAGCCCTCCCTTGAATTATTGTTAATGTAGTTTGCTTTTCCCTTGCGACTGGCTTACAATCGGGCCAGTGAGTTCAAGTGCACCGCGACGAGATTTGTTCAGCGGAAGGACGATTGAAAGCTGTTCGACTTGGCCTGAGATATTTACGTTTTTGTTTTGAGGAGTGGCGGAATGCCGCAGGGTACGATTAAAAAGTTGACTGACAAAGGTTTTGGTTTCATTCAGGGTGAGCGTGGAGATATTTTCTTCCATCACTCGTCTCTGGAAGGAGCGACCTACGACAGTCTCCGTGAAGGCCAGAAGGTCGAGTATTCGGAAGGCCAGGGTCCCAAGGGTCCTCGCGCCGAAGCAGTCCGATTGTTGGACTAATTCAATCGCCGAACAATGGTTCAGCTAAACCGTTTGAGTTTTCATCGAAGACTCAAACGGTTTTTTTATGCGCGGTGAGAACGCAAACTCTGCTTACTTGCGCGTCGAGCTTGTATGGGATGTGAGCCGGTATGGGATGTGAGCGTGTAAAGAAGATGAGTTCACCGCAATAAATATCATTCCGTTGCATTGAAATTCCACGGCGGCACGGGGTCAGGTTGATTCCATAAGCCCAGCTTTTTCGCTCGCGCGAATGACTGAGCGGATTTGTATTCGCTATCGCCATCAAACTCGTTTCCGTCATACCAACCGAATCCGCGGCGGATCATCTCAAGCCCTATGTCAACTGCTGGATCAGATTTCGACGCGTCTGGGAGCCACGCTTTTACGTAAGCGACTTTCGAATCGTCCAGCTTCGTCACGACGACACGTAATTCCTGATCGCCGACGATTCGACGCAATTCATTACATGCCTTCCCATAAAACGTTTGACCGGGTTTGGGAGAATCAATGCCTTGCAAGCAGACGTAGTGAAGTCGCTGGCCATCGCGAATGTCAAAATAGTCGCCGCCCCAGACACGGAATATTTTCCCATGAAACTCGTAGGGAAGTTCGTGCGGCAGCGGCGCAGGCAGCGATTTGTCCGAGTCAACCAGATCACCTTCGCACCCGGCGAAAACCGTGATAACGATTGCAACAAAAGTCTTTGCCAGCATGACAGCATTCGAGTTTAAGCAGATTGTGACTTCCATTTGTCTCTGGATCAGAAAAACGGTCGATAGTAGCTTGGGTGCGCAGTGCTACGTGCTCATGATCATAACGCGAAACGTTGATCACACAGCCAGACGTTCAACCTCGGTTACACCCCCATCAGGCAGAAAATTTGATCTTCAACCGGAATAACCTGCTGCCCCCGCGGGATCGAATGTCGGTGTCGATTCGTATTCATCGGGCGGTCGCGTTAGCCGTCATCCAGGGACTGGCCGCCACCTGGTGGCTGGTGTTTTCGATTGCATTCTCCGCGCCACAAATGGCTGCGGCTCAGGATGGTGATCCGGTTCAGCCAACCCAAACCGGAGTGCAACTGGATCAGTTACTGACCAACCTGGTGCTGGAGAATCTTCCGCACGATTACGTTGACGAGAAAAAATGGGGACGCCAATCCGAACGATGGGACGGTGTGGATGTGAAGTTCAAAGACGGCAAGCTGCGGACCCATCGCCGCAAAAAATTGGTCAACCACGGAACCTGGCAACGTTACACTGCGGATTTGATGAATCCTCGTGAAGAGTTCTCCGTTCGAGTGACCAACATGCGACAACGCCCCGACGGGGCGATGGCATTCGACGTTGAATGCTCGGCTCACGTTAAGCTTCACGCTCGCCAATCCAAATGGGTCAAAGGCATCCAGTTGTACAGTCTGAGCGCGGACGGTCACGCGAAGTTGAACCTATCAGTCTCGTTGCAGTTGAAGACTCATCTGGACATTACAAAATTTCCACCCGATTTGATCTTCGATCCGAAGGCGACGGCGGCGAATATCGTCGTGCAGGAATTTCGGATCGACCGAATCAGCAAGGCCGGCGGCGAGTTCGCTCAGCAGGTATCCAAGGGTGCCCGCTCGGCGCTGGATGAGAAAATCACGGAGAAAGAACAAAAACTGGTCACAAAAATTAACAAGAAGTTTCAAGACAAGAAAAGTTCGTTGCGTTTGTCGATTTCAGATGCGGCCAGATCCAAGTGGGCAAGTTCCGCCAAAGCGTTTCTCCCGGAACCCGTCCGCGCGGCGTTGGGTGGGAAGTAGCGGAACAAATCAAGGTGAACGACACGTGATTCGCCAAAGCGAGATTTTCGCACGCAACCACTCCGTGACCTCTGTGTTTCAGTGTTCAAATCCACAACAACGGAACACGTTGCGCCATGGCTGCGCCAAACGGCTCAATCGAACAATCTCAAGCGGCGATGGCGGCGCGGCGCTACCGATAGGTTGTCCTTGTCAGGACAAGAGATCATGCCCCGTGGTTTACGAGCGAGCCGAGTGTCAGCGCTGAATGGATTGCCGTAATTCCAATGCGGTCGTATTAGTTGTGGTCGTTTTACGCCAGTCGGCGTAGAATAATGGCTTGATCAACCCCTCTCGAATTTGCTGACTCCATGAGCCAACTTACGCAACTTTCTGATGCCCCTTCCTTTGATTTCAAAGAATATCGGGGCCTCGACGATAAGGTTCTGAACCTTCGGATCAAAGCCGTCAAGCAAAACCTTGGCGATCGCTTGGTGATTCTCGGTCATCACTATCAGCAGGACGGCGTGATTGCTCACGCGGACCTTCGCGGCGACAGTTTGCAACTGAGCCAGCTGGCGGGCGAACGTGATTGCGATGCGATCGTTTTCTGCGGCGTTCACTTCATGGCGGAAACGGCAGACATCGTTTCGAACACGCCGGAAAAAATTGAATCGCGTGATGGTCGTCGAGTAACGGTCATGCTTCCGGATATGGCAGCCGGTTGCTCGATGGCCGACATGGCGGCGATCAATCAGGTGCAGGACGCTTGGGATGACATTGGAGAAGTGATCGACACCAACGACATCACGCCGGTGACTTACATTAACTCGGCCGCCAGCCTGAAAGCGTTTTGCGGTCGACACAATGGAATTGTCTGCACGTCCAGCAATGCGGATCGAGTCTTAAGATGGGCGTTTGAACGGACGAGCCGGGTGTTATTTTTTCCTGATCAACATCTTGGTCGCAACACGGCGTTAGCGATGGGCATCGAAGACAGTCAAATGCCAGTTTGGAATCCTTACGACGACGATCTTGGAGGAAACTCGGTTCAGCAGATGAAAGACAGTCGAGTGATTTTGTGGAAAGGGCATTGCAGTGTCCACCAGATGTTCAAACCGGAGCACGTGCACGACTTTCGTGATAAGCATCCGGGCATCAAGATTCTGGTTCACCCTGAATGTCCTCGCGAAGTGAACGACATCGCAGATATCAGTGGCTCGACGGGAAAAATTTTGAAAACCGTGCAAGAGGCTCCTGCGGGAACCAAGTGGGCGATCGGCACGGAGCTGCATCTGGTCAACCGTCTGAAACAGGAACACCCCGAACAGGAGATCCATTTTCTCTCACCCGTGATGTGTATGTGTGCGACGATGTACCGAATCGACTTGGCTCACCTTTGCTGGACGCTGGAAAATCTGGCAGCGGGCACGCCAGTCAATGTGGTTCGGGTCGATGAGGAAACGTCTCGCTGGTCGGACGTTGCGCTGCAACGAATGTTGGATCTGGGGTAGGCTGCCGTCGCGGTCCGATCAAGATCCTGACGAAAACAACGCCTTTATCGGTCCGACTTTGCCTTTTGTCGGCAGTTGGCTAGGATTAGCAATTGGAACAGGCGTCATTTCGACGACGAAACAAGGTCTGGTTGCATTTATTTTTGGAAACTTGCGTATCGGCATCGTCGCAAGAAGACAATTTCTATCAGACCACACGAACAAACAGTGCGCTCAAGGATTTTTGGAGTTTCGATGAAACGGTTAATCACTCTCAGTAGTGGGTTGTTGGCGATGATGATGATCGTTGCCTTTGGATGCAGCCCCGGCGGCAACGGCTCAGCTTCTCTGGACGTACCGGACGGGATGGAATCGGCGACGTTCGCCGTTTCCGGAATGGTCTGAGGCGCGTCGTGAACGCGGGCTGTTGAAAAACAGCTCAAATCGCTGCCGGGTGTAGCGAAA
Organism: uncultured Pirellulaceae bacterium; assembly: GCA_937928215.1. Classification (GTDB taxonomy): domain Bacteria; phylum Planctomycetota; class Planctomycetia; order Pirellulales; family Pirellulaceae; genus Mariniblastus. Next base: position 47,730 of record CALFWL010000068.1, on the reverse strand, counting down.
GTCTCAACAAGTATGGCCGATCAATCAGCGACGGCCGTTTATGATCCCAGCCAGACCAGTCCTGATCAGCTGATCAGCGCGTTTGCAGAAGCAAAATCTTCTAGCGAGTCTCGTTTTACGCTTGCTTCGCTGTCGGGTGATGCGGCAGGTGACGCGAGCGATGGAGAAGTCGATTCCTCGAACGACTTCGCACCGCCGTTACCACCTAGTTCACCAGAGTTTGGCGGGTCGGAATCGAAAACGGGCTCCGCGCCGCCCGAGCCTTCCGGTGGAGACTTTGAGGTTTCCTTAGAAGCACCAGCGGAGTAGGGCAGGCGGTAGGAAAATTTGATATGGCGAAAGCCTTGGGGGGTATTTCCTCAAGGCTTTCGTTTTCTCAGGGTTCCGGGAATGAGTACTGAGTACTGGGTCACTACCGCCTGAACATCATCGAAACTTCCAGTAAAAACGATTGGCTGCGGTATCGATTCGCTCCAGCCAAGTCCGGGACGCGGTAGGTTTTGACTGCAAAATGATCGCGGCAAGGTCATCGATCAGCTCGGGGTTGTCGCCGTAGTAAGAATGCCCGATCAAGCTGGTGTCGATGTGCGAGACATCAATCGTGTCGATCCCGTCGACAACCACGATCCCGGCGCCAGCCAAACCGGCTCGATCATGCCCGTGGACGCCTGCCGACACCATCAGTGCTCGGTCTCGTGACGAGGCATACATCGTCACATGATCCGCCATGTGTCGAATCACGCCGCTGTATCGCTGCCGAAAATCATTGGCGCTGACGTCAGGAGCGGCCAGTACGATCTGTCCAAATCGTGTTTCTTGTTCGTTCTGCAACGCCAAACGATCGAGCGCCTGCATGAGCACTCGGTTGCCCATCGAGTGGGCGATCAAATGGATTTTGTCGGCTTGCGATTGCTCGAACAGCGATGCCAAAAATTCCTGCAAGTGAATCACGCTCCAGTCGGCGTTCGCCATGTCGCGAGTGTAATCTTCCAACCCGCCCCGAGACGGCCAGCTGTAGCAAACAGGGGCTCCTTGGAATTTCACGTCGTGAGCAATTTGCGCCGTTCGTTTGACTGCGTCGTTAAACGATACGTTGTAACCATGAATGAAAATCAAAGCTTCGTTGCTGCCTGATTCCAGCCGATCATTCAAATGGCCAAAGAACTCGCTTGACCTGCTGAGCGTGATTTTTTCCAGCACAACATGTTTGTCCGCGTCCTCAGTCAGCTCAAACTTGGTGATCGAAGGCGCTTCAACAATCCCAGTCTGGTGGTTTGGAGGGATGGTGACCAAGCAGCGCCCATAATCGAGCGACTCGAATGGTTCGTCTGTCAGCGTCGATCCGACGTTTGCACCGGTTTTCGGAATCTTGATATCGTGCGTGTACCAGACATTGCCGTTATCTTTCAGTCTTGCTCGCTGCTGCCATTCGATCCAGCCACCGTAACTGAGCACTAGACAGCCAACGCACGCGGTCGCCGCAATCAGTTTGACGCTTTGTCGCTGGTACATGCTGCCGAAGATTCCGGTGATCAAGGCAAGGAACCCCAGCAAAAACGCCCAACTGAAGACCTTCCGAAGATCGCCTTTCGAAATCGACGCAACGCGCTGGCGATCGGTTGCGTAGAAGACTTCGACTTGCGTAGGAAGTTTTGGCGATGCCGAGTTGGTTTTTGCTGGTTGCGAAATGGTTTCAGGAACGTTCGCCTTTTGATCAATCGATTCTAGTGCAGCGGAAGGTTGGCTTGAGCCAGCCGCGAACTCTTCCGAGTTTGATTCAACGCTTTGCCACGACTGACTGGTTGCTGCCTGAGTACGACTGTTGGAATATCGGTGGTGAGTTGTTGAAGCTGCCCGGCTACGACTTCTTGCAGGCATTGCAGCGGGGGGCGGCGCAAGTGGCTGCGAGGCGGACGCTGCTGTTGATGCTGTTTCCGCAGGGAGTTCGTCGGGTAGATTCAGCTCGACCGGATCAATTGTCGCAGCTGATTCGAAAACGACTTCCTCAGTAGACTGTTCAGTTGCCTCTGGTTCTTCTGCGATGGATTTGTCGGGACTGGAATCTGATCTTGCCGTGCCTGCTCGTGGGGCACCGCAGCCCGATAAAAGACAGACCGTCAGCGTGAGTGCGGCAAGCGTTGTCAGAATCGTGACGCTCGGGATGCAACACGGTGCTTGATGCAGTCGTGGCACCGAAATCGCGAGTGCTTGTTTAAGCGAGCTAGGCTGGTTCGGAGGATTGAGATTTTGGTTGGTGACGTGGCGATACATTCGATTCCTTTCGATCCCGTGACGAGCCTCACCACGAAATTAGAAGCTTACTGCAATTGACGCCAGATCGACTTTTAGCCGATTTCTGATCCGGGCGTCCTGCAAAGGTGCTCAGCGTGGGGCGGACGGAGCCTTCTCCTCCCAGATGGGATTTCTGCTCCGTGGGTTCTGAAAAGTTGCTCAGTAGAATCCTCGAATACGGTCCCGATGTTGGGTTTTCGTTTCAAGAATTGGCTGGGGTAATCGGTACAACAGAAGCGAGCAACCCAATGAAGGCTTGTCAAAACCACTCGCATGCTGAATCCACCCAAGCGACAGCGCACGAAAAAAAGCCAGCATCTCGTGGGGCGAAATGAACCGTGGGGCGGTTCGATGCTGACTTTCTCGTGCCGGTTTGAAACCGACAATGAGGCAGGTGGGAACGAACGAATTTGGAGGGATCACGCTCCGAAAAAGATGAGACCAGAGCTTCGTTCGTCCTCGTCTCCCTTCTACGCAGATGGTGTGCCACTCGCTCGAGCAACCATTTTTCGAAGGTTTCTGTCGCACGATCAGAATTCTCGCAACCGAATCGCGACAGATGTCTCATTTTGAAGCTGCTAACCACCAAGCTGGGACTCGCCACTCAAGGATCGCCGGAAATGAGACAAATCATTCCTCAGGTTCGCGTTCCGAGGCAACGATCGGCCTCACTTGGACGATAGTGACAAGGCGAATCGTGGATGGCGGCCCGAAGCAAACGGTAAGAATGGTCGTTTTCGAGCGTTCCAACGGGTGGTTCTCGGTAACGTTAAGCCATTTGGTTAAGCCATTTGGTTAAGCCGTTTGGTTAGGCCGTTTGGTTAGGCCGTTTGCCGATGAGCCAATTTTTTTCCGACCGAAGTCGGACTACCTAATTCGCCGAATATGGCTCTCTGTCGTCTTGGAAATAGTCGGTAATCGCCTGAAAATGAAATCCAACCGCCTCGGTCGTAGAAACATTTCCCTCTGCGGCAGGATGTCCCACCCTGAACCCACTGGCTTGCCCGCAAGTCTCGGTAGTCCTGATTGGTCACCTGCTGCTAAACTTGAGTCAAGAATGTGCCATCAAGCGAGCCGTCTTCAGTGCGAACCGTCTTTCGCTTTAGCCGACACGCCGCAATTCCGTCAGGCGAGGAAAACCGAAACCGATCGATGAATTCACAACCGACCAATACGAAACCCGCAGCCGTGAAACCTGCCGCTTTGGACGACGACAGTCAGCCGCAACAGCTGGTTGAGTGGGGGCTGAAGTATTTTTCGGACGTTCCGATGGTTTTGACATCGGCATTCGGGATGGAAGGCTGTGCGTTGATTGACATGTGCTCCAAAGCGATTGAAGCAGCTTCGTTGGAGCCGTTGACCGTCGCGTGCATCGATACAGACTTCTTCTTCAAAGAAACGCTGACGCTGCGTGACCAACTGATCGAAAAATACAAAAACCTCAACTTTGTCACTTGGAAGACCGGCGTGACTCCAGAACAACAGGCCGAGCAATACGGGGTAGAGTTGTGGAAATCGAATAAAGACCTCTGCTGCAACATTCGCAAGGTTCAGCCGATGGTGGAGAATATCAAACCGTACAAGGTTTGGATGACGGGATTACGGCGGACTCAGACCGAGCATCGTGCTCAAACGCCGGTTGTGTCGTGGGATTGGCGTTACCAGGTGAACAAGTTTTGCCCTCTGGTAACATGGACTCGCGCTGACGTATGGGAATACGTGCAGGAACATCGCGTACCGTTTAACCAGTTGCATCTTCAGAATTACCCCAGCATCGGATGCACTCATTGCACCAAAGTGGTTCCCGGATCGACTCCGGATCAGGACAAACGGGATGGCCGTTGGGAAGGCAATGAAAAAACCGAGTGCGGACTGCACTATGAAATTTAGGACTTACCCAACAAGGAACGATCGGCTTCCGTTTCATCTCGCAAGCGTAAGATCGATGATGAATCATTTCCATCGGGTAACTTGTTGATCCGTAAGTCATCGGTGACGATTGAAATTGATGTGGCGTTTGCCTTAGTTGGACGCGTGCGAGCATTTTTCGTTTGCAGCAATTTATCAAACGCTTGAAACATAAAAACAGAAGGTCTCAGACCAGGACAACGATTAGAAAAATGGCGAAAGACAAAACCGGCCCATCAAAAGTAGAAATTGCCAAACAAAAGAGCAACTTGTTACGGGGCACCATCGACGAGGTACTGAACGATCCCTCGATCGAGCACTTCGAGCATGACGACATGCAGTTGCTGAAGTTTCACGGCACGTACGAACAAGACGACCGCGATTTGCGTTCCGAGCGACGCAAGGAAGGCTTGGGCAAGGCGTACAGTTACATGATTCGGATCGCACTGCCCGGTGGCATGGTCACGCCGGAGCAGTATCGTGACCTAGATCGGATGGCGGACGACTTTGCCAACGGCAGCATCCGCATCACGACTCGCCAGGCGATTCAATATCACGGCGTGCTCAAGGGCGAACTTCGCGAAACGATGCGTCAGATCAACGCTGCAATGATGACGACCTTGGCTGCGTGTGGCGACGTCTGCCGCAACGTGATGGCGACTGCTGCACCGATCGCTGACCAAGTGCACGAAACGATTCGTCAAACAGCCAAAGATATTGCAGTCGATCTTCGTCCGGCGACCAAGGCCTACTACGAGTTGTGGGTCGATGGCGAGCGAAAGGTTTCGACGCGGGAAGATGAACCGTTCTACAAGGAGACTTACCTTCCACGAAAGTACAAAGTCGGCGTCACGTTGCAGGGCGATAACCAGATCGACGTTTACTCGTACGATGCTGGTTTGATTGGTGTCCTCGATTCAGACGATTCAAGTAAGTTGGCCGGTTGGAATGTACTTGCCGGTGGCGGGCTTGGCATGAGCCACGGTCGAGCGAACACCTTTGCACAGATTGCGGACAAGATCGGTTTCGTTGCGATTGAAAATGGAGTCGCTGCAGTTCGAGCGATTGCCTCGATCTATCGTGACTTCGGAAATCGCTCGGATCGGAAGCAGGCTCGTCTGAAGTATTTGATCGACAAGATGGGAGTTGAGAAGTTTGTCGAAGAGTTCAAATCTCGCTGTGATTTCGAAGTTCAGCCATGGCGTGAAATTCCTGCGGTCACCAATGAAGACTGGATGGGCGCTCATTCTCGCGGCGACGGCAAGTTCTTCTACGGCGTGTTTGTTGAAAACGGACGCATCGTCGACAACGACGTGATGAAGATGCGAACCGCATTTCTAAAAATCGTCAACGAGCTGAAATGCGATGTGGTTCTGACGGCTCAGCAGAGCCTGTTGTTCGATGGCCTCGAAGAATCGCATATTCCTCAAGTGGAAGCGATTTTGAAGGAGCACAACGTCACGCTGATCGAAGATATTTCGAACGTGCGTCGCTACTCGATGGCATGTCCTGCGATGCCGACCTGTGGCCTTGCCGTTGCAGAATCCGAACGAGTCGCCCCGGACGTGCTGACCGACCTAGAACAAAAATTCAACGAGCTTGGCTTGAGTGACGCTCAGTTGACCGTTCGCATGACGGGCTGCCCCAATGGATGTGCGCGACCCTACACGGCCGACATTGCGTTCGTCGGGCGTCGTCCGGGAATATATCACTTGTTCGTCGGTGGCCGTTTGGCAGGCGATCGAATGGCGGACTTGTATGCAGGTGACGTGAAAATTGAAGAAGCAGTCGATGTTCTGACTCCGCTGCTAAGCAAGTACTCCGAAGAGCGAAGCACCAACGAGTGCCTAGGTGATTTCTACCGGCGCGTCATCGGAGCCGATGAGACGCGGCGTCGAGTCACCGGCAAAGAAGAGCCGACGATTGAGTCGGTCGAACCAAAACTGGTTCAACTTGGAGTTTAATACCCCAAGGCAAAATATTATCGCGGTTGAAATGGTATGGCTCGAAATTCTGGTTGCTCGTTGATTCTCGCCGCACACGGTTCGGTGACCACGGAGTGCGCGAACAAACCGCTGTTCAATCTGGCTGCCAGAGTTGAGAAATCAGGCATTTTTTCGACAGTGACGCCCGCTTTTCTGTACGGTGCCCCCCAGATCAGCAACGTACTGGATCAACTGCCACCGGGTGGAGACGTGATCGTCGTGCCAGTCATGACCAGTGAGGGGTATTACTCGCAAAAAGTTTTCCCGCGAAAATTGGCGGAGAATAAGTCACTTGAACAGCATCGCGTTTTTATCGCTTCGGCGTTGGGGATGCACCCTAGAGTTCCCCAACTGGTGGCCGAACGAATCAGGAAAACACTCGATTTGTTGCCGATCGCGGCTCGGGACCTGACCGTCGTTTTTGTCGGGCATGGGACGACCCGGCACCCGAACAGCGGTCGAGCGACCATGGATTTAGCTGCTGCGACACAGAATCGTCTGTCGCCAGATGCCGAACAACGCCCTGCCATTCGAGTCGCGTTTCTGGATCAACCGCCGACGGCAGCCAACGCGGCGGAGCGGGTAAAGACGCCCAATACCATGGTGATTCCGTATTTGGTCAGCCGTGGGCCTCATACGACCGTGGACGTTCCTGAAGCATTTCGTTTGCCCAGCGGGCCCTCGATCAAGTATCCTTTAATTGAGACATTTCAAGACGAATCGACTGGCGAAGATTGTTTTCGCATTTGCGATACACCGGTGGGGATGTACGCCTCGATGAGCGAACTGGTTTTGGAGCTGGCGACTGACCAGATGATGTCGGGCACCCCCGTCGATTTGTCAGGCTTTGTCGTTAGTGAAGCAGCAACCACGTTTTCCGCGGCGACGGGCAAAGCGAAGGTGGAGTAATGATCGTGCGACGTGGCATCGTGTATTTGGTAGGCGCCGGGCCGGGAGATCCGGAGCTAATGACGCTGCGCGGACAGCGACTGGTACGCGAGGCCGATACGATTATCCACGACCGGTTGATTCCGTTCGAAGTGCTGTCGTGGGCTCGATCATCGGCGACCAAAATTGATGTTGGGAAGTACCCTGACCATCATCGGATTTCACAGTCAGAAATAAATCGATTGCTGGTTGAGCATGCTCAGCGTGGCGAGATCGTTGTGCGGCTCAAGGGCGGTGACCCGTTCGTTTTCGGACGTGGCCAGGAGGAAGTTGACGCTTGCCGGAATGCGGGAGTATCGATCGTTGTTGTGCCGGGGATTTCAAGTGCGATCGCGGGCCCCGCTGCCGCCGGCGTACCCATCACATCACGCGGTATTGCTAGGTCGGTCGCGATGATCACAGCTCAGACAGATCCGCGATTGATTGACAACCAGTTGGATTTTGAAGCCTTGGCGAAACTGGATACGGTGGTCGTCCTGATGGGCCGAAAGAACTTACGACACGTTGCCAATTCACTGATGGATCAGGGACGCGATCCGCACACGCCGGTAACTTGCATTGAAAATGCGACGCTCCCCTTGCAACAAGTGACCGCTGCGACGCTGTCGGAAATTGCCGATCAAGTCGATAAGCTTTCGTTTTCGAGTCCGATGGTGACGGTGATCGGTGATGTGGCCGCTTTGGTCAATCCCGACTTGGTTCAACTGCCTGAAAACTGCGACGAGCTGGTTCATTTTTACGCCTACGAATTTGGTGAGTGATCGGTCTGTCGATGGAATTCAGAGTCACTCTGCCGGATTGGGCCATCGCCGAAAATGAACGGCTTCCCGATGCGATCGTGGATGTGGAAAATCGGATGCGAGCAATCATTCGGTTTTCACGGTTGAATCTGGAACACCAGACAGGCGGTCCGTTTGCGGCGGGCGTGTTTGAGAAAGATTCCGGCAAGGTCGTTGCAGTCGGCGTCAATCGAGTCGTCCCCGCGAGCGTTTCGTCGGCTCATGCGGAAATCGTTGCGATCTCGATTGCTCAGCAGAAGTTGGAAACTTTTGATTTAGGTGGGCCCGACATGCCGGACCATCAATTGGTGGTCAACGGTCGTCCTTGTGCGATGTGCTTTGGTTCGATCCCGTGGTCGGGCGTTCGCAGCGTCGTGATTGCGGCTTCGGGTGAGCAAATCGAAGCGCTGACGGGTTTTGACGAAGGCCCAATTCATCCGGCGTGGCGATCGGAACTGCACAAGCGAGGTATCGAGGTCACCGAAGACGTGCTGGCTAACGAAGCCTGTGATATCTTTCGCCAGTTTGCAGCCAGCGACCGACCAGTTTACAACGGCCGATCAGGATCCTGATCTTTTACTGAATCGGAAACGACCGTTTGCTCTTTCTTCGATGGTGACGATGGGGTTCCTTTCTGCAGATAAACCCACACGTGCCCCGTATTAGTTTCATCCAGAAATTCGCTTCGCTCCTGATATAGATCAGAGAATTCGTTGCTGAAAGGTTCCATTTCTTTTTGCATTTTTTCGGCAAGCTGCTGAGCCTGTTTCATCTTTTTTTCTTGCAACAGTTTTTCCAGTCGATCGGAGTACTTTTGCTGAACGGTGGACATTTTTTTGGATAACGGCTGCATCTTTTTAGCGTGAGCGGCTTTCATTCGATCAAAGTCAGCCTGAGTCAATCCTTGGGCCTTGTTCTGGATTGTGACGCAGTCGCCGACCAGCAAGTCGGGATTTCCGTCATGGTTGTAGTCCGTGACCCATACTCGGGATGCTCGCCCGGGTTCGATTTCATTCCCATCTTCCGTCGACTGATGGTACTTCGTCGAGCCAGCAATCAAGCGTTTGAAGTCAGACCATTCCGGTTCTTGCCTTGTTCCTTCATTGATGGAGAGATAGACACTGCCGGAATCACCGCCCGTCAGTAGATCAAGGTCCCCATCACTGTCCCAGTCATATAAATGAGGGTCGGAGTGTGGATCGGGCGATTTAACAGAGAGCCGTTCGGCGGGCGTATCGAAGTTTGGAGGTTGTCTGGGGTCGTCCGCTGAATTAATGAATATGAAAAACGAGTTTTCCATGCAGCCGGATACTAAATCCAGGTCACCATCTCCGTCATAATCGACAGCATGTTGAGCCGTACAGATATTGCTCCACACGATGTTGTTTGAATCGTAATTCTCTTCCTGTTCTTTTGTGAGCTTGACGTTGAGTAGCGGGTCACCATCCGAGTCGGTCAGCGGAACGGCGTGCTTGAAATCGCCATCACCCGTGCCCGTCAGAATCATCAAATAGCCGGCCTGCGGATTGCCATTCGGCTTATCTTCATCTTGCGACCAATAGCAGCCAGAAAGAATGTCGTCGATGCCGTCTCCAGTGAAGTCCACAAACTGTGGAGTCGAACTGGTGCATCACGAAACCCCAGGCACTTGGGCAGGTTCGTCGTCGCATCGGATCCATTCACCAACGGCGTATTCCGGTGTGGTGGTTTCGTTCGCGGTGTTGCGATACCACTTCATCTTGCCACCCGCAAACTGACCGACCACCAAGTCGTCCACACCGTCCCCATCCACGTCGACGACGGTCGGACACGCATAGCCGGGCGATTCAACCGCAATGGATGCGCCATCGGCATAGAGCATCACACCAAGCTCAAATTGATACCCGGAGTCCGGAACATCGGGCAGTCGCGCGATTACTTCAGTCTCTTCGTCTGCGAAACTACCCCCAACTTCGGTGGACGGTTGGCAGCCGGATGCAACCAAGACGGCAAGGCAAATGCTGCCGAACTGCGAGTATCTGCGCAAATTGGCACTTGATTTATGCGGGATGATCATTTCCACGTTCCAGCGGTGTAGGAAGTTCGCTTTCATCGAGCATCTTTCCGTTAGAGGGTGCGGGCAGAACGGCTGCGGCATTGACTTACGAGTGCCTCGTTATAACTAAATGTTCGGGCTTGACGAAGACACAAGCTATTGCCGCCCAATGGATTGCGTTTTTCCCAGCCCGAACCTTTATTGTCACAGAGCACTAGTCGCCTTGGAAACCCGTTTCTTGCGTCAGATTTTCAAAATAACGATAGGTAATTCGATCATTTCGAACATCTAGTTGCAAAAAGCCATGGATGCACTCACGTTCAGAACTCGACCGCAGTGAGTCGCGATGGTGAGCCCGCAACGTCCCAAACGGTCATCCGTTGGCCGGTAAAACTTGTGGACGGGGGCCTAGGTGCTTCAAGTCGCAACCTGTAGAGCAACGATAACAACACCTGAATTTCAGCTGCTATTTTGCCGCCGTGTATTCTTTGATCAAATCGGTCAACGACTCGCCCGAGGTGAATTGCCCGACGATCGTCGTTCGTTCAAAAATCATTTTGGGGATCGCACCTCCGCCGACCCGTTTGTACAACTCTACGTTCCGGTCGACGTACTGGCTGCATACCGTTTTGGCAAGTTCGTTGGTCAAACGTTCCGAACCGACCAATTCTTGCGCTTTCGCCAACGCATTGCTGTATACCGGCGCGGTGGTACCTTCGAACATCCAACAATGGAACTCAGCAAATTTCTCTGAATCCAGACGCCAGACGGCAATTGCCAATCGGGACAATTCGCACGACTCGGCGTGTGCGGGCAAAGTTTTCTTGATCGTTGGATTACAACTTTGATTCATCGGAACGGGCAGCGTTAAGATCGCCAGATCCGCACCAAGTTTCTTCTTGGCTGTTTTGATCGCCGCATTGGTCTCGCGACAATGCTCGCACGTGTAATCAAACATCTCGACGAAGATGTGTTTCGCGTCTGGGGCTCCAATCAACGGCCAGTCTGTGGCTTTTAACTTGATCGATCCGCCGATCATCGGAACCAACCGAGCGGATTCCACTGGGGACTGGGAAGCGGCATCCGGATTATCAACTTTGGTTTCCGAACCGCTCGCTTGTTGGACAGGTGACGCAATGAGTAGCGAATGGCTCGGGACTGCCAATCCTCCACCGGACATCAGTTGAAGCAAAGCAAAGCTGCGAGCCGGCAGACTGAGAGAATTCTGTCGCGGTCGCCAAAACGATGCCCCATCATCGACCGGAGCTGAGAAGATATCACTATCTTCTGATGCCTCTGAACCGCCGGGAGCAGAAAACACGTCGCTTGATTCGATCTGCGATCCTTCGACGGAATCTTCCATCGAATTAGATTTCGTGTCCACGGCAGGCGCGAACGTTTTAATCTTGTACGTCGGTGGTTCCGCAGACGCGATTTGGATACACGCCAGAACTGCAATGCCCGCCAGCGCGACGCCTGCCAGTTTCTTCTTCATGACTGCCGCGACGGGCAGTTTCCAGATCGCTAGCGCACCGATGAGCAGTCCGCAGGCGTGTGCTCCCATGCAATAGCTGCACAAATGGTCCAGCACAAATACCTGAAGGCTAATGAAGTACAGGGCTGCCAGAGCGGTCGCGATCGCCGCTACGAAGACGACTCGAGCCGCCGTTGTTCTAACCACGGTGCTGGAGCGCTGCGACAACGTCACGAACAGGCCCGAAATCAGAGTCAGATGAGTCATGATCGCAAAGACACTCACTGGAACTCCAGCGGCTTTCGACCACTTGCTATGCAGCACATGTCCACAGTCAAAGATGTTGCCACTTCCGCAGCCGGCGACTTCCGACATGGTGAAAGTTGCATAGGCAAGATATGCCGAAATCACCATCGCGATCGCCGAAGGCAGGGCAATACTATACGCGATCAACGCAGGAACGGCCCCTTTCGAGGAAGGACGGTCGACGGATTGAGATCGTGCGTGATCCATAGACGCGAACACTTGAGAATTTGATTCAGACAATTTTTGGTCTACCGTACTCATTGTAAAGCTCGATTCAACAATTCTTGATTGATGCGATGATTAAAGGTTTCAATCGCTGGCAATCTCCTGGAAGTCTACCCCGCTGCTAACAGCGGACTGAAAATGTAAACGAACGGAAACTGAATATTGTTCTTCAACTCGTTGGGTGTAAGCATTTTGTGTACCACGGATATCAGGTTGACCTGCTGGGTTAGCGCGAAATTTTTGATTGTTTCCAAACGAACAAGACTCTTTCGTCGAGAGTTGCTCGCCCGCAAACACACCAAGCGACGATAAACCCGCCCGAGGGACACGAGCACCGCCAGAAGGCCAAGCGCAGAATACACGTCACGACCCCGCAACTCTACCTAACCCGCAGCGGCGAGAATCTGATCGGAATTACCCGAAGGTAGCGACAGAACGCCTGACCGCCAAGTTCAAAATCACCGATCGCGGTGAGCTGTCAGCCGTAAATGCAGCACTGTCAGGCTGAACAAATTCGTGGGTGAAGGGCTTGGCGTACCAATTTAGCCACGCTCCGTTAGCCACGCTCCGTTAGCTACGATTCGCCCAAGCGGATCTGGCAGGGTCTGCCGTGATCGCTTCGCGATTTCAAGTCGACATCGTTCGCGCACATCACTGACTCACGAATACCGCCTCGTCAGCCCGTGACACATGGCTGTCAAAAGAGCAGCACAGCAAGGTCGTCGATCGACTCGTTGCAGAAGAAAGGGATCACCACTCCGAACCGAAAACCGACTGGAAGACCATCACTGCCCGAGGTGAGCAGCAGGGTTTGGCGATCGATTGCGACTCGGTCACAAACACTCTGACACCAATCCGAACCGAGGTCGGATGTGTCGAGGCTGGAACTGGTAAACCTAACGGCGGGATTAGTATCCCCTTCCGTTGGAGTAGATGATTCGCACTGCCACAAGTTGAAGTTTCGTGCCAGCGGCTTGGCTTCATCCGATAGCAGCAAAATCACCGAGCCTGCGAATCCGTACTCTCGCCCAATCGGCAGCCCGATACATTGACTCAGTTGAGCCGGATCTTTATCGAACGATCGAATGAAATTCGGCGCGGCGTGAGGCTGGGCGATAATTCGGGGGCGCCCATCCTTCCAGCAAGCGCCGGGAACACCGGCTCCCTTGGGGAAGCGAACGTACTGACTGATGAATTCGAATGAAGACAACCCTTCATAGTACGATCCGCTAATCGCCAGTTCGTCGCGATCGTCACGCGACCAGATTTCAACTCCTCCACAACCGGCAGTCAAACCGAAAACGACGACGTTGACCAACTGGTAGTCACGATACACGGGAATGGCAAGCAACACCTCGATCGGCAATCCGGAAATGTCAATCACATGTTGCAGCACCGCGCTGTTCTCACCCTGTAGGATGACGGGCCGCTGCTGCTTCCACGCACTGCCTGCGATTCCCTCGCCAAGGCCATTTCGCCCCGTCGAATCAAGTCGACGGACATCCTCTCTGCCGATGACGTAAGCGTGATCAAGCTGCAAAACGGACTGCGACTCGCTTTCGTCCGTCGCTGGCAGAGTCCAGACTTCAACGTAATTGATTAAGGTCAACAATTCCGAGGTCAGGGTCGATGGTTCAAGCGTCATGGTAGTCATGGTTGGGTGTCTCTTGGCAGTTCGCCATATTTCAGCCGAAGGATGCCAGATCAAGGAACGATCAAATCGTGAACTATCCGATCCGATTCAAATCAAGCGGAAACAGGTTCTTCCGAGCCTTGTTGAAGTTTCTCGTGCACGGCCTGGATATGGGCGTCCTTGGAATGTTCTTGCTTTTCCAAGAACGCGATTAATGCGAAACGGAAGTCGTAATATCTGGGATGATCCAGCACGTCGGCCCGGACTCGCGGACGAGCAAACGGGACTTCAAGAATCTGACCGACTGTCGCTTCCGGCCCGTTGGTCATCATGCAGATTCGATCCGACATATAGATGGCCTCATCGACGTCATGAGTGATCACCATGGTGGTGATTTTTTCTCGGTCAAGAATCTCCAGAATCGTGTCTTGAAGGTCCATCCGAGTCAGCGAATCAAGACGTCCAAACGGCTCGTCCAGTAGTAGCACTTGCGGTTTGAGCGCGATTGCGCGGGCGATGCCAACGCGTTGCTGCATGCCGCCCGACATTTCTCGTGGGTACTTGTGCATGGAATCGGCAAGTCCGACCAGATTCAGATAATGTTCGCAAATCTGACGACGCTGTTTTCGCGTGCCGTGAGGGTAGCACTGTTTGACTCCCAGCATGACGTTCTCCAACGTGGTCATCCAAGGCAACAAACAGGGAGATTGAAACACGACAGAACGGTCAGGGCCTGGCCCGGATATTTGCTTGCCTTCGACCGCCAGTTCACCGGCAGAGATCGGATTCAGTCCCGCGACCATCGTCAGCACGGTTGACTTGCCGCAACCGGAGTGACCAATGACGGAAACGATTTCTCCCTTCTTCAAGATCATGTTGAAGTCTTTGACAACTTCGATATCACGACCGAAAGGGTTCGGATACGCCTTGGTCAGGTTGGAAATCTCGACGTAGCGATTGGAAGTGTTCTTACTCATCGGCGGCCCCCACCAACTCTCGTTCTTCCACTTCAGGAACTTGCTGGGAACCCGGAGCGATCAAGTCCGATGTCTGCGCGACCCGAGGTTTTCGATCGTGTGAGTTGAAATCAATCGGCATCAAACCGGGAAGCGGTAAGTCAGCGGACACGCGAAGTTTTTTTGCTTCTTCATTAATGCCGATCATGTACTTGGTGACTTCGTTTCGCAGTGCAATGAATTCGGGATTGAAGTTAAGCGTCGTGCGATCACGAGGACGATCGAGTGTTACCGGGAATGACTTTCCAAGCGTCGCTTTGGGGCCGGGAGTCAAAGCGATGATTCGGTCTGCCATCAGAACGGCCTCGTCGACATCGTTGGTGATCATAATGACCGTACGACGATCTTCTTCCCAGATACGGATGATTTCATCCTGAAGATTCGCACGTGTCAGGGCATCAAGCGCGCTGAGCGGCTCGTCAAGCAATAAAACCTCGGGTTGCATCGAAAGCGTGCGAGCCAGCGACAGGCGTTGCCTCATGCCACCCGAAAGTTCCGAAGGTTTCTTCCACTCGGATCCCGACAAGGAAACCATGTCGATGTAACGCTGAATGTAGTCCTTCCTCTCTGCCGCAGTTTTCGCCGGAAAAACCTGCTTCACTGCTAGGTCGATGTTGCCATAAACGCTCAACCATGGCAGCAGGGAGTAATTCTGAAACAGGATCCCCAGTTCGGGGCCGGGTTCGCGAACCGGTGTTCCATTCATCCGGACTTCACCGCTGGAAGCGGGCTGGATTCCGGCCAGCAGGTTCATCAACGTGGATTTTCCGCTGCCAGAGAAACCAATGATGGCAACGAACTCGTTCTTTTCTACTTTCAGGTTGATATCGGATAGAACTTCGGTGCGTTGGCCTGGCGGCCCGAAGCCAATATCGACCGCATCGATTTCCATGGCAGGCGTTGTCATATTCAGTTTCTCGTTAGCTTGGTGGAATGGCGGGTTGGTTCTCTGCCGTGAACGCTGTTTGGTTCACGCAAATTCGAGATCTTGGCAGAAGGTCAGACAGTGGCCGCTCCGTCGTCAAAGGATACTGCTCGCTGAAGCACGATCATGATTCGGTCCAAGATGAAACCGATAATACCAATCACAAAACAGGCCAGCAGGATATTGGAAAAAGTCAGCGAGGAACCATTCTGATACTCATCCCACACGAACTTGCCCAAGCCTTCCGAAGACGACAACGCCTCGGCAGCGATCAGAACCATCCAACCAACTCCCAAAGAAATCCGCAATCCAGCAAACATCAGCGGAAGCGATGATGGAATAATGATTTTTGTCAACCGAGACCACAAACCCAGCCGCAAGACTTTTGCGACGTTCATGTGATCTTTCTCAACCGATGAAACTCCCAACGCGGTATTAACCAAAGCTGGCCACAACGCGCACATGGCGACCGTACACGCAGAGAAAATCAATGCCGGATTGGCGTTCAAGCGACCGATGATCGGCAGACTGTTGAGGAACACAAAGAACGGATGCGTTTCCGGGTTCGGGAAAAAAGCACCCACAACGATTTGAAAAATGAGCA
This sequence comes from uncultured Pirellulaceae bacterium, assembly GCA_937928215.1. Lineage (GTDB taxonomy): Bacteria > Planctomycetota > Planctomycetia > Pirellulales > Pirellulaceae > Mariniblastus. Next base: position 31,600 of record CALFWL010000068.1, on the reverse strand, counting down.
ACCAGACAACCGGTGAGACAGGTTTGAAGATCGAAATGATCGGAGTCAGACACGCCATCGCGACTCGGTTGAGTCCGCACATGATTCCGATCGGAATCGCAACAACAGCTGCCAGTACAAAGCCGATAAACACAGTGAATAGGCTGCGCCACATCTGAAACCAGATGGTCGAAGCACGGGGGTATTCCTGTTTGGCAATCTTGCTTGCCCGTTCCTCGTTCTTCACCACCGTATTGGCCGCAGCCAGAATCTCAGCGGGAGATTTTGCTGATTCCAATTCCGTCAGCGCCGAAGAAGCAGAATCTTTTGCCTTGGCAACTTTCAGGCTCCGGTTACCGGAGCTCAGGTAATCTAACCGCTTTTTCAAGTGCTGGACCTCGGTCGCAGCACTATCCGATGCCATTTGTGCGGCCTGGAGAGATTTAGGTTTTTCGTTGTTGATCTCGGCGATCTGATCTTTGATGATCTGTTCTTTTTCTTTTTCGTCTTCTTTCAGACGACTGGAATCTCGCAAAAACGTCAACAACTCTTCCGTAGTCGCTTTCTTTTTGGTGACAGCTTCAGCCAGTGATTCCGCTTCGATCTTACGTTTCGCACGGGCTTCTTTGTGAGTGGTTTTCAGCTCCGAATACTCGGCTTGGAGCGGAGCAAGAGCTTCGGCTTTCTTCTGCTTGGCACTAGCTTCGATAGTCGCCAATTCCTCTTTCAATTTCGTGGACTCTGATTCCTTGGTTTCGATCAACGTTTTGACTTCTTCGATCTTCGCTTCGCGCTGATCATCACTCAACGCGAAATCGGATTCCTTTTCGTTTTCACGATCGTAAAGCGTGTCGTTGATCGTTAACGCATTCCAAACCTGAGCAGGTGTGGGGACTTCGCCAGATTTGGTTTTGTGACGCGGGGCGATGAAATTCCACGCGACCAGACAACAACAGACGAAGACGATTGGCATCAACATGAAACGAGTGATGTCTTTCACTTGCTTCTGAGGTTCTTCGCCAAAAATCAACCGAACGACGGGATCAAAAACCTTGAATCCCGAAACGTCGATCGTTTTCAGCAGGCCGTACTTGATTTTCTCGATGCGTGTTTGTTCAGACATGGTGGTGTCTCGTGAGGTGGTTTGGTGGGCTTCGCGGAACAAAAATCCGACGCGTGCTTCGCAATGCACACGCCGGATCGGGAGAACCTGTTTCAGTTCTGATGTCCAATCGCGTGCTTCTTCAGATACTCAAGCGGTTTCTTACCGTCGTATTCGATGCCATCGATAAAATCGCTGGTCGCAGGACGATACCCGTCGGTATCCCACGGGATGTCAGTTTCCGCGATGTGACCTTCGTCCATCAGACGTTTGGCCGCGTCCAAGTACACCAAAGGCAGATACACTGACTTGGCTGTTTCGTCATACCATTGGGCTGGCTTGGGCTCGGTGATCTGCCCCCAACGACGCATCTGAGTCAAAAACCAAACGCCATCGCTGTACCACGGGTACGAGCTTTGATATTTAAAGAACACGTTGAAATCGGGCATGGCCCGTTTGTCGCTTTTCTGGAAGTAGAAGAAACCGGTCATCGAGTTCTTGATCACGTCGAAGTCGGCGCCCACGTAGTTCGGCTTGGCCAGCAAGCGACAGGCTTCCTCGCGGTTAACCAAATTTCCAGCGCCGTCGGTTTCGTCCAACCACTTGCCAGCTCGGATCAATGCCTTGACGACCGCAATATGAGTGTTCGGGTTTTCGTCGGCCCAAGCCTTGGTCACTCCAAAGACTTTCTCAGGGTTGTTCTTCCAGATGTCGTAGTTGGTCGTCACCGGAACGCCGATCGATTTCGCAACCGCCTGCTGGTTCCATGGTTCTCCAACGCAGTAGCCTGAAATCGTTCCCGATTCCAATGCGGACGGCATCTGCGGAGGCGGTGTCACGGACAACTCAACTTGGGCCTCGGTGAAACCTTTGATGTCCTCTGAGGTGTACATGCCAGGATGAATTCCGGCTGATGCAAGCCAGTAGCGGATCTCGTAATTATGAGTTGAAACAGGAAAAACCATGCCCATCTGCAATTTTTCGCCGCTGTCCAGCTTTTCTTGAACGACAGGCTTCAGCGGTGCGGCAGAGATCGGATGCTGGGGAGTCGGCGTGTCCAAAGACGGATCGTTTTCGACCATGGCCGCCCAGACATCGTTCGAAACGGTGATCCCGTTTCCGTTCAAGTCCAGCGTGTAGGCAGTGACAATGTGAGCCTTTGTGCCAAATCCGATGGTTGCCGCGATGGGCTGACCAGACAGCATGTGAGCTCCATCCAATTCGCCGTTGATCACATTATCAAGCAACTGCTTCCAGTTTGGCTGAGCGATGACTTCGACCTGAAGACCTTCTGCCTCGAAGAAACCTTTTTCTTTCGCAATCACGATCGGGGCACAATCGGTGAGCTTAATGAAGCCGAATTTCAGTTCGTCCTTCTCAACGTCAAGCTGCTCGGGCGTCGGTTTCGCCAGAGGCTGAGCGGGTGTCGTCGGGTCGGTCACAACGCCTGAAGCTTCAGACAAACCCATCACAAACAAGGCGACGGCAAAAGACAAAATTGGGAACAGAAGATTCTTGATATCTTTTCGTTTAACTGGTTTCGAGTGCAACTTAAGCTCCGACAACTGGGGGATTGAAGTTCGTTTGTTTGATCTTGAGAAGCAGTTAGCCTCACGAGGGAACGGAACTCCGGAAGCAATCGCCATACCAAACTTCAAGGTGGAGTGATTGCCCCGTAAGCACTGGCTTGGGGCTTGAGTCGGCAGTTGCGTAACACTGCCTGCGCAGTGGAAGCGCGGCGATTGCCCAGCTTTGCATCACTTCTGACCGAGTCGCCGCGTTTGTCGTCGGCTCCCACGCGACCAACTCAGATTACTTATTCGCCTGCTAAATTCGCCTGTTTCTAACACGGCAAACGATCCTTCATGGGTTGTTGCCGCGACGGAATCGGGTGCGGCTTTCTGCTACTGCTTAATAAACAGGAGGCGGTTGCGAGAATTGTTGGCACGCGCCGCGTCCTTCAATCGGCCCTTAAAGAAAACTAACTCCGACAACTGGGGGGCGGATCACGTCGTTTCCAACGCTTAGTGGTCGCCTTCGGACCCGAACAGTTTCCGAGCGGCATAAGCCCGCGTTTGCGCACTGAGGTTAACCGAGCGATTTTTTACACTTGGCATCTTTTCTGCTTTCATCGCCCTGACCCGAACCACCAATGTGCGCTCAACCGGCACACCGGTTACGCTCACTGGCTTTCCGACCATCGAGCCAATTCTGTGATTCACCAACCCGAGGAAACATCCACGAATATCGTTGACCGATTACTTGACTCGCAGCAACAATTGACGGCTGTAGAGAAGTTTTCGCAGCGCTACTTGTCTGTAACCGCACCAGCCAACGAATCGCTTTATCAGGATCTGATCCCGCTTGAAGGCTTAAGCGACGGCGAGCAGTATTCGTTTGAGATCGACCTTGATGCCTGTTCCGGTTGCAAAGCGTGCGTCGCCGCTTGCCACAGTCTCAACGGACTTGAGGAAGGCGAAATTTGGAGGAATGTCGGGTTGCTGACCGGTGGTGATGACTTTAATCCCGTCGTGCAACATATCACTTCTGCCTGTCATCATTGCGTCGAGCCTGCCTGTATGCATGGCTGCCCGGTGCGAGCCTACGAAAAAGACCCGGTCACCGGGATTGTTTCGCACTTGGATGATCAGTGCATCGGCTGCAAATACTGCATGTTTACTTGCCCGTATGATGTTCCCAGCTACAGCGAATCGAAAGGCATTGTTCGCAAATGTAACATGTGTGCCGATCGGCTGAGCGTTGGCCAAGCTCCCGCGTGCGTCCAGGCATGCCCGCACGAGGCGATCAAGATTCGTAAGGTCAGCACCGAGGCGTTGCGAACCGAATCGATCAACCAACAAGATTCATCCGTCGGGCTGTTACCCGGTGCACCAAGTTCACGATTGACACTGCCGACAACGCGTTATGTCGGAAAGCCAACCGCAGTTGCCAGTGGAACCCCGGTTGATTTTCATGTTGGCAAATCTCAACACGCCCATTTTCCGTTAGTCTTCATGCTGACGTTGACCCAGATGGCGATGGGTGTGTTTGCCACTGCCTTGTTGATACGTTGGGCGGGTGAAGTGGATGCAAACGGCATCAAAATTCTGAACATTGCTGGCTTTGTCGCTCTGGTCGCAGGGCTGGGTGTCGCGACGTTGCACTTGGGACGTCCGGATAAAGCTTACCGAGCGATGTCCGGGTTTCGCACTTCGTGGCTGTCCCGTGAGATCATCGGTTTCAACTTATTCGCTGGAGCAGCGTCCGGATTGCTGACGTTAAGCATGTTCCGTTTCTGGCCCGAATGGATTGCCAATAAAGTTGAAATCGTTGCGATGGCGACGGTGCTGACCGGCATTTTGGCAGTTGAATGCAGCGTTATGTTGTACGTGGTCACCGGCCGGCCGCTTTGGAGCGCTGCACGGACTCATTCGTTATTCTTTCTGACGTCAGCGGTGTTGGGTCTGTCATTGTCCACGGTCGTGCTCGCAGTGTCGAGTGAGTCAGCATCTTTTGGATTGCGTTGGATTTCGGCCGGGTTGGTGCTGGTGACGATTTTGAAGCTGGTTACCGAATCGCGACTGCTGAAACATTTGAAACAAACGGATTCCACTCCAGAGAAACTTTCGGCTCAGGTTTTGGTGACCGAAAAACGCCCCCACGCATCTGCCCGTCTCGGCTTGGCCGCCGTTGGGGGACTGCTGCTCCCGGCTCTGTTGGCCGCAGGATTGTTTTCAGCGAATGCGGTTGTTCCAGCAGTGATTCTGTTTGCTTGTACGTTCTTGGGGGAATTGATCGAACGTTATCTCTTCTTTGCGATTTCAAACGCGCGTCGAATGCCGGGGGCACCGAATTGACATGAGCACCGAAGTCGCACCAATCGAAAAACAAAAATCATCGCTTCCGCCGCTGCCCATGCCGATGGAACGTGTCTTTGATGGCCCGTTGACTCAGGAGATGCTGCTCGCGCCCGGCAAGTTCGGCTTGGGGATGGTGCCGGATCGGCTTGCTCCCGACGCGACGACCAGCATGGTGTGCGGTTTTTGCAGTACCGGTTGCAGTTTGAACGTTCATTTGAAAAACGGGCAAGCCATCAATTTGTCTCCTGCGGTCGACTACCCTGTGAACATGGGAATGGCCTGTCCGAAAGGTTGGGAGGCGCTCACGCCACTTTACTCCGATGACCGTGGCACGACTCCGCTGTTGGGGAACAAAGGCAAGAAGCGCAAGCCCATTGATTGGGCGACGGCGATGGAGACGTTTTGCCGGCGAATCAAATCCATTCAGCAAGAACACGGGAATGATTCCGTTGCGTTCCTTGGCACCGGTCAGATGCCGACCGAGGAGCTCGCCTTCTTGGGCGCGTTGGCTAAGTTCGGAATGGGCATGAAGCACGGCGACGGGAACACGCGTCAGTGCATGGCGACTGCGGTCACTGCCTACAAACAGTCCTTCGGCTTTGATGCGCCTCCTTACACGTACAATGATTTCGAGCAATCGGATGTGTTTGTTTTTGTCGGCGCGAATCCGTGCACGGCTCATCCGATCATGTGGCAGCGAGTGCTGAAAAACCCACACTCGCCCAAAATCATTGTTGTCGATCCTCGGCACACCGAAACCGCCGCTTGTGCGACCGATCATCTGGCTATCGAGCCGAAGTCCGACATGAGCCTGCTGTATGGTTTGGCAAGAATTTTAATTGACAACGACTGGGTCGATCATGAATTCATCAACCAGAGCGTCAATGATTTCGATGCGTTTGCTTGTTTCGTGCAAGCGTTTACAGCGGAACGAGTCGAACGGGAATCGGGCATCGTTCAAGAACGTCAGTTGGAAATCGCTCGCTTGATTCATGAAGGCCAGCGGGTTTCATTCTGGTGGACGATGGGAGTCAACCAGAGCTATCAAGGGACGCGGACGGCTCAGGCGATCATCAATCTGGCATTGATCACCGGAAACATCGGGCGGCCCGGCACTGGCGCGAACTCGATCACGGGCCAGTGCAACGCGATGGGGTCACGACTGTTCAGTAATACGACCTCGTTGTTGGGCGGACATGATTTCGCGAATGAGCAGCATCGCCAGAAAGTTGCAGATGTGTTGGGAATTGATCCTTCCGCGATCCCAACCGAAGCCGGAGACAGCTACGACCGGATGATGGAGGGCATTTCCGACGGTCGGATTCGCGGACTGTGGATTGTTGCCACCAATCCGGCTCATTCGTGGATTCATCAGGAACGCGGTCGCGAGCTGTTGAAAAAATTGGACTTCTTGGTCGTTCAAGACATGTACACCACGACGGAAACGGCTGAGTTGGCCGATCTGTATCTGCCAGCGGCGGCATGGGGTGAAAAAGAAGGCACGTTCATCAATAGCGAACGACGTCTTGGACTTTTGAAAAAAGTCTCGCGTGCCCCCGGTCAAGCACTTTCAGACTTTTCGATCTTCCAGCTGGTCGCGCATTACTGGGGCGTGGGCGATCAGTTTGCCGACTGGACCGATGCCGAGTCCGTGCTGAAGATTTTGGCTCGCATCAGCGAGGGTCAACCGTGTGATATCACGGGCATTACCGACTATCAAATGCTTGACGAACGCGGTGGCATCCAATGGCCCTATCCCGCCCAAGGAGCAAACGCCGAACCAGAGCGACGGTTGTTCGAGGACGGTCGGTTCTACCATCCGGACCAAAAAGCGAAGTTGATTTTTGACGAACCGCAAGGCATGCCGGAACCGGCCAGCGAGGCTTACCCGTTCGTCCTGATGACAGGTCGCGGATCGGCAGCCCAGTGGCATACGCAAACTCGGACGGGCAAGTCGAAAGTGCTTTCACGGCTTTATGAAATCAATCCGTTCGTAGAAATTCATCCTGATGATGCCCAACGATTGGGAGTGACTCATCAGCAGCAAGTTTTAATCGAATCTCCACGCGGGAAGATGACGGCCAGCGCTCGGATCACACCAACGGTTGGTCGCAACCGAGTGTTTGTGCCCATGCACTATGAAGCAGTCAATCAACTTACGCTGAGCCATTTTGATCCTTATTCCAGACAGCCGTCGTACAAAGATTGTGCTGTGAAGATTGCACCTGCCTGAACCACACCACCACCATAACCAATCCAGATGACAGACGAAAAAGACAACGAGTCCGTTGACGAAAAGGGCTTCAACGAAGAACAGAAAAATTATCTACAGGGCTACGCGCTTGGTTCGGATGTGGCCAAAGTTGTCCGTGGCCTACCCGTGATTTCGGACAGCGCTCGAACCGGTCAGGGTGGCGCAGTTGTCCAGGTTGGTCCTGCAGGGGCTCAGATGATTGGCCCGGACGCAGCGATGCATCAAGCGATGCAGCGAACAGAATCCGAAGGCGGAAAGCTTTGCAACGAAGAAAAAGCCAAACGCGACAAGCACATGTGCGATATCTGGGATGACATTTCCAATCGCAGTGAGGAAGGCGCGTTCCCGAAAGGCACAGACGTATTCCTAGCCAAGTCTCAGGGTTTGTTTTACGTCGCCCCGGCGCAGGACTCTTACATGTGTCGCATGAGAATTCCTGGTGGCCACTTGAACACGGCTCAACTACGCGGGTTGGCCAGCATGAGCGAAGATCTTGCCGGTGGTTACGTGGATGTAACGACACGGAACAATTTGCAGTTTCGTGAGATTCCCGCGAAGAACGGCTACCAGGTTTTGACAGGTCTGCGAAGGTTGGGCATTGTCAATCAAGGTTCGGGCGCAGACAACGTTCGCAATGTAACCTGTGGCCCCACCAGTGGATTCGACACGAAAGAAATCATCGAAACTTTGCCGCTGGCGGAAGAGCTTCACTGGTACCTGATCAACCACCGTGAACTGTACGGTCTTCCTCGCAAGTTCAACATTTCATTTGATGGACGCGGGACGATCAGTCCATTGTCGGACACCAACGACATTGGTTTTTTCGCAGTCGAGATAACCGAGCCATTGGCGACCGAACAGATTCCTGCCGGGATCTATTTTCAAGTTCGGCTTGGAGGAATTACCGGTCACAAAGATTTCGCTCGACCGACCAGCGTTCTAGTTCGCCCGAACGAATGCAGCGAAATGTCGGGCGCGATCTTGAAAGTGTTCATTCGTAGTGGGGATCGGACAGATCGCAAAAAAGCACGTCTGAAGTACGTCTTGGATGACTGGGGTTTTGACAAGTTTATGGCGGAAGTTGAAACGGAAATGGGGCGTCCGCTACTGCGAATGGAAGATGAAAAACTTGACTTCCCCGACCCCGAAAACCGTTTCGCTCACGTGGGTTTTCATCCGCAAAAGCAAAAAGGCAAATCCTATGTCGGACTGGTTCTGCCCGTGGGCCGAATCACGGCCGATCAATTGCGAGGCATCGCGGCGATCGCGGACCAATACGGAGACGGCTACATTCGCTTGACTGTCTGGCAAAATTTACTGATCCCCGACATCGATAACGATCAGATGGATCAAGTGAAAGCGGAGATCGAAAACCTTGGGCTTGAATGGCAAGCGACCAGTAGCAGGGCCGGACTGGTGGCGTGTACCGGAAGCCGAGGCTGCAAGTACGCCGGAGCCGACACGAAAGGCCAGGCGATGATCCTGGCCAGTTATCTGGAAGACAAGATCGAACTCGATCAACCCTTGAACATTCACGTCACCGGTTGCCATCACAGTTGTGCGCAGCACTACATTGGCGACATCGGCCTGATGGGCACGGCGGTGACTCAAGGGGAAGACATGGTGGATGGCTACCATGTTGTCATTGGTGGCGGATACGGATCGCGAGGCCGAATGGGAAGGCAATTGTTCAACGCCGTCGCGTTTGATGAGGTGCCTCCGTTAGTACATCGGATTCTCAGCAGCTATTTGGAAAAACGACAAACTCCCTCCGAGTCCTTTGTTGATTTCGCATCGCGTTGCAGCGACGAAGAATTGATTGCCATGGGGGAAGCGACTTGAAAATGACACAGAAACGAAGGCCGAATCTCACACCGAGGATTAACTCATGAATAAGATGCTCGATTCGAAAAAACTGCTTGCGGGCGTTTCATTGATTCCCGAATCAGCTCCTTTTGATGAAGCACAACGTGCGTGGCTGAACGGCTTTTTTGCGGGCATGACCGGCATCGAAGAAATCAACGGCCAAGGGAGCGGCGTAGGCTTGGCGGCGACCACCGCCGATGTCACCGCGGCCGACGAGGAAGAAGATGAAGACTTCCCGTGGCACGATGACAGCCTGTCAATCGATGAACGCCTTGAGTTGGCCGAAGGCAAACCACACAAGAGAAAGCTGATGGCCGCAATGGCGCAGCTGGACTGCGGATCGTGTGGCTATCTGTGCCAGACGTACAGCGAAGCAATCGCCAGCGGTGAAGAAGACAACCTGACGCTCTGTTCCCCCGGCGGCAAGGAAACGGTCCGTGCGATCAAGAAACTGATAAAACTGAATGCGGAATCAGGCGAAGACGTGACATCGGCTGCTCCCGCAGCAAAAACCGACGATGGCAAATGGTCTCGCAAGAATCCCTTCGGAGCGAAATTGATCAGGAACGTGAAGCTGACCGGCGAAGGATCCGCCAAGGACGTGCGCCACGTGGAGATCGATCTGACCGACGGTGACTTAGAATATCGAGTCGGCGATTCTTTGGGCGTTTACCCGAGCAACTGCCCTGACTTGATCGACGAAATCGTTGCCGCATGTGAAATGTCGGACGGTGATCAACCCGACTTTCTGGCTGACAAGGATTTGACCACCGCGACAGAAGAATTGGCCGAATGGTTTATTGAAAACCTGATCGACAGCAACGAAAAGAAAAAAGCCGAAGCGTTGGCGGCTGACGAGGACATGTTGGATGAGCTTGACGTGCTGGACTTTTTGAAATCGTTCAAGACGTTAAAAATCCCGTTCAGCGACTTGCTGCAAACGATCCCGTTGCTCAATCCACGTTTGTACTCCATCGCCAGCTCTTTGAAAAAACACCCCAACCAAGTTCACTTGACCGTGGGCAAGGTGACTTACGAAAAGAACGAACGTGTTCGCAAGGGTGTCGCGTCGACAATGCTGGCTGAACGAGTCGATGCGGGCAGCCGGTTGAACGTTTTTGTCCAGCCGTCTCATGGATTCACCGTTCCGACGGACCCAACGGCTCCGATGATCATGGTCGGCCCGGGCACAGGGATCGCTCCTTTTGTGTCATTCCTGCAAGAAAGGGAAGCGACCGGAGCCACCGGTGACAACTGGTTGTTCTTTGGCGATCAAAGATCGGAAAGCGATTTTCTGTACCGTGACATGCTGGAAGGATACGTTTCGGAGGGACTGCTTAAACGCTTGGACACCGCGTTCAGTCGCGATCAGGAACACAAAATTTACGTTCAGGATCGGATGCGAGAAAACGGAGCCGAGATTTTCAAGTGGCTGGAATCCGGCGGTTACTTTTTTGTTTGCGGTGACGCCAGCCGCATGGCCAAAGACGTTGACACGGCGCTGCATGAGGTAATCGCTCAGCATGGCAAAATGTCCACCGATCAAGCTGCTGATTACGTCAAAGAACTGGCCAAATCCAACCGCTACGAACGTGATGTTTATTGAGCACTTGCCCAACAATAACCGCCAGATTTGATTTCGTTTCGCTCGCGTAAAACTGGCGTTGAATCATGTTCATCCGGCAACTTATTGATCCACGAGTGCTAGGCCGACTAGCTGATCCGCATCCACGAGAGTCGTTCTGGGCGCTCAATGGGGTCCTGCTTTGACTTCTTTTTCCATATTTCAAACGCGAAAAGCCCCTGCGACAAGCAGAGGCCCTCGGTTCTTTTCAGAGATAAAACGAGCGTGAAGCTCGTGGTGAATCGGGTGTGGCGTCAGTTCCACAACCCGATTCCGTTTCACCAGATCGGTCCAATCAGAAGTTGACTGTCGTCTGCAGGTAGAAGAAGTCGGCGTCAGTGTCGCCGATAATTTTGGCTCCTCGCCACAGGTGCGAATAACCAGCCAGAATGCTGGCACGAGCGGTCAGCCGGTAATTGGCAATGAAATCCAACTCGTTACCAAAGTCATTCGTGTCCAAGTTTTGAGCACTCGGGACAGCAACACCTGGAATCACGTCATCCGCTTCGTCCGCATCAAAATGATGGTACCACATCAACAAATTCAACTTGCTGGTCGGAGTCATGGCCAGACGAACGTTCGGAGAAGCGACATTCGAACGCGCGACCGCATCAATGAAGCCGAGATACTTGTGAGCCAAAGGGAACAACTGGTTAAAGCGATTAAAGTCTGCATCACCCGAATCGTTGCCCGAAGCAAAGTCATAAAAACCCCACAGAACGGGATTCCATGGATGGTTGCCGAACTTGCGACCAAGACCGACTGTGTAAGCGAATGCCTCGTGGTTAGCATCAAGACCGCGCTGAACGCCGGTCTGATAGGCCGCTTCTACTTCGTACAGAAGATCATTTTTCATCACACCCTGAATGCGAGATCCATAAGTCTGAAGATGAAAGTTTGATGCGATAGGAGCAGCCATGTTTTCATTGTTGGATCCCAACACGTACATGTCGACTGTGGCATTTTCCATGCCGCTGAACGTCGCATAACCACCGTAGAAGTGATTGTTCTCATCAGCGTTATCGAACGAGTCGAATGCGACTGGAACGAACTGAGTGTAGAACATGTCCAAGCTTAAATTGTCCGTCTTGGTAATGGTTCGAACACCGTCAAACGTACGACGGGTGTTGGCCCAATCCAGTGGCGAGACCAAACGCTGCGCCCCAAACAGTAGCTCCTGACGACCGATTCGGACAATGGTGTCTTCGGTCAATGCCACATCGGCAAACAAGTTCAGGAAGTCACCTCGGTTGCGATCGATTCCGCGTGGCAGGTACGCTGGTTCGGCTCCACCAACATCGGCGTAGATGCCTTCCGCAAAAAAGCGAAGGTCTTCGTTTACTTTGTAGTTGGCGTACAGTCGTGCACGGTACAAACTGAAATCGTTTTGCGTATCCTGAAAACCCAAAACACCCGCCTGGCGACCCATGCCTCGTTCGCTGTGGTATCGATGACGCAGCTGCCCACCAATATCCAGCTTTCCGCAGCGTCCAACATCCATTTGCTTCAGGCTATCGCCGAAGCAGCTGCCACTGTAGTCATCCTTGCCTAGGTAGCTGAAATCGTTCGCATAGAACAACGGCTTGTGGCTACCAGCACACGGGTTGGGTTTGGGTTTGGGAGGAGCTTTGCGATCGCGGCACAGAAATCCACCGCACTTCTTGTTGCCACAACCACAGACGGCCGGTGTTGCCGCTGGTAAGGGCTCCGCAGATGCACATCCGCAATCCGCAGCAGCTTCGCCTTCAACGACCGTCGGTGCGGCTTCGGTCGAAGGAGCAGCCTGCAAAGTCGCATCGCTAATGACCGTTTCCACGGTGGGTTGAGCGACCTCCGTATCGCCGATCACATAGGATGGTGCGACAACCGGGTCTGGGTAACCTTGTTCCTGTCCAGCCGCCGACCCTGAAAGTAACAGGCATCCTGCGGCGACTCCGGTGGTCATCAGAGACCCCGGGAAAAACTTCCTTAACATAACGTTTACATCCTTGTAACGAACCGAGTGAAATCAGACGCTGGTCAGGGCGGCTCTTTTCAGTTCTCAAGGCAGCCAATCTGCGTAAAAACACTGACCCCCTTGGACTACTAATCCGTTCGTCTGATAACGTGACTTAAACTGAATGCACTGCTTGTGACCGTCAAAGGTTCTCGACCGGATGTCTTGGGCGGTTCTAAAGTGATCCGAGACGCCGCTAAGGCCGTATTTCGGAAAAATGCATCAGAAACCGAAGGAAACCGCCCCCCCGCACGAGTTACGACCGGCAACCAAGACTGCGTCCCACCATCGGAAAGAATTCTAAAAAGATCCATTGATAGCAACGGATTAATCGGAAAAACCCGCAAACTTGACGATTCTTATCCAAGCAGAAACCAGAAATCTGGGGAATTCTTCCCCTCCTCATTCCAGCTTGTCGAGAGTGACTCCGACCGAACCCTGCTTTGAATTTTAGCAACTGGTTCAGAGATCTGGCTTATCTGCGCGGCACCTGTCGTCATCGAAGATGCAAAGTGCCGTGTTCATTTTTTATTGCATCCAGCGATGCACGCGTTAAAGGATTTAACGAATCCTTCATGGAACCAGTTGCGGGTCACTCAAGCCCCTTTTGATCTGTTCCTCGACCTGACGCCCGAGCAATTACGAATCGGGTCGTGAACTGGAACGATGTTTGCAATTCAAGCGTGCAACCAACCAACAACTCACTCTCTAGCAGGAGAAGGGATGTTTTGCGTGCAGTTGGATTGATGTTTAACGACTGCGTCGAATCACCATCACTTTTGGCTTTCGTATATGTTGACTCAACCTGACCGGGACCTCGAAGCCGCGACTGTTGATTGCATTGATGTAGAGCGGTTGGTGATCGTTGGCGGAGGAATGGCAGGTTTTGGATTATGCGATCGGTTAGTAAAGCACGACGTAGTTAACTCGTTCGCAATTACGCTTTTTGGAGACGAGCCACAGCTGGCATACGATCGCGTAAATCTATCCAAATTGTTTTCGGGGCGAAGTGCTGAGGATTTGCAACTGGCAGATCGCCAATGGTATTGCGACCAGCAGATTTCTGTACGGTCCGGTCGCCGCGTCGTTTCGATCGACCGAAAGCGAAAACAAGTGGTCGACGACCGGGGCGAATCGGTTGACTACGACCGGCTGGTGCTGGCGACCGGTTCCAAGGCGTGGGTTCCCCCGATTCCAGGCAGTGACCTGCCGGGGGTGTTTGTCTACCGGACGATTGATGACTTACTGGCGATTCAGAAGCACGTTGATCAAGCCAACGCGCAATCGGCAGCCGTGATCGGTGGGGGTCTGCTGGGCTTGGAAGCCGTCAAGGTGATGCTGGACCTGAATGTCTCGGCCACGGTGATCGAGATGGCTCCCGGATTGATGCCTCGTCAGTTGGATGCGACCGCAGCCAAGGTATTGAAAGAACGAGTGGAAGCTTTGGGCGTAAACATCATGCTGACCACGCGCACGGAGAACGTCGAGGCTCACGAAAACAAGCTTCGCATTAACTTTATGGAAGTGGATTCTCTGGACGTGGACATTTTGGTTGTCGCAGCTGGCATCCGGCCGCGCGATGAACTGGCAGAAGACGCTGGCTTGGGGCTTGGTAAACGAGGGGGATTCACCGTCAACGATCGGCTGCAGACGAACGACCCTGACATCTATGCGATTGGAGAGTGTGCCTCGATCGACGACTACACCTACGGATTGGTCGCCCCGTGCTACTTGATGGCAAACACGCTGGCCGATCAGTTGGCGGGCGTCGACACTCGCTTTCACGGTGCCGACGAATCTGCGGAATTGAAACTGCTTGGTGTTCCCGTCGTTGCTCTTGGAACCGCGATCGGCTACTCGCCAGACGGAGTGATTCTCACTCATCAGGACGAACAAGGCTATCGAAAATTGATCATTGAATTCGATAAGATCGTCGGTGCGGCTGGAGTGGGACAGTGGGATGACATTGATACCGTGCGCGTCGCCGTTGGTCGGCAGCGAAAAATTTCACGACGAGAGCGAAAACGGTTTATTGAAACGGGGCGCCTGAGCCCTCTAGGTCAGGCGACAACCGTTACTCAGTGGCCATCGGATGCAACCGTTTGTTCATGTCTTGGCGTGACGCGTGGAGAACTATCGGCGGCTTTCGACAACGGAGCCGTTACGCCGGAGCAGCTCAGCAAAGTAACGGGCGCCGCGACAGGGTGTGGCAGCTGCGAGCATTTGGTTTATGCGATGGCGGGCGATCGATCGGCGATTCCAGAAACGACCACCGGCGTGGTGGTGTTGGTGACTTCGGTCGTGTCTTTGATTCTATCGTTGATCATCTGGGTCGTTCCGCCGTTGCCGATGGCCGACAGTGTGCAATCTGACTGGCGAAATATTGACATTGTCTGGCGCGACGAAGTGATCAAGCAGATTTCCGGCTACTCGCTGTTGGCAGTTTCTTTGTTCGGCATGGTTTTCTCGCTGCGGAAACGAACGAAGCTGGTCAAGGAAGGCAGCTACGGATTCTGGCGAGCCGTGCACACGGCCGTCGGTGTTGCAACGCTCGTCGGATTGATCGTCCACACTGGCATGCGGCTTGGCGCGAATGTGAACATGATGCTCAGCCTGACATTCCTTGGTTTGACCTTTGTGGGAGCAGTCGCCGGAATCGCCAGCGGTTTGGAGAATCGAGTGGCGGGTGAAGCGGCCATGTTAATCCGCGAGTGGCGGCCACGCTTGACGAGGCTGCATATTTGGTTGCTGTGGCCGCTGCCAGTGTTGATCACGATCCATATCATTTGCGTTTACTGGTATTAGGTTTCAGTCTTGTCGCGAAAGCTTCAACAATGGTCGTTGTTCTTAGCCGTCAACCTTGGGTTGGCCTGCTGGTTCGGCTATGCGCTAGGGTCGTCCGCTTCGAGTGCCAAAACGATTCTCCTGCCAGGAAAGACAACGCACGGCCACTATCAAATCGAACTTGCGTGCAGCGCGTGTCATGCGGAGGACGGCAATCGTGAGTTCATGGAAAACGCGTGTGTCAATTGCCACGGTGACGATCTAGCGAAGGCCCGTGACACTCATCCTGCCAAAAAATTCAGCGACCCGGTTCACGCAAAAACGTTGGCAATTTTGGATGCGACGAAGTGTGTGACTTGCCATCAGGAGCACGTTGATCATCACACGTTGGAGATGGGCCTGACGATGCCCGTCGATTATTGTTACCACTGCCATCAGGAGACGCTCAAAAATCGTCCCAGCCACGCGAATCTTGCTTTTGATTCATGTGCCAACGCGGGGTGTCATAATTACCACGACAACAGCGCGTTGTATGAACGGTTTCTGTCGCGACATGGCGATGAGCCCGACAATCTAAAGAAAATCAAGACGCTCAAACGAAGGCCAACGGAGTGGAAAGAAGGAGTTTCGCTGTCTGCCGATCAGGCGGATGGGGTTAAGGACAGGCTCATGGGCACGGATGCCCTAGCCGTTTTTGATCCGCAGATTATTCATGACTGGCAGACGACAGCGCACGCGATGGCGGGAGTTAATTGTTCAGGTTGTCATGCGGTTTCGTTGCCCGCTGTATCATCTGGAGAATCAGACACCAGCACCAGTGAGCAAGTTTCAATTGCTACAGAATCGACATGGAGCGATACCGTTTCGCATCAGGTGTGTGCAACCTGCCATGGAGTTCAAGTCGAAGGATTCCTGAAAGGCCGTCACGGCATGAGATTGGGCAGCAAGATGGCTGCGATGAAACCGGGCGAGGCTCGGCTGGATATGCACGCAGGAGCCGCCCACGAATCACTCGATTGTTCCGCTTGCCATTCAGGGCATCGTTTTGACACTCAGTTTGCGGCGGTCGACGCGTGTATTAAGTGTCACGCGGACGCCCACAGCCTCGCGTATAAAAATTCAAGCCATTTCGAATTGTTTCAAGCCGAACGATCGGGCGAGGCGAAACCCGGCACCGGTGTCAGCTGTGCGACGTGCCATCTGCCTCGGTTGGAAGATGAAGACGACAACGTATTCGCACAACACAACCAAAACAACAACTTGCGGCCCAACGAGAAAATGCTCAGAGAAGTCTGCATGGATTGCCACGGCATGCAGTTTTCAATGAACGCACTGGCGGACTCTCGGTTGATTGACCAATGCTTCGCGGATACTCCCGGCGTTTACGTGGAAAGCATTGACATGGCCAAAGCTTGGTTCGACTTGAAAGAACAACAAAGGCTGGAACGCAATCGAAAGCGTGCAGAAGACCGAGCCGCGAGAGCAGCAAAAGAATCCACCGATCAAGAACGCCCTTGATTGCCTTTTGGAGGACAGAATACCAATTCAAATCAAACGTAAGGACCGAGCAGTATATTAAAGTCGTCTTTCGCTCCGCGAAAGCAACGCTCCCCGCAACTTTCGCGAAGCGGAAGGCCATACTCATTTGTTGCACGCTCCTAAACCATAAACAAACAAACGAAGCAACCCGCAGGAGAAAATCGAACCGATCCAACTGACCGCCATTGATCACACAAACGGATGTCGTCGATCGAACTGAGTTTGACCGACGCTTTTAAGTCAGTTGTTTTAACGCAAAAGAGAACTAGAAATGAAATTCGAATCAATGACCAATAGACTGGGAAGCCAAACCGATTTGTCGTGGCTTTTGGCGTGCTTACTCTTCGTCACCTTGATCGGCGCCAGCGCAAAGGTCGCCTTGGCAACCAAACCCACGAAACCAGCCGAACCTGTCGCTACCCCGCGAGTGGCAGCTCCAGCAAAACCAATTGCGCCTGCGGTGCCTGCGAAAACGGTCGAAGGCGGAGTTCCCTACAAAGCGTTTGCGGATGCGGTTCATGCCGTGATGATGGCCGACCGAACCGTGTATGCCAAACAAGTGGTGACTCGATTGAAAAAACAGGACGCTCCTGTGACACCCAGCGAATATTGGGAAGACGAAGAGCATACGATTCCTCTTCCGGCACAGATGTTTCGCATGGGAGCCAGCTTGGTGGATGAGAATCCAAAAGCAGGTTTCAAGTATGGGCTGAAAAGCAGCTGGCCTCTGAACGAGCAAAACAAACCTGGGTCTGATGTGGAAAAGGCGGCGCTCAAGCACATGGAAGAGACGGGTGAAAACTTTTACGGCGAGGAGACGCTCGGCGGCAAGAAGTATTTCGTCGCGGCGTATCCCGACCGAGCCGTCGCGGAAGCCTGTTGGGTTTGCCACAACGAGCATTCCAATCGACAAGACCATTATCCGGAATTCAAAAAAGACGATGTGATGGGCGGCGTGATTGTTCGTGTCCCAATGGACTAGTGCTTTGTGAACCATTTTGGCGTTCAGGTACAAACAACTTCATTTGACGAGGAAAACGCAATGACTCCAGAGCAAATCACCGCTGTAAAAGACAGCTGGGAACAAGTGAAACCCATCTCTGAACAAGCGGCCGAGCTTTTTTACGGCAGATTGTTCGAGCTGGATCCATCACTCAAGCCACTTTTCAAGACCGATGACATGAAAGAGCAGGGCCGAAAGCTGATGGCGACAATCGGAGTTGCCGTCGCTTCACTTGATCGTTTGGAGGAGATTCTTCCGACCGTTCAGGCACTTGGCAACAAGCACGCTCATCAGTACAAGGTGCCTGACTCAAGTTATGAAACCGTCGGTCAGGCGTTGCTGTGGACGCTGGGGCAAGGCCTTGGTGACGCGTTCACTGATGACACCAAAGAAGCTTGGACGTTGACGTATACCACACTGGCAGACGTCATGATCGCGGCGGGGAAAGAACCGGCAATGGCAACGTAACATCATTGGCAATGAGTTGCGTTCGCAGGATCGCGAAGTCGACGGCGAGCGAATTGATCCACGCGAAAGCAGCGGGGCAAACATTACGCTCCACTTTTCAACAGGCAACCGTTGCGTTTGGTGATCTTGTTGGCGAAGACTCGAGCGATTTGCTGCCCGACTGACTCAGCGACAGGAGGAACGACGGCGTTTCCAAATTGTTTGTAAGCCTGAGTGTCCGAGACGACAATATTCAAGTGATCCGGGAAACCCATCAGGCGCGCGGCTTCGCGGGGAGTCAGGCGTCGTGGGTTTTTCTTGGAACCGTTCGGGATCAATACTTCTGAACCATCTTTGTAATACCTCGCGCTCAAGGTGCGGCTGACTCCTTCCAGATCGGTCATACCAAATCCAAAACCATTCCCTTTCTTGCGATGGCGTTCGGCGTACTCCTGCAGGTAATTCCACAGGTGATCCGTCAGAGTGTATTTGGATTCCGGATTCTCTTCCAAAATGTCCTTGAATTTTGGTTTGGGGCCTTCTGGAGGTGATGCGAACTCAAACCCGGACTTGCCTTTGAAAATCTTGCGATCAAAACCAACGATAAACACTCGCTTGCGATGCTGAGGCACAAAGTCCGCCGCGTTGATCACCTGGAAATGAATTTCGTAGTCCAGTTTGTCGAGCGTGTCTTGGATGACCTGCCAGGTTTTCCCTTTGTCATGCGACATCAGGTTCTTGACGTTCTCCAGCAAGATAACGGGCGGCCGTTTGATCTCAATAATGGTTGCCAAATGAAAGAACAACGTCCCCTGAGTCTTATCCAGAAAACCGTGCTTGCGACCGAGGCTGTTCTTCTTTGAGACACCCGCAATCGAAAAAGGTTGACATGGAAATCCAGCGGCCAGCACGTCGTGATCCGGAAACTTTGTCAGATCCAATTCGCGAATGTCTCCATGAGGTGCTTCGCCAAACCAAGCTTGGTACGTTTTCTGGGCGTACTTGTCATACTCGCACGAGAAAACACAATCGCCGCCGACCGCTTCCAAACCCAAACGCAAGCCTCCGATTCCTGCGAACAGATCGCAGAACGTAAACGGTACCTTGGTGTTATTGGACGACTGCGTTTCTACAGGTTCCGGCATCGAATCGAACAACGGAAGCTGACGCTGACTGCCTTGGCGAGCGTTGTCCAAGAGGTCGATCAGGAAGGCGTTGGTCGATGTCCGAGCCGAATGGCTCTGATTGTCGATCCAATCCTTCAACGCTTTGGGAATTTTTCGAATCAGAATATCTGGCATCGGCTTCCTGCTTGCTTGGAAAATTCGATATCAACGCTAGCAGAAATTCCCAGCGAAAGCAATGCAACCGATTACCGGTCTTATTGTGCGAACGAAATGAAACTGGCTCCGGTTATATTATCGCGCTACAAGTTGTTGGCTTGTTTGTAGGTTCTGATCGACTGAGTCAGCGACACTGGATGGGTGGAATCAAGACGGAACGTTCGAAGCGTTACGAACCTCGCGGCAGGAGATTTCCTAGCGTTGGCTCTTTTGATTGGGGCAGTGGTACGACACATCCAGTTCTTTTGGTGCCCGGAATTGTTCTCCGTCCAGTTGGACGGTGCGACCTTGCAGTAGCGACGCCCACCAGCGCGTGGAAACCTTGCTTGAGTCCAAGAACGAGTCGCCTTAAACCACGAAGACTCGAAGAACACGAAGCTGATCTCGCAACGAACTTCGCACCCTTCCGTTCTTCGTGGTCAAAATTCGAACCATCGCGGGGAACGGCACCATTTTCCGAACGGCTGCTTGAAATAAGTGCAAGCAAATCCGACAGCCCTCGCTGAACGTCCCCGTGACATCGGCAAACAATCCCTGAGTGGAGAAAAATATCAGCGTGAATGTATACGCAAAGGCTCAAAGGTGCAGCGTTCGCCGATTCGTTGGATCTGCGCCTTCGTGCCCTCGCGTGAGTTGCTTGAGGGTCGTTTAGGTTTACCGTTTTCCAACCTTGCTGAGGAGCAAATGGTGTCGTTGCAGTCTGGCTGAAATTCCGTAACCTCAGTACCACGCCTTTCCTTTATTGAAAGCTGACTCCCACCTTCTCAAGACGCTTCCGCAACCAAACCCAATTGACATGCCGAAACGGAAACCTGAAATTCGCGTCCGCAGTTACGGCATATACGATCACTGGGATTCCGAGGCGAAAGAACTGCCTCGGATCATTGAATTCACAACTCGCGTGCCGGCTGAGATCGAAATCGAGTTTGGCCTAATGCTCAACATTAAAGGAGCGAAAAACCGGCAGTTGACCTATTGCATTGACCACCCAGGAATCCTCGATCCTAACGGCAAGCGTCGGGCACCGTTTGATGGCCACGTTTACGTTCGATCGAACGACTGGGATTTTTATTTGGGCGACACCATCTGGGAGCCCATCGAGGATAAATTAGGTTCGTGGCGAATGACGATCGAACTGGAAGGTAAGTTGATCGCCCAGAAAACGTTCGTCGTTACGGAAAGATCGTGATTCAGGCGCCCAGATGGAACGAACAAGACTCATTCGACTAACGACTGACAACATCGAAAATCGTACCCTGTCGACATGAACGTACTGACCAGAGGTTATCAGACGGATATTTTCAGCTTGGCGATCGTGCGGTAATATGGGGCTGAATCAAGATCACACGGAGCATTACCTTGGCCAACACTATCGAAGGCTCGGTCGAAAAAATCGGCGAGTCTGGAAATCTGATTACCGATATCGCGATTGAACACGTCGCCGATCTGCCGGCAGACGATTCGGTTACCATCAAGTTTGGAGGTCATGAAACAGCGGGAATTCATTCCGCGGATCACGGTCAACCGATGGGCACGTTGGTCGCGTCACGAGGAAGCAGCGGGTTCTTGGAGATAGAAATCGTTGGCATCAGTGTGGCCGAAATGCTTGGTATCAAAGCGGGTGAATCCGTTATCGTCACAAGCAGCTGAATCAATCGGCCACTGAACATGATGCGGGGCAAAACATGCGGGGCAATCGAATCCTCGCCCTCTAGCGTCCTCAATCCCCCCGAAGGCCGAACTTCGTGCCGAGGGATTACCGTGATGCCTGCTGCACACCTTTTTTCCGAGCTGCAACGGCCAAGCGATAAGCTTCGTCGTCGCCGTGCTGGTGCACACTAAACGATTTTGTCCGACGCTTGCCCATGCTGTCAGTCCACTGAGCAACCCAGTACCAATAGTGATACTCGTAGTCGCCACGAATATCTTTTTGCTGGTGAAGCCGAACTCCGACAACACCCGACTGATTTCGGACCGAAGGATTGGCAGAAAGCTCTTCGACCGTGTATTTGCGGAGCTTTGATTCCAGATTGTCCCGAAACTCTTTCGCGACTCTCAGCGACTTCGATTTACCCCCGAACCCATTGTCGGAGAAAAACTTTTCCGTTTTCTCACCGCGGCGTTGCATTCGCACTTCCCAGCCGCCGTACGTTTTACCGGACGGGCTGACGGTTTCAATGCGAGAAATATTTCGACGAGGATTTTTCGTGGCCATGATCAGACTCCAAAAAAGAATGGCATATGGTGGGTTAAGCTGGCAGCTTAAAAAGGAGGAGGGGCGACCTTTTCAACTTGCAAGATCAGCGACCCAATATACTCAAGCGACAGCCTGCAATCCAATGCGGACATGCGCAAACCAATGAGCGACTTCATTTTCACGACTGTCTGCAATAGAGTTTCGCAACTTGATGAAGTGGACATTTATGCGAACCGCGTTTGTGACGAATTTGCAACTTGTTTCAGCCGCAAAAACTTGAAAACCGACATCACAAGCTTGTTTCACGGTTAAGTCACACTCACATCATTCGAAAAACATTTTTCCGAGACGTTCCATCTAGGGTCAGATCACAACGAAGAGGAAGATTCCTGCACGCCACAACCCGTTGCATCTAAATATTCCGTATGACAGCTCACGTTATTGGGCAGAGACGTGAGAACCTTGAGGCCCGAACGAGATTGATTGCCCCGGCTCCTGTAGCCAACTGGCGACCTTGAAACCTCGCTGATGCAGCCAGTTTTTCAGCAGACGATGATCTTTCAACTCGCTTGGGTACAGCCAGATCGAAATCGTGGTATCCTCGGGCACATACTTACTTAATTGTTCCATGAAAACTGAGCCGGATTGCAACATTTCGGTCGTCGGTCGGCCCAAATTTTCTGACAACGCGATGATGTGGTATCTAGCCAGCTGAATGCGCCTTCCCGAGGCCTCTAGTTCGTACTGCAAACGAAAATTGTCGATCGGGCCGACCGTTTCGATCGTGCTGGAGACTCCTGGCCGGTTCCGCAGTTTCGCTGCTTTGACCTTCCATTCGCTTTTCATTTGATCCGTCAACAAGTCCACGGGCACAACCGCTAGGCGACCATTGATCAGGCGAACGTGAATCACATTGGTGAACACGGTCTGAGAAATCGGAGTCGGGTGATGTTCGATCGTCTTGTTGACGACCGAACGAGCATTGACACTGATCGCTTTCGTTTCACGCGATATTCGATCCAAGGTGTCCTGCAACTGGGCTCGTTCACTGAATCGATCAAACTGCTGCTGTTGTTCTTGGCTCAGCATTTTCCGCTGAGCTTCAACTTCCTGACGGACAACCTCTAGGCCGACAAGCGTCTTGTGTCGATTCTCCGAAGCAACAGCTGCCAACATCAATTGAGTCTGAATATCAGATTCCAAGTCATGATTGTCCGCCTCAAGATTCTTTACCGTGTTGGTCGCCGCGACCATCTGCTGATTGACTGATTCGATCTGTTCCGCGATCGCAGATTCAGGTTCAACCTGTTTCAACGCGGTCGTCGCTTGAGCCCCTACGATGACAACAAGAATGATCAAGACTCCGACCAGATTGGCAACGATATCCAAAAACGAATCTTGCCCGGTTGTGATTTCGCGAACTGCCATCATCAAGCCCCTTCGATCAAGATACCGCTGTCCGCCAACAACCGTCGAAGTTCAGCGAAACGAAAATGACTTCCGGGCATGACTGTAATTCTCAGTTGCGGTTTCCAGTAACTATTCTGCCCGGCAACCCCCCAGGAATCGATCTGAGTCCAGATTTCGTTAACCAGTTCGTCAACCGCTTCATCGGTGGCTCCATCCATCGGAACGGAAAGCTCGCCGCGAGCCCCTTTAATGATCAAGCGATTTGGGAAACAAATGATGCGCAGCGGACGTACATAGGGCACTGCTCCCGCAGATCGCGATGGCAACGCCCAGTTAGACCCACGAGTTTCCGCAAGACTTTCAGACGGTGACTCTGACTTTGCTTGGGCATCAGATTCTGTCGGTGATTTTGCGTTGGTCGCGGCTTCGACTTGCTGCGTCGAGCCATCTTCAGCTTGACCGGAGTTCCACTCCTTTTCACCGTGGGCCTGAGTTCCACCTGCGACGCCTCCGGCAACGCTGACCTCCGCAATTGCACTCGAATCGTGCTGGCCCGAATTCGGTTGCCAAGATGCTTGGGAGTTGGTGAACTTTCCATGTTTGGATCCAAAGTCACGTTCGCTGTCGGTATCTGATTTTGATTCAACGCCATTGAAAACGAATCCGCCTCCGGTTGGTGAAACCGTCAATCCAGGTCGCCTTTCACTGCCGGGCCGACGAGCAAACTCGCGACGTCGCGCTTGTCGCTTCCGCAGCAAAGCGACTTGAGCGAGACGCCGTTGACGATGGGCTGCTTCCTCAATCGCAGCAACGGTTTCTTCCGCCAGTGCCGGGTCAAGCTCGCCAAAATCGATTTTCTTATCCGCATCAACGAGCTCGTAACCATACTCGTCATCCCATGCCTTCAAAGAAGCCTTCACGACTTGAAAGGTCCGTGCTCCGTCTGGTCGAACCACAATTAAGGGGTAGGCACGGCCGGTATCGCCTTCAAGATCAAGCCGTTGCCAGTATTCTCGAATCGTCAGCAAGGCAGCATCCAGCATGTTGCCCGGAAACACGGCAGCCCTGAGATCTTCCTGAGTGATCTTGATGTCAAGTGGTTGGATCACGATGTGGTCGGATCGACATTCGACAAAAATCGGACGACGACTCGTCCCGCTGCTCCCGTTGTACGGCTGAATCGACCAAGTGACTTCGGGCGTTTGCTTGGCGGCCTCACGTTTTTGAACCAGCCGTTTTTGAGCCTCATCGATCTGGGCTCGCAACTGTTGCAAATTTGAATCGAGAACTTCCGCAGCTTGCATGCCCTGTCTTTGGTTTTCAAGAGCCAGCAATGATTCAGCCAACGAGCGAGCCTCTTGCTGAAGTTGCCTCACCGCGTTCTCAAAGTGACTGCGTGTCGCCCGGGCATCCTCCAAACGCTGCAACGCGTCGGGTCTGACTTCTTTCAGCCCGTCAATCTGAATCTGTCGCTCTTCCAGTTGCAACTGCACACTGTTCAATTGCGATTTCAGCTTAGCGTCGGCTTCGCCTTGTTCAGCGACGGCTTGAGAATCAGCAGCCTTCACGGCCAGCACCAGCAGCACGATCAGCACACCCAGCGTGCAGATCAAGACAGCAAGAAACGGGAACAGCGAAACGGCCAAGACGCTCCGCGAGCGATGGCGACGTTTCATGCGGCCTTCCGATTTGTACTTGAACCTGCGACTGACGAAGTGCGTTTGGTCGGAACCTGTTTCTGACCTGACAGGTATGGAGCGATTGGCAGAATGACCTCGTCGATAGAATCAGAACGAACTGATTTCTGTTTTGACAACGAATCTTTGGCGGCAGCGATCGCCAAAAGATCATCAACCTGCCTTTCTCGCGGACGTTCAGTCGTCGATTGGCGACGAGTGATCCCGACCTTTGTTTTCTGTGTTGCTTGCTCCATTATCTGAACCACCGCTGGCGCTTCTTCGTCAACATTCGGTTCGGTCGATGCGTTATCGGTCGGCGGCGTTTGCAGCGACACGACCGTTTTCGAGTCAGCTTGAAACGACGCTTCGACTTTTTCTGACAATCCGTTGATCGCAGTTGTCAACTGTTCGGTTGTCGCGATCGCATTCAAGGCTCCCTGCAATGCATCTTGGACAACGTGTTCATTCTCAGTTTTGCCAACCAGCGACTGGAGAGCGGTCGTCTGAGCCGCCAACTCCTGCTGCTGTTGAAACATCAATCGAGCGTTATCGGACAGCATCACCTGCCATTGCTTCCAGCGCCGAACCATCGATTCGTCCGCCTTCAACACGGAACTGTCGATGCCCTCGGCAAGCCGATTCAGAGTCAGATCGAGAGACTCAGACCAGTTCAAACGAACGCGCTCGTTGGTTTCGCTCAAGGAAGATGCCCACGCCTGCTCGGCGGACCGAATCGTCTTTTTCCAGATTTCCGTCTGAGCCACCGTCATTTCCCGAGTTGCCGTCAGCAGGTGTTGCCCAAGTCGTTCGACTGAGTCGCCCGAGTTTGCCGCCGTAGCCGCGGCATCAAATTGTGACGAGATTTCTGATCGTGCTCGTTGGTCGACCAGCGCAAGTAATTGTGTTTCGAAACGATCAACCAAAAACTGAACGAACATCAACACCATCGAAAGCGTCAACGCCAACGCGGTTGTGTCGAACGCGACATACAGGCTTCCCTGCAAGCCGTTCATCATGGCTTGAAAATCGTTTTCCGGCCCGACGCTGATTCCTCCCAACGCCTGAGAGATTCCCAACACGGTTCCCAGGAATCCAAGCATCGGGGTCGCCCAGATCAGAATCCGAGCCAACGAGTAACGTTGTTGTTGCCGATCCAGATCCAGTTCCGCAAGGTATTTGACTTCTTCGTCCACGCCTGCTGCCGAACCGTTGCGATACACGTACAGCAGGCTGTTGGTCAATCGCTGCCACAAATAGTGCGATTGAATCGAGCTCGGAAGATCCAGCAACTGTTGCCCAAGCGCGACTGCGGTTTGAGCATCATCTGATTTTGAGCCACTAGCCCCAGACGAATCGTCGTCGTTCAAAGGCACGAAACGCAGATCGCGTTCGCTGGTAAACTGAGCGAACACATTGATCGCGATCAACAGCAACGAGGAACCCCCGATCAGAAACATCGCGACGGTGACTTTGGAAACCGGATGTCCCGTCAGGTAACGCAATGCGGTTTCGTTCGCCAGCCATCCGTGCCGGATCATCGCCAGCATTCCAATGTAAAGCGTCAGCCCCAAGCACACCGGAACCACCAGCGAGGGCAGGACCGAAATCCAGCTGATCGAATTGCGAGTCGGTTGACTCATTGCATTGCCAAGTTGAAAAGTTTACGAATATGGGTTCAGCACGCTGCCACTGCGATTCCAAGTCAACATTGCGCACGCGGACGCAACGAGCCGACGAATAGAGTCACGGCAGTGTCATCGGCCTAACCGAAACGTCCGGAACAGTCTCAGATGGCTACGGGACCGCATTTTTCAGAAAGTCTTGCCATTTATGGCTAACTGGGACAATCCGTAAACTTGCCGTCAACAAATGTGAATCTGGCTCCGATATAAAGCGGGACTCAGTCTCTACGCCACTCTCCTAGCGAACGAAAGCCAGCTCCGCCACCCACCAACGTGGAACACACCAACCATCCATCGTCCCATTGGTTCAACGACCGATCGGTCCAACGAGATACCCAGGGGGGTTGAAACCCGGTCTGATGCTTGCATCCGCCGGGTTTCTTTTTGCGCGCCGAGCGCCTGCCGGTTCCGCTAGCAGGGCGTTGTGTCAGAATATGCGATATGACCGATCCCTCGACAATCCGCTCTTCCAAAAACTGCTGCCCCAAAATCCGCGATTGGTTGCAGTTGATGCGAATCGCGAATCTGCCCACGGCAGTTTCGAATGTTGCCGCAGGTTTCATTCTTGCCTTCTACACTTGGGAATGGAAACACAGAGTCTTTTGGCCTGATGTGCTGGCGCTAGGATTAATATCTGCGATTCTGTATTGTGCTGGAATGATTCTGAACGATGCATTTGACGCCGACGTTGACGCGATCGAGCGGCCGTCACGCCCAATTCCATCAGGAAAAATTACCCGCAGAGCAGCATTCACCGTCGGCTTCGGACTAATTGCGCTCTCGATTGCTCTACTGATTGCGATGTTGATTGCCGCCGGGACACTACGGGACAGTAGCATTTCAATCTTCATCGTTTTGGCGCTCGCAATTGCAATACTGATGTACAACTACGTACTCAAGAATACATGGCTCGCACCTGCAGCAATGGGAAGTTGCCGATTTTTGAACATCCTGCTGGGCGCGAGTTTTGGGTTTATTGTTGAGTTGAACGGCGATTCCATTGATTTCAATCAACAGGTTCTTTCCTATGCCGTTTTTGTAGGCATGTATGTCGTTGGAATTACTGTTTTCGCTCGTGGGGAACAGCGGGCGGCACAATCGCGATCCAAACTTGTGCTTGGTTCAGCAATAATCGTCGGCGCACTCATCGCCATTAGCGTTTTGCCATTCCTGCCGCACGTCGGCACAACGCCTGTCAGATCTATTTCGCAGACGAAGACTGCTTTCGTTACTCTGGTTGTTCTCATTTCCCTGCCAATTGTTCGACGGTTGTGGTTTGCCGTTCGTTCAGCAGAACAAGCCGCAATTGGCGCCGCAATTGTGACTTCAATAAGCAGCCTGATTTTTCTGGACGCAGCCGTCTGCTTCCTGGCTCGTCCCGCTGAACCTGTTTACGCTATGCTGGTAGCCTTGCTGATCGTACCGTTGATGTTGCTACGACGGCTATCGAAGCAAACCTGACGTCCGATTGAATGCACCCTATGCTGCTTGGCTACAACACTAACGGAATGGCTCATCATGATCCGTTGGATGCGATCCAACTTCTGGCGGACACCGGCTATCGGGCGATTGGAATCACGATTGATCACGGCTGGCTAAGTCCTCGCGACGCTGGCTCCGACCTGCAACTGCAACAAATCAAGTATGCATTGAAGGAGCATCAGCTGACCAGCGTGATCGAAACCGGCGCACGCTTTCTGCTCGACCCTCGCGACAAGCACGAACCGACTTTGCTCAGTCAGGATACGGCTCAATCCACACGGCGAATCGACTTCCTGAAGTATTGCATCGATGTAGCGGCAGAGCTTGACAGTCGCTGTGTTTCGATCTGGTCGGGAATCACCCCGGCTGGCTGTGGGACTCACGATGCGATGGAAACGTTGGTCCGGAATTTGGATCCCGTTTTGCAACATGCGGACGATCGAGCGATCGACATCGGTTTTGAACCCGAACCGGGAATGCTGATCGACACGACTGGGCGGTTCGAACGTCTGTTGCACCTCGTTGATTCGCCCCGATTGAAGATGACCATGGACATTGGCCACCTGTATTGCATGAGCGAAGTGCCGATCGCTGAATATCTGGAACGCTGGCAGGATCGAATTATCAACGTCCATATCGAAGACATGGTTTCTGACCGACACGAGCACTTGATGTTCGGCGATGGTCAGATTCATTTTCCGCCGGTAATCGAAACCCTTCATCGCATCGGTTATCAGGAGGGAATCTATGTGGAACTTAGTCGCCACTCTCACGCGGCAGACCGAATCGTGCCCGCGGCTTTTAGTTTTCTCAGTCCGATCCTTGAACAAGTAAAACAGTAAGGCCAGCCCGTGCCGCTTCCTATTTATTTCCTTACCATTCCTGGTCTTCGCCGTCAGGATTTGTCCCGGATGCCCAACCTTGCCGCGATGGGGCAGGGCGGGGTAACGACACTTCGACATTCTTTTCCCTCTGTCACGTGGCCAGCTCAATCGGCCATGCTGACGGGCAAAACGGCGTCTGAACATGGCGTTGTCGCCAACGGATTTTTCTGGCGAGACACCAACCAGGTCGAAATGTGGACCGCATGGAACGAGGTCATCCAGCGGCCACAAATTTGGGACTTGCTCCGTAAGCCGAACCCAAATCTGCCGAACCCAAATCTGAAGTCAGCCGCGTGGTTCCCGATGCTCAGCAAGGGTTGCAACGCCGATTTCGTCTGCATGCCGGCTCCCATTCATCAACCCGACGGCAGTGAGGACATGTGGTGTCACACAAAGCCTCAGGAATTCTATGGCGAGCTGCTGGACCAATTCGGACACTTTCCCTTGAAGCATTTTTGGGGACCGCTGGCAAACATTCAATCCAGCCAATGGATTGCGGATTCCGCCATCGCGGCTGCGAAAAAGTTTCACCCCGACTTTTTCTACGTCTACCTGCCGCACTTGGATTATGCGGCTCAGAAATTCGGTCCAAACAGCGATGAAGCCAATGTGGCCGTCAAGGAACTGGATCAGTTGATTGGCCATTTTCAACAGCGGGCTGAAGCCGCATATGATCAACCGATTCACTGGATCGCCGCCAGCGAGTACGTGATCTCGCCAGTCGATCATGTTAGTTATCCAAACCGATTGCTGCGAGAAGCCGGTCTACTTCGGGTAAAACGCAAAGAAGATGGCGAACATCTGGATCTGGAAAGCAGCCGAGCATGGGCGTTGGTAGACCATCAGTTTTCACATGTGTTTGTCAAAGATCGTGATGCGTCAACGATTGCTGAAGTAAATCAACTGTTTGCGAAAACTGAAGGGATCGCAGAAATCTTGTCCGGGGCCGATCGAGCAACTTGCAATCTGGACCATGAACGCAGTGGCGATGTGGTTCTCGTTTCGACCAGTAACAGCTGGCAGGCGTATTACTGGTGGCTGAACGATGAAGATGCTCCCGCATTCGCCAGAACCGTTGACATTCATCGCAAGCCGGGCTACGACCCGGTCGAATTGTTCTTCGACTTTCAAACGAAATCCGTTCCGTTGGATGCAACCTTGATCAAGGGCTCGCACGGCCTCGTTCCAGATGATTCAGCCGACCAGCAGGGCGTTCTGCTTTCGTCCGAAGGCGGTCTCAAATTGGGCGAAACAGTAAAAGACACCGACGTCTGCCAGCTTGTTATGAATTCTCTGGAAACTTGAACGCACCGGGCTTTCAACCATCTGACAAAACGGCTGCCATCAGGCGTTGGCCGGATTTCTCGATGCAACCCGAATAACCGTTACAGTCGACAGCCGGACCGCAATCGATTCAGGACGCACGCCTAGGTCCAATCGCAAGGCTTATGCGGGTCGTATCCGATCTTAGGAAAATACGAATTCCTCGTTTTTCTCAACCGCAGGCCAACACATGGTTCCGATCCCTCGATTGAAAGCACTCGCGTTCGCATGCGTCTTCTTCAACTTAATTTCCACCGCCGAGGCGATTCAATGGCCCGTCAACGGTGGACCTGTTCATCAACCAGTCCCCCAGTATCGCGCCGGATATCCGCTGTTCGATCCTCAACCGAAACTCCAACCGGAGGAGTCAAAAACTCACCGTTCACGTGAGCTTCGACACGCACCGGAATCGCCTTTGACGGAACCGAACGCTCCTTCAAGACGTGAAACGGAGGCGCCCCCGGCACAACTTCCCGAACCTTCCCCTGTTCCACACCAGGAAGTCGGCCCGCGCGAACCGGCGGCAGCGGCCGCGACTGAAACGGGTGCGAATCAAGCAGGTCGCTACCAACTGAATCCCTCGCCCGATTCGCTCGAGAGACAACTCGCGAAGAAACCGGCAGCGAAGAAGAAAAAGCCAAATCCTCCCACGACCAACTACGACATTTATCGCGACCGGAATCCGCTGCCGATCGACCCACGCAAACCATGCGGCATCTGCACCAACCCGACTGGGGCGACTGGATGTGGGCCTCTGTGCGACGCCCCCGGCTTGCACGGGAAACCATTTCAAGAACAAGAGCCCGGTGGATGCCGTTGTGGCGACAAGAATTGCGGCAGTTGTAAGCCGATGTTCTCGCACTACTGGCCGCGTCCGTTTTCGGCGAAACTGGATGAACCGTTCCCCACAAAGGCTGCTGCCCGCTACAGTCCCTTTCAGAAAACGCGCCTTGTTGACGCGTTCAACAAGTTCGTCGATTTCAAACTGATCGAATACCATCGGAAGGACAACGGTTACTGTGGCAAAGACTCTGATCCGTACGGCTGTCTGAGCGAAAACCGGATGATCGCCAGCGGTGTCGCAGGAGTCGGATATCGATTCCCCTCGGTTCCAATCGATCGCTCGGCAGGCAGGCAATCGTTCAG
>CALFWL010000067.1 GCA_937928215.1 uncultured Pirellulaceae bacterium | reverse complement strand
TAAGTCGGGGCAAGTCGTTGCTGGTAAACGCTCGCGGCTTCGGTGGCATCTGCTCGTGTAAGATCAGTAGCACCTGTTGCAAGCAAATTGGCAGGATTCGATTGTCCCGCGTTCTATCGCTGTGGCAACGCCTCGCGGTGGCAAAAGCAGGGGACAAGATGCCGAAAAACGTCCAGCTCCGATTGGAACGACAGTTGGCCTACATTTCGTGAACGGCGAACGGAATATCCCGGCCTTCCCGTCATCGTCTGCAAGTGTGACCGTGTAACGACTGGCGACAAAAATCCCGACACGTCCAATGGTCACACCCAACTACTATTCGTCATCGTCATCGGTCGTCTCGATTCTTTCCTCGGTGAGACCAGCGGGGCGTTCGGGTTTAATCTTGCCAGACAGTAAACCTTCGTATTCCGAGTCGTCGACTTCTCTTGGCGTTCCAAAAGCGACCATGCGTTTCCCGTCGACTCCGGTTGCTTCAAAAATCATGGCGTGGTCAGCCAAACCTTTCAGCCCCCAACGAATAACAAAAGGCTCTCCGTCGCGGTCGCTGCTGAACATCGAATCAATATCGTCCGGTGAGACTCCCATCCGCTTAAGCCGAACTACCGCCGCTTTGTTCTCACGCATGTATTTTTTTAATTGCTCTTCGTCGGCGGGGCCCACCTGGTCATGGGCGGCCATGTACATGATGTAAGCGTTCTTCAGCCGGCTTATGTTCGCCTTGTTGAACGCTGAAACATCCGTGTCGATCTGCTTTTCACAGCCGACAGACGAGAGCACCAGACAAGCCAAAACAATTACAGTGTTAAGTGATTTCATCGGAAAATTCCTGCCGAACGAACGTGTAAAAGAAGTTTGAATTTAATACGCGATCTTCTTACAGAGTTTGTCGCGATTCAAGTAGCCGTCAAACAATTACTTAGCCAAGAAAAGTTGCCCCGACTGAAGTGTAGCCGTAACTAAAAAAAGCTGCCGGATCACCGACAGCTTTTGACAACTTGAACGTGCACCACTCGAAGAGAGGTTCAAAGAGCAAATGTTACCTTCCACGAGTCGAAGAATCGACTAGAACGAGTCTGTGTCAATAATTGCACCTTCGTCACGGCAAACGAGGTTGAACAGATTGTCATCGTCAATCTCCATGTCGACCGTGTGAGAGGAACCGTCGCCGAATACAGCGACGCAAACGCCAGAGTGCGGACCGCCAAACGCCTGCTCATCCGCTACCCTTCCATTGACCGGGTTACTGAGCGTCGCACGAGGATCACCGTTAGCTTTGTTTACGTCTGAGTCCGGCCGTAATGCCTGAACGAACCGGTTGTTAGAGTGAAATCCACCAGTAAACTGCCCGCCGACTTCGCCTACGATTTGCCAAGCCTGTCCATTGTGGACGCCAGAATAGTTGCTGGCTTGTGCAGATTTTTCCATGTACAGCAATGTGTTCGAAGACCCATCCGTGATACTTCCAAACGTGACGGGAGACCATTTTTCGAATTCGGCCGTCAAGTTACTGGCGCTGGATCCGAACCCACCTCTGGAAATGATACCTCTATACAGTAACTCATTGCCGAATGCATTCGAGGCGTTTGAGGGAGTGTCGATCGGACCGATTCTTTGCCGATACTGGAACGGGAAGGGAGTACCGCTGGCATAATCGTTGCAAGTCCATACCACACCGTCCGATGTTCCCCAAGTTCGCGGCCCACGCGTTGGACACACGTATAAAGGTATTGAGAATTCACTGACAAATGTACCGTCTTCGAGAGGATTTTCTGTGACTCCAAACTGTTCCCTCAAAGGGACCAGGGGCCCCTGCTCAATGAACGGCAAAATCTGATACGACCAACTGGCGGCTTCCAGATTGAAGTTCTCCACCATATCGGGGCCAAACTGCTGAATAGGAGTACCCCACTGGGTCGCGTTCTGCTGAACTCCCATCGTTGGAAATTTGCCTTGAGCCGACTCGAAGTTCAACGTGGACAAGCCGAGTTGACGGATATTGTTCAGACATTGGGAGCGTCTGGCTGCTTCACGAACTTGCTGGACCGCTGGGAGCAACATCCCAATCAAAATGCCGATGATCGCAATCACCACCAGGAGCTCGACCAAGGTAAAACCGGGTCTCCTTCGCTGAGAAAAATTGGTGTACATGATTCCTGTCTTTCAAAAAGTAGATAAGGATGGAAATTGGAACAAATTCCAGCTCAAAAAACGAGCTGTTAACAAAAAACAATTTAGAGAAAGTCCCGGTTAATCTTACAAAGTTGACCACTATAATCAATATAAGATGGGACGATTTCCCCAAATTAGGTGCAACAAGCGATAATTCTGTGAGGGAACTCTCCATTAAAGTGGACTCTACTCGTTTGGCATGTGCTTTTATCGCATTTCGGATGGCGTTGCGAAGACAACAATCTCTCTGAATTCGGCGCTCCGGTCACAACGAACCAGTCAGGAAGTGTCCAATCATTGTTGAAAGTCGCCGCCCGGAGGCGACTCGGTCGTTCCTAGAAATACAACTTTTATACATAAGTCGGATGATGCCGACGGTGAGACCACGGCGGTCGAACGCCTCGCTTTTGAGCTTCTTCAAGGAATTAAATAGGTGAGTCTCAAGATTCACTCCCCGGTCCTTCATCGTTTTTTCAAGGTCAACGGTCCGACCTTGAACCTGTTCAACCGCAACCCCCAGAAGCCGCCAACGCCCTAAAAGGAGCTTCATTCGGCAAAAACCGAGAAGACCATTTGCTCGTGATGAATTGGGAACACGATTTAGAGTCCCTCAATTTGACAAAACGCGGTTTATTTCCAAGGCGATCGGGTTGCGGCGTGGAAGATTCTGATGTGACCATCAGATCACAGACTCGACAAACTGACGCAGGGCAGTAAAACCATTTTGTTTTGCGTTCGCATTGCGAGCGGTCTGGGTGGCCGATATCTGGCGTCACAACGAAGTTGAGACCCCGATCAAGACAGACCCTGACAAGCAGTGGGAGTTCCTGATCGAACACGAATTTGTCGCTTCGGTCACAATCGAACTCGCAGATGTCCCGAATAGCATTGAGAAGCAACGTGATCGGAGCAAGAATCAGTCTGCGAATTTTTCCAAGATGCTGGCAGGACATTTGCCATGATTGTCGCGTTTGCCGCGACAAAGGTGACCGAGGAACCACAGGCCACGCTCGCAATACCACCTGCCGTTTCGGCCTGGTCTGCTGTTGGCGAATAGTGCCATGGTTCGCACCTCACTAGAACTCTGAAGTACACCCGGGAGGATTCGAACCTCCAACCTTCGGTTCCGTAGACCGACGCTCTATCCAATTGAGCTACGGGTGCCTGTTTATCACGAG
>CALFWL010000066.1 GCA_937928215.1 uncultured Pirellulaceae bacterium | reverse complement strand
GCTTCGAGCAGAATAGTTTACGATGACGCCTAAAAGCAAAGCTGTACAAGCTGTCAGCAATAGCAAGGTGCGAAGCTTGAAACGGAGGTAACGTTTCATTCTCTTCCTTAGGCGGATAACGTATTGCGATCTATCCGTTGGGCCTCGGACGATGTCGCAGTTGATTTGATTTTATAACGGCCACGCGGATAGTTCGTGCGTTGAGCTTTGACAGGGTCACCACTGTCAAAGCTCCCTTGCGGAATCCAACGGCGTTCAAGTGGGCAACTTCAAGCAACATCTTCAACTCGTTCAGATTCCAAAAACTGCTCCCGCGAAGTCAAACGCTCAATTGTTCTTATCCCGCCGGCCTACAGATTTTTGAGAAGCTTTTCATACTCAGAATGTTTGCCAATCCAGAACCAGACGATGGTTCCTTCGTTGACAATTCCAACCGCTCGGTAATCAAGCGTCACGCGAGCTGAGAAAATTGGTTCCGTCGCATGTACTTTTTTGAATCTCAGACTCGGCTGGCTAGGATCTTCTGAAAACTGAGTGTAGGCGGTATTGGCACTGTCACGCACATTGGCAGGAAGGGCGGCCAACTGTTGGCGAAACTTCCGTGTTGTTTTCGATATCATCCGTCAGTTCGTTTTCCAATCCTCGGTTTCATTTCGATGGTGCTCCGCAAGTGCATCACGTGCGAGGTCTGACAGCAAGTTTTGCGATTTGTTAAACAGGGCATCCCAGCGACCGTCTGATTCCAATTCAGCAACCAGCCAAGCCGCGAAAGCATCTTGATCTGGATCAGGCAACTGAGCCGCAAGGGCAAACGCGTTTTGTAATGATTCAGTCATAATATCTGTCCTTGCTCGATATCATACCTCGAGATTGCGCTCAGGCAATAACAGCATCATGCCAAGCGAATAGGCGGTATAAAGAATTCATGGAGTCCGTGGTTTGAGGCAGGTCGGCTGGATTTTGCTGCTGACCATGCAGGATCTTGATCTTTGGATCGGTCACAATCAACGCTTCCAAGCACGTTGACACCCCAAACCACGGAGACATTCATGATTACATGTGCAATCGACCTTGGCAAGTTTAACAGCGTCTGCTGCTTCTTTGATCCGGCCACTCGGAAGCACCCGTTCGAGACCATCGCCACCAAAGGTTCCCATATCGAACTCTTATCCTCACAGTTGCGATCCGCTGGCCGCAAAGCCAAACGACAAAGCAAGCTTGCTTTTACTTGGGATGGTGCTGGCGGATGAAGCAAGCCGAGGTGGTGACCGAAGTTGCAAAACCACCGGCGCCGTGTCCTGATTGCAAGGTCGGCACGCTGCATGTAACGATGATCACCGATGCCAAGGCCGAGTCATCTACCGCCGCCCGTTGCCTCATCACAGTGTTGCGTATCTCGATTCCGGTTGAAGTCCGTCCGAGACAACAACCTTGAAGCACCGAGCCTTCACGCTGCGCCTTTACTGAATCCAGAGCCAAAAATCCAAAAGTCGAGAGCAAAAAAGACAGCCAAATGGCATTGGGGGCTTCTTGAACAAAGCGTTTGAACTTCGGCGGGATCAAACAGCGTTCATGCGAGCAACTTCAAGGAACATCTTCACCTCGTTCAGATTCCAAAAAGTGCTCCCGCGAAGTCAAACGCTCAATTGTTACCCCGCAATCCTTACTCGGAACTCCGAGTTTCCATTGCAGTCGACCAACCATCATTCCATGAGTTATGTTGGCGTGCAGCGGAAGCGTTAGAGTATCACATGAATGGCATATTGTGCGATGACAATTTGCCGATAGCGTATCCACGAAGAAAATATTGTTCATCAGGCCCGTCAAAAGGCGTCTCAGTCGGCAGCTTCACAATCAGCGATTCTTTGCGGCCAGATGGTGGTTCAGATTCGGCAGAAATCACACGGACGGTTTGTCCAAGTTGTAAGATCGGATCACCATCGAGAGGACCGCCAAGATGTGAAGTCAATGTCACGCTTGGAACGTCCGGTGAATGATGAATTGTTGTCGTGTCTGAGCCTTGGCAGCCTAAAAAAAGAAAGGCGGTTAGAATCGGCAAGATAATCGTTCGCATAGGATTGCACCTTGTGTTTACGCGTTGAGCGAGCCTTCTATTTTACGTCATGAATATCTGATCGGTTCGAAGCGGGATAACGTCAACGTTCACCTGGCCGCGGCGAAAGACTTGCAAGCAGACAAAGCCG
The DNA here is from genome assembly GCA_937928215.1 of uncultured Pirellulaceae bacterium. GTDB lineage: Bacteria > Planctomycetota > Planctomycetia > Pirellulales > Pirellulaceae > Mariniblastus. The sequence continues at coordinate 3,162 of CALFWL010000066.1, read as the reverse complement.
CGCGGCCCGCGGTTGATGGTCATGTACGCCCAGCATGGGCGTGTTGTTATGAGGTGCGTTGATGTTTGTCGCAGACAAACATCAATCAGTCCCCTGTACTTCGTTCCAGTGATTTGAAACCGGGAGCGGTATACCAAATGTAAAACCCAAACTCAAATTTTAGTACGAGGCGAAGGAAACTGCGATCTCGGCAACAATCCTTGGGGACGAAGCCTGCGAGCATGATCGGTAAGCCAGCAAGGAATCGTCGCTGGACGTGCTCTCGCCAAGACCTGCCAGGTGACCAACAAAACCACATCGAGGCCGGTGACTCCAGGTGAGCTGGCTGCTGACAGCGAAACCGAACTGGAAATATTGGGGCTCAGGTAGATGGAGAGCTTGGGCGGAGACACAACACGTTACTTCGACACGGCTGAGAGATCAGACGAAAGTGAAGCCCCCTTATCTGGGGAGATCCGATTGGCGTACCGGCGAGTAGGGCTTGCCCGAAAGGCGGGCCCGTGCATGCGAAAGTTACTCACCGTCTCCCTGCGAAACCCTGCGGGGGATGTGATCCTCAAACGTCAAGTTTCCACCGAACCCAAACGGTGCCTTGAGTTCTTCGTCAAACTGCACGAGCACCAAGCTTCTCCCGGCTACATTGCGATCGTCGAATTTTGCGACTTCAATGACTGGCTCTCGGGCGAGTACGGAAGCGTCCTAGCCATTCTCATTCAACCGATCAAGAAGCCGAAAGTCAAAACCAATCGCCGCGACGCGCATGCACTTTCGGAGCTGCTGTGAGGTTTGGTCGTCTTCGGGGTGGTACGTGGGATGGACCTGAAAAACGGGAACGGGTTTGCCAAATTATCGAATATTCGCCGCTCCGGTAGCTTGCCGTGCCCGAGACGGGGCGTCAAAAGCCGATCAACGGAGCGGCCGCGGTGACAATTGGAGCGGTCGAGAGAACGATAGATGTCGTCTATTCTGCTCAGTTTCCAGCAGGCCGACGGTTTCCACCTTGACAGATTTTGCCACAGTTTCGACAATCTTCGATCCATTTGGTAACTAGAGATTTCAGAAATAGCTATGAAAATCCACAGCGGCGATCAAGTCAAAGTCATCAGCGGTAAAGACAAATCGGTCACGGGCAAGGTCCTGTCGGTCAACCATCAGGCCGACACCTTGGTCGTTGAAGGCGTGAACCTAGTCTACAAGCACGTCAAGCCAAGCCAGAAGAACCCTCAGGGCGGCCGCCTGCACAAGGAAAGCCCCATCCGCGCCAGCAAGGTCATGGCGATTTGCCCCAAAACCGCCAAGCCAACGCGAATTGGTATCCGGTACTTGGACGACGGCAGCAAAGAGCGTTTCGCTCGAATCAGTGGCGCGTCGATGGGCGAGGTCTCGCCAGCGAAAGCTGCTTACGCAAAAAAGTGACCTTTGCTGTTGGCGAAGACAAACGATTGAAAACCGGTTGATCCGTCAGCCGGTTTTTTCGTGCGCCAGCATAAATGAAGGAACGAGAATCAAATCGTTGGTGCACGAAGGATGTAGTGCAAGACGCCAGATTGCAAAAATTCACGACCCATTCGTTACTGACATCCTTTTATCCTGATGGTATCCAGCTTTGCAGATTTGCTTGCTGTTGCTCTGTTGGTTCCTCAACTGGTACCAGCGTCCACCGGTCTTCAGGGGCTTCCGCAATCGTGATTTCCCGCTTGAGAAGTTCGCCGTTTCGGGAGATCAGCAATTCGACTTGGTCGCCAATTTTGAACTGCTTCAAGTGCTCTTCCAACGATTCATGAATTGCAAAACCGTTGATCCCGACAATCTTGTCACGCGGGTTGAGGCCCGCTTCGGTTGCAGGAGAATTGGCTCGAATCGACTCGATGGTTTCGCCCCCGAGTTTGACACCCAGCCAGCGCTTTGATGCGTCTTCGTCGTCGCTTTCGCCTGTTTCGTCGTGGTCGCGTTTGGTTGCTGCTTCAGGATCAGAATCGTCATCGGGTTTGGCTTCGCGATCAAACTCAAGGCCGAGCCAGTCGGTTGCGTCTTCATAGTGCAGTTCTCCGGTCGAGTCGACTGCGTGCTCGAACCAGTCGCTCAAATCAGTGCCCGCGACTTCGCTGGCGGTTGCTCGGAATTCAGGCTGAGTGTAACCCACGTCATGGAACTTGCTCCAAACCTTCCGCATGACGTCATCGAGACATTTTTGGTTGGCCGTTAGCTGGCGAATTTTTGCATCCAGCAAGAACGCCACGACGGCTCCCTTGTCGTAGTAACTGACCCGAGTGTTAGGGGAGTTTTCATCGGGGCGGTAGAACTTGATCCACGTATCAAACGAGGCATCTCGCAGTGATTGAATATTTCGACCGTACTTCGATTGGACTTTCTCGATGTTCTTGCTAAGTCGCTCCAGATATTCGTCGCGATCAATCAAGCCCGATCGAACCAATGCCAGGTCTTCGTAGTAACTGGTGATGCCTTCGGCCACCCACAGGCTGTCGGTGTAAATCTCGTTTTCGTAATCGTACTTCACCAACGCTTTCGGGCGCAATCGACGCACGTTCCACGTGTGAAAGAACTCGTGACTGGCAAGGCTCAACCAGTCCTGGTATTTCTCAGGAACGCGAAACGCCCAGCGGCTGGCCAATGTCACGTTACAGTAGTCATGCTCCAAGCCGCCACGACCCTCGGTGATCACATTCATGAATAAGTAGCGATCGTAGGGGACAGTGCCCCACATCTGCTGGTGTTGGTCCACTATCTTTTTCAAGTCCGCTGCAGCCAGTTCGCCGTCCCAATAACCTGACTCGCCCACGTTTACCAACTGATGTTCAACACCGCCGGATTTGAAAGAATAAGTGTCGATCAATCCGGCGACGATCGGACTATCGACCAGTTCGTCAAAGTTTGCAGCCACGAACGAGTGTTCTCGATCTGTGCGTTTCAAACTGGTTGCTGAACTTTGCCATGCATCGGGCAGCGTTAGTGTGACACGATGAGGCTGATCCGTTCGACCGGGAATCGTCAGAAAGGTTGGGGCTCCATTGAGTACGCCAAACCGATGATTGACGAAATTTGTTCGCACCGATACTTCGTTGCAGTACAAGCGATACGAGACCACGATTTCCTGTCCCGGCGTCGTCTTGACCAGCCACCGATTTTTACGAGTCTTTTCGA
>CALFWL010000065.1 GCA_937928215.1 uncultured Pirellulaceae bacterium | reverse complement strand
CCCACCTTTTCAAAGCGGCCCATCAGGTTCTCGCTGGTCGTCCCAACTTCCATAACAAGTCGTTGCACTCGGTTTTTCAAAATGTTGTAACCCGCAATAGCCGGGATCGCGATTCCAAGCCCCATCAGCGTCGTCAACAACGCGGTGGAGATGCCTCCCGCCAGTTTGCTGGGGTCTGGTGTCGCTCCCGCGGTGGCGATGGTATAGAACGAACTGATCATGCCGTGAACGGTGCCAAACAAGCCGATCATCGGGCTGAGTGTCCCGATCAAAGCTAGGTAGCTGAGTTGATGTTCCAGCTTCATCTGTTCCTCCGCGCCGACCTCCATCATCGCGTTGACCGCGTGTTCGTAGCTGGTTGAAAGTCGAGCCAAGCCGCTGGACAAAACGTTGCCCAAGAATGACTCGTCCGTTTTCGAAAGCTCGTACGCCTCTTGGTACTGCTTCTGATCCAGATGAGCTTCAAAGCCTTCCACCAGTTCCGGCGGGCACACGGAAGTCCGTCGCAGTGAAAGGATGTTCATGATAAACAATGCGACCAGAATGAAAGACAACGCCATGAATATCAGGATATACCCAAGCCCCAGCGCCTCGACCAACCAGCCTAACAGCGTCGCGTCGGCCTGGGCGGGATTGGCCGGTTCTTGACTCAAAGCGGTGGTCGGCAACAGCAATGAAATTACCGTCGCGCAAACGCAAGACGTCGTGATTAGAAATCGCCATTTTCCACAGAAAGGCAATCGTCTTGCAGACTCGCCATTGGGTTCGAGCAAAAATCGTGAGTGCTTCATTTGCCATTTTCCGTTTTCAAACATCGTTGCCTGCCGTTGCCTCTACCCCGGATTGTATCGCCACTCGTTCGGCTCGAACAGCGCATGGGCTGCTGGCCTTGCCCCTCGGTTAATCTCGCGTCGCCCACCATGAATTCGGATACAGATTCTTGAGCGTTTCCCGAGTGCGAATCGCTCGGTCGTTTTCATTCAGCTGAGCCCATATCTTAGTCAAGTGATACAGAGCTTCCGCATGTTCATCCGTGGCCGTCGGGTAAAGAAGCTCCGTTTTCAGAAACTCCGTACGAGCCTCCTTGAGCCTGTTTTGCTTCAAGTAAACGCTGCCCAGCGAATTGAAAGCCGTCGCAAAGAGCCTGTCGTTATCCGGACTCTGTTCCTTGACAATTTTCTCCAACGAGGCGATCGCGGCGTCCGCATTTCCCGCTTCGCCTCGGCACCGAGCCACCTGGCACGCGGCCATGAGTTTCCAAGTTTCCGACTCCTTTTTTTCTGTTTCCGATGCAGCCGCTTGTTCAAAGAACCGGATTGCCTCGTCCAGGTTGCCTTGCTCTCGTTCAGACATCCCCTGCCAGTACGACCCCGTAAGCTGATAAATTGGCCAACCAGATTGAGCCAGTTGTCCGAAACTCTGGCTGGCATTCTTCATTCGCCCAAATGCAAACAGCAGCTTGCCCAACCGTTCCATCGCGGGGAACTTCAGGTAGCTTTCGGGATGAGTCCTCAAGAACTGATTGATCTGCGTGCCCGCATTCTGAGCCGTCACGTCCCCGCCCGAAAGCGACAGTTCGGCATTGACGGCCGCACGCAGGTAGTCGGATTCCGCTTGCCATTTTTGACCGGAAGGATCTTCTTTCAGCTTATTCAGTTCCTCTAAGCAATCCGCATAACGTCCATCGAGAAACCGCTCGCGCGAACGAGTCAGCAAGATCGGCTGATTGTCATAGACGATTCGGACGATCTGATCGGCGGAGATCTTTTGTGTCCCGGTATCCGTCGCGACCGTGACCTCTTGGGGGCTGACCTGTTCGATCTTGCCGCGAACCCGAGCGGGACTCTTGCCCGGACGCACTTGATAGACAATGTCCTGGGCGATCGATAGAAAGGGTGACATCCCCACTGTCATCGTGGCAAGCAGTGCCGTGCGGATGATGCGTGAAAGCGTTGTGTTGTTGTAGTCGTTCATCAAAGTCATTGTTTCTGGATGCGTTGCCTGAGCTGATCGAATTTCAGTTTCCAGGGGCCGTTGTCAAAATCCGGAGTTCGCTGCTGCCAGTTGTTAAGTTCAGCCAGGGCTTTTCCGATTCCATCAGCGGACTGATTGATGCGTCCCATTTCGTAGCGTGCTTCAATCATGTGATACAGGGATTGGTAAAAGGCATCGGCAAATTTTGCTTTGCCGCGTGTCGCCAGCACCAGTTTTCTCCAGCCCCAGATCGCGTTTTGTTTTCGTTTTGATTTTGAATCGACCACGGGACTGGCTCCTAAGATCGCTGAAGCAAACCCCTTGGCGTCATTCGTGGCTGCCGCCTGCTGCTGTAATGTCATCGCGGCGTCCAGTTGAATATTCAAGTCACCCGATTTGGCTGTCAGCAGCTGAGTCAACTGCTCCAGTGCCGTGTCAAAGTTTCCGGCCCCTCGCTGCGCCAAAGCTCGTTGACGTTTTATTTCACGAGCCATCGCGGCGCCGTCTTGCCCTTCGCCAAACCCAAGTTCTTCTGCGCGGTCCAACGCCGAAACGGCTTTCGCGAAGATCGGTTCCGCCTGAGCTTTTGCATCATCTTGTTGCAGTGTGTTGGCGACCGACAGCAGGGTTGAGCCAGCCCAGACGACGGTGCGAGCGTCTTGGGATTGCTGTTCGATTGCACCCAAAAACTTGGCCAGACTCGTCGCGAAATCCGATCGCGGTTTCCCGGGCGCCAGCGAATTAAACTGCTCGATCAGGCGTTGGCTGATCAATTGATACATTCTGGTCAGCCGTTTCGCACCGTCCGGTCCACCGCTGGCTTTCAATCGCGTCTGCAAACCGGTGATCACTTGCCCGGCCTTGTCGATCCATTTTTTCTGATCGTCAGTCGAACGTCTCATCGCCGCCATGTATGCCTTGATCGCCGTCATCGCGGCTTCTTGGTGATACAGATTGACACGTCCAGTCGCTTTCAAGGTCGGATGCGTTGGTGCGAGCAACTTCAATGGTGCGATCTCGTCAGACTCAAGTCTGGCAATCGCGCCGTCAACGTTATCCGAGGCGAGCAACGCCTGAGCCAGCAGCAAGGCTCCTTCGGCGGCAGCATAGGTCAGAGTTTTTGGGTTTGAGTTCGTCACCCCTTCGCTCAGGTACTGCGTTGCGCCAGCAAGTTGTTCGTTCGCCTCGTCCGATCCGTCGGAGTGCGTCTTCGTCCAGTCGAACCACAGGCGTCGCCCCAAGCTCAATGCAAGGTTGGCACGTTGAGGGTCGCCGCTGGGGATTTTCTCGAACCAAGTTTTGGCTTGGTCGAAATCACTGTCCACCAGCGAAAGCTGAGCCAATCGAGCTGCTGCGGCGGACGCCTCGGTGGTGTCCGGATAGCGATTGAGTATCGCTTGACACGCGCGGGTCAATTGTGCTTTCTCGAACGCCTTATCGCCGGTTGCTTGATCAAGCATCGCAACATGGTTTCGAAGCAGGATCGCCGAAGCCTTTCGAGTTCCCGTGGCATTGGGATATCTTTCCAGCAGAAATTCTGCGATCACCGACGATTCGATGTACTGCTGTTTTGCGAAGTGACAGTAGCATTGCAGGTAGCGGACGCCGTTAATCTGCGCTCGGGTGACCGATTCATCGGCCAGCAGAATCGCCTGCTGGAACAGCTTCAGTGCCGCATCCGATCGAGCTGCCTGTTGCTTCGTTAGTTCGTTTTTTGCTGCCTGGGCCCGTTGTTTTTCGGCGGGAGAACCGGCTTGACGGACTTGCTGATTTGCTGCCGAGATTTGACGAAGCATTGAATCGATCTCACGCACGATTGCGGTACCCAGTCGCTCTGCTTCGGCAAAAGATTTGGCTTCTACGTCGGCAGCGGTCGTGGAATGAGGTTCATCGGAACTGGCATTCCATTCTTTCAGCAGATTGACCGCTTGTGGACGAGCCGCCCCGGGGACCGAGGCGATGGCTTGAGCCAGCTTGATCGCGGCTTCGGACGCATCCCTCGCGTCACGTTTGGCGGTCGATCCGCGCTGGCCCGAAAGCGAGATGCCTTTCTGGTGCAACGCTCGGGCGAGTACAAGTTGAATGGCCTGCCATTGCGGATGAACGGATTGCTGGGGTGTCAGCATCTTGACGACGGGTTCCGTTTCGGCAACCACGGTCTCCCATGGGAAAGGTTGAGTCGCCTGCCAATTTCCGATGGCAATCGAAAATGCTTCGCGACGGACGGTAGGTGAGATTCCGGCTCGCTGCAGCGCGAAAATCTGGTTGATCATCTGTTGCGATGGGTCGAGCTGTCCGAGTTTTTGATAACATCTCGCCGCAGTCAAGCAGGCATCAACAGCTAGGGTCGGCCCGTACTTCCGATATTTTGTCCAGACAGTTTTTGCGTCAACCGCGGTTTGTTCAAGCAGTTGCTTGTGCTCCTGACTGCTTTCGTTCCACGTGTCGGCCAATCGTTCGTTCAACGCCGGGCCACGAGTTTTCAGGTACGTATATTGGGCGCGCATCCGAGCCAGTTCGTTCGTGGTCGAACTGTCATCCGGATCGATCTGGAAATTCTTTAATACTGAGGCCAAGCTTTCTGTGGCAGCTTGATATTCTGCTCGACTGGATGTCAGGTACGAACGAGTCTGATTAAGCAGTTCGTTGCGTTGAGTTTCGCTGATTCGTTCGCTGGAAGTCCGAGCCATGTTGACTCGGGCTCGGCTAAATAGCAGATCCCCGCGGAATCGGGCTGTGTTGGACTCGCTGGCGCCGGTGACGTTGCCGGGTCGATACGCTTCGATTGCTTTTTGAGCCGCAGCCAGCAAGGTGTCCGCTTCGCGAAGATCGCGAGACGCAGCAGCGGCTTGGCGGTAGGTGGTCGCTTTCTCAAGCGGAAGTCGCTCCTGTGAATCGGGCGATAACGAAGCGGGCTTTACGTTTTCTAGGTAGTCGATTGCCACGTCAAAGTAATCGCGATCCCGCAAGGCTTCGACAAACTTCTTCATCGGTTCGTCGGCCGCCATGAATTTCGGCAGCAACAGCAGGGTCGCGATCAGAACGGCCAGTCTAGCCAGCACAATCGCGGCCAACATCGGTGGCGTGTAGAATGACGCAGACGTCGGTTTCGGCTGACTCGAAGTGGGAGTCAATTCAGTTTCCATTCGTTAAGCACTTGCCAAGAAATAGGTAACGGATTTGAGTACTCGCAACCCACGTGTTTCACCGCCTAATCGTCTTGCAAATCCGCAGGGTATTATTTCGCGAGTGCTAAACCGTCCATGTGTTCGGTTCCTCATTCGCTTGGCGGTCGTACCAACGCTTGCCCTGTTTTCGCCAGCCCCATAGTTTATAGGCGATGACTGGCCGGGAAAACCGTTGCCTGATGAAATTCGTGTGCGAAACTCGGGCGAATGCGTTTGGCATTGTTTCAGGATCGATCGACACTTCGCTATGAACATCCAATTGCAAATCGACGAGGGCGATGAACCGCTCGCGCGACGTCCGCTGCGTCCTCGGCCCAATTACCAGTCGCGCGGATTTCGTTTGCGTCTGATGACTCTGTTTGCCGCGTTGGTATTGGTCCTGGTTCTGATGCAGGAAGCCGGCAAACCCGAGCGTTGGGCATGGATGGGATTTGATCGTGGCTCGGTTCAGGATTCTTCGAACGCCGATCAAGCTGCGGCCGAAGCGGAGCGTGCAAAGAAACGGAGTGCGCTCTCGCCCGATTGGGAAAACGTCCAAGACAACACCGCGGTCGGGCACGTGGGAGATTCGAAAGCGTGGGCAGATGCTTGGCGTCGCGTTGACCGGGCGACGTTATCGGACCTGACTTCGGCTGACGAAGTGCAACGCGTTCAACTGATGTCACAGCCTCAAGCGTATCGACGCACTTGGGTGAAGCTTCGAGGCTGGGTGCGTTCGGCTCGTTTCGTTGATCGGCCCATCGCCTCGCTCGGTCAGGATGCGGCGGACTATGTGGGAAAAATCGGACACTATGAGTTGTGGATTCGACCGGAAGAAACCAACGCAGGTCCTTATTGCGTTTATGCGTTGAGCCTGCCGGCGGGGCTCCCCGACGTGAGTGATTCATTTCAGGATTTGAATCAAAAAGTGGAGGTCGTCGCCTGTTTTTTCAAAAATCGCAGCTACGTAGCAGCTGACTCCAAGCCCGGTACCTGTCCGCTGTTGCTGGCGGCTTCGTTTACTCGTTTGGGGCATCATGTTGGATCGAAAGACGAAGACGCGTCTGAATTGACGCCGTGGATTCCCAGTGTTCCGGTCATGGTGGGAATCGCGATTGCGTTCGCGATGCTGGCTTGCGGATTGGCGTGGTTGGCGAAGAAGACTTCGCAGACGCCTCGGTATCAGCCGGGTGCTCAGACGACCGAGCGAATTCATGGCTCGTTGGATCGGCTGACTGACGACCCTGGCGTCATGACCGATCGTGAGAAGGTGCTCCAGTTTCAACGTTCCGCCAACAATGACGTTTCGGACCGCTCGGAGGACACGCGTGATTGAGAACCTGCCCGGCGATGAACTACGGATTTCGCAAAATCCGGCAGGAGGAGGCTCTGTGCGAGCTACGGGAAACAACCCAAGTGCGGAAGGCTCCGTCCGAGCCGTGGCGCGAATACCAATGTTGGGAGGGGGAGGCTCCGTCCGAACTGTTGTGCGAATACCAACGTTGGGAGGGGGAGGCTCCGTCCGAGCCGTTGTGCAGGAATCGGTGCGGGCGGAGCCTTACCCTCCCGCGTTCGTGTTCAATCGATCGGTGCGGACGGAGCCTTACCCTCCCGCGTTCGTGTTCAATCGATGGGTGCGGACGGAGCCTTACCCTCCCGGAGCACGTCGACCTGAACCGAGAAGTTTTCTCGGGGTGAGCTTCAAGAGATCACGCATTGCCGCTTCTTCGTCCTCGTTGTCCTCACCCTCGCTGTTGTCATTCTCGTTGCTGTTGTCATTCTCGTTGCTGTTGATTTTCTGCGGTTTGACTTTCGCGGTGCAACCTAATGAAAAACCGTTGAATGAATCGTGGACTCGACTGGCGGCAGCGGGCATTGATCTGGAGCAGTTGGACGGCATTCGGGCTCGTAACAGTCGGCCGCTCAACGCAGCGGACGGTCAGCCGATGACCGACTTGCAGTCTGCGGCTATCAAGTGGGAGGCCAATCATTTCGATTCCATTCGACCATTAAGTCTGCTGGACTTGTTGGCGGACACCCGAAACAGCGTTTGTCGCCGAGTCCGGATGATCGGAAGGGTTCGTCAGTGTGTGCGGATCAAGACTCAGCCCGAATCACCAAACCCGACTGACTTGTTTCAATTGACGATTTTCCCCGATTTGGATGGGCAGCAGATCACCGTCAAAACGCCCGAAGGGAAACGAGTGCCCTACGGCCGTTTCGCCGTAACGGTGCGAGCCTCTGGATTGCCACGCGGCGAAACCGAAAAGTCGCTGTTGGACAAACGCATTCGAGTGAATGGTTTTCACTATCGATTCTGGCGATACGATTCGGTGTTTGCCAATCAGCAAGGTTTGAAAGGGCAAGTCGGCGCGCTGGTTATCGCGGGGCCAGTTGAAGTATTGACGAACGCTCCGACAACATTGCTGGACGACGGATTGATGTGGCTGCTGAGCCTAGTGGCGATTGGATTGGTCGCAATGGGGTGGTGGTACGGACGATCTACGCTCCGCAACGATCGGTCTTATGACGCCTTGCCCGATTTGCTGCCTGTCGATTGGCAGTCCGAAGACGAAGACGCCAATTGACTGTCGATTTTGCGCCCAACGTCCAATTCCAACGCGGGCACTTGAAGTGAGCGATCAAGTTCGGGATATTTTCTCGCTTGTTGTGAAGACTGCTGCTAAGCGGTCTGCGAAGAGCACGCCCGCGAAGAACTGTCCATTTATTCAAGGAAGCCAGCGATGAAACAGCCTGTACGAGTCACCGTGACTGGAGCCGCCGGTCAGATTAGCTACAGCTTGCTCTTTCGTATCGCCGCTGGAGACATGCTGGGCCCCGACCAGCCCGTCATCCTTCAGATGTTGGAAATTCCTCAGTCGATGGAGCGGCTCAAGGGAGTCGTGATGGAACTGGAGGACTGTGCGTTTCCGTTGTTGGTTGGCACGGTTGCAACAGACGACCCCAATGTGGGCTTCAAAGATTCCGACTACGCTTTGCTGGTCGGTGCGATGCCGCGTGGCAAAGGAATGGAACGCAAGGACTTGCTTCAAGCAAATTCGAAAATCTTTTCGGTTCAAGGGAAAGCGATCGACGCTGTCGCAAAGAAGGACATCAAGGTGCTGGTCGTCGGAAATCCCGCCAACACGAACGCTCTGATTACCGCCGCGAATGCTCCCAGCATCAAGCCCGGCAACATCACCGCGATGACTCGACTGGATCACAATCGCGCGATGAGTCAATTGGCGACTCAAACAGGCCTCGCTTCCAGTAAAATCAAGAAAATGACCATCTGGGGGAACCACTCAGCGACTCAGTATCCTGATATTAGTAATTGTTTGATCGATGGAAAGCCTGCGGTCGATCAGGTCGACGAATCATGGTATCGCGACACGTTCATCCCCGTCGTTCAGAAACGCGGAGCCGCAATCATCGAAGCGCGTGGCGCGTCGAGTGCGGCGTCAGCCGCCAGCGCTGCGATTGATCACATCAGCACGTGGGTTTCTGGCACCGCCGATGGCGATTGGGTCAGCATGGCGATCCCCAGCGATGGCAGTTACGGAATCGATGAGGGCTTGATTTACTCGTTCCCGGTCACTTGCAGCGGCGGCGAGTACTCGATTGTTCAAGGCTTGGAAATTGACGATTTCAGCCGCCAGAAAATGGACGCGACGCTCGCTGAGTTGAAAGAAGAACGCGACGAAGTTAGTGAGTTGTTGTAAGAGGGCATCTGGAAATTTAAGTCACTTGGGCAAGCAAATGTTCGTTTTGAAAAAGGTGTTCGTTTTGCTGGCACTGAGTTTTGGTACTGGTAATTCTTCGAAGCATGATGTGACTCATGGCGGCAAGCGTGTCGGCGGTGCTGCTTTCGATCGTGACTTCGTATTCCTTGCTCAACAAACGGTAGCGGTTGAGCCAGCCAAAGGTACGCTCTACTACCCAGCGCCTAGGTAAAACGGCAAATCCTTTTTGATCTGGCGGGCGTTTGACGATCTCCAAATCCCAGCCATACTTCTGTTGTGTCCAGGCAATCAGTTTTCCACGATAGCCGCCGTCAGCCCATACTTTTTCCAAACGCGTTTGCCCAGTCGCATCGGCGAAAAGAAGCTTTGCTCCATCACGATCCTGAACCGAAGCAATCGTAACCACCACAGCAATGATTAGACCCAAGGTGTCAACCAGTACGTGACGCTTACGGCCATTGATTTTCTTGCCCGCGTCGTAACCACGCTCTCCCGCAACGCCAGTAGATTTGATTGACTGGCTGTCGATCATTCCGGCGGACGCTAGCGGTTCCTTGCCCGCTTGTTCCCGCACGATGCCTCGCAAGCAGTCGTGGATTGTTTGCCAAGTTCCGTCGCGTTGCCACTGGCGATAATATTCGTAGACCGTCGATTTCGCTGGCAGGTCATGCGGTAGCATCTCCCACGAACAACCTGTTCGCGAGCGGTAATTGATCGCGTTAATCACTTCACGGAGGCTGACCTGACGATCGCGACCGCCAGCCTTCTGTGCGGGAAGCCAAGGCTCAATAATCAACCACTGGGCATCCGTTAAATCCGTGTTGTATCGTTTTCGTGCTTCCTTGCTCGACATCCCAGGCTCCAGTTCGAATCATTTGCCAAAACGACAACCTCCCGGATTTCGCGATCCTTGCCTACATCACTTATTCTTCCAGATGCCCTCTAAGTTTTTGGTGTGAGGTGCCGAGGCCCCAAGCCAAAATTGTGCTGTCCGATTGGGATAGTTCAGCCGCGAAGCGACGAGAGGGGATTTTTTGATGTCTGGCGGTTCAACTTGTCATCGCTTCGGCTTTTGCCCTGTTGCTAGCGACGTGGATAAAATTCTTCTGACGCAAAATCTTGGAATGAGCGGTCAATCGCAAGTTGTGTCCTGTCTGAGATTGACGAACGACGGAGAGTGAATTACAAATCGTGCGAGCTGGTTTGCGACGGTAGCCTGTTTGCAACCAGCCGTCGCTTCGTGGGACTCGACCATTTCCTTGAACGGGTCAATCGCGCGGGGCCAGTTACAACAGCTGAAAATTTCTGCAGAACGGATTGAGGCAGGTATGAACAGGATCAAGATCAGCCCTCTGGCGGCCATCTCGCCCGATTCAGCAACTGAGCAACTTGATGATCCTGAACTGCAAAACACGGCCCGAAATCCCCAGCCGCTCGACTGTTTCGAGAATCTTGCGTTCGGATCGACGGACGATTTTTCCATCTTCGTTCCGATGCACTATGAAAAAAACTACGCTTATCCTTTGATTGTCTGGCTACATGGAAACGGTCAATCGGCGGACCAGATTCAGCACGTCATGCCATCGGTCAGCATGCAGAACTTTGTCGGCATCGCGCCAGCGGCCCCGGCGGTTGACCGTGAGCAGAACCAACTCTGGCTTCAGGATTCAGCGGTAATCAACGAGGCTCACGAGTCAGTCGTGCAGGCGATTGATTACGCGACGACTCGATTCAACGTTGCCTCGAGTCGAATTTTTCTGGCCGGTGCAGAGCAGGGTGCGACGATGGCGTTCCGACTGGCGTTTCAACGTCCTGATCTTTTTGCAGGAGTGATTTCGCTTAACGGTCCGCTGCCAACGAGGCAATCGGTGCTGGGAGATTGGGCGCGATGCCGTCATTTGCCGGTGTTCTGGGCACACTGTCGTGATTCGGCAGACTTTGAACAGGATACGCTTTGCGAGCAATTGAAGTTGCTACATGTGGCCGGGTTTTCAGTTACGCTTCGGCAATATCCGGGCTTCAAAATGATGTCTGATAAAATGCTCTCCGACTGTAATCAGTGGATCATGGAAAGCATCGAGTCCGTGATTTCCTGATTCACTGGATCCACCATGAGTCGGATCCACCTTGAGTTCAATCGCTTAAATCGGTATTGAACTGCTATGAAATCGCCTGTTTTATGCCTGCTTGCGTCTCTGACCTTTGCGGTCGGCTGCGCGAATTGGGACACGAGCAACGAATTGAGCCGTCAGCCATTCTCGCTGGCGAAATCTCGTATGTCGCCACGATCAGTCGGGATCGAGATCGCGGTCGCTCAACTGGATGCCACGCAGGCAGAACCATTGCAACAACTGTTGAGCTCAGTCGATCAACAGAAACTGTCGCTCGAGACTCGACAGCGGCTCGACCGCAACGGATTGACTTGCGGGATCATGTCGACGCGCCCACCGGCTGTGTTTCATGACCTGCTCGAGCCGTACTTGCCCGATCCGGATTCCGTGGATCTTGCTGCCAGGCCACTTGCGTTGGCTGGTAAGCTCGATCCGGTTTCACGACTGTTGATCCATCAACGGATTTCAAATCAGGACGGCGAGATCTACCCGGTTGGCGCATCGGATCTGTATTCAAACCTGACATGGGTGGTGAATCATGCCGATCACAGTTCGCCCGGCCAAGCCAACCAGGCACGTTGTTTTTTTGACATCACCACGTTTCCCAATTCCGATGGCTCGGCGACATTGAAACTGGTTCCGGTCATCCGGCATGGCAAGGACGTCACCAGAATCGAAGTGGCCGAAGGCTCTTTTGTGATGGATCGAGGCCAGCGTCGATCAAGCCTAGATGAGATCGCGTTTGAGATTCAGCTGCAAACAGGCCAGACGCTGATCATCGCGGCGAACAACCCACCAACGTCCAGTGGAACGGAACCAGGTCTGCTGGGCCCGCTTTTGCTGGGTTCGGACGGATCGAATGAAACTCGTCTGTTGCTGGTCCGGCTTGTTCAGACTCAAATGGATGACTTGTTCGATCGTTCGTTGCGATAAGGACTTGCCCAGGTAAACTGCCCAACCATGAAGTGCCGGATTCCGCTTTGGCTCACTCAAGCTGAATCGGTAATGAATCGTTTCCGCTGGGTAGCTTCCGTATTTGCAAATTCTCAGCCATGATCGTTCGCGCGAGGGCTTTCGCCGGGCGACGATCGTACTCGAAAAAACGGATGATCAGACCGGATCGTACTTCTCGCATCGCTCGACCTAGTCGTTTCCGAAAACACGACCGTTCTTTCTCAAATTCTGAAACATGAACACCGATTTACCACTCCAGTCTGAACGACAGCCGAAGTCTGCCGACGATTCATCAGAGGCAATTGGTTGGATCGACCAGCGTGAACAACGAGTTCTTGCACCGTTCGCCATGCATAGTCGCAACAGTCACGGAAGGATTCACCCAGAGCAAGAACATCTTTACCGCGGTCCATTCCAACGTGATCGCGATCGAATTTTGCATAGCTGGGCCTACCGTCGGCTCAGTGGCAAGATGCAGGTCTTCACTGGCGAGATGGGTGACTACCACCGGACTCGGCTGACTCACACCCAAGAGGTCGCCACGATCGCCCGCACCATCGGTCGCGCGTTGGGACTCAACGAAGACCTGATTGAAGCACTCGCGTTGATGCACGACATCGGCCATCCTCCTTATGGCCACGCCGGTGAAGACGCACTTGACGAGTGTGCGAAGGAAGTTGGTGGGTTTTCTCACAACCAATTCGCGTTGACGATCGTTCAGGAATTGGAGATCGTTTATCCTCAGTTTCCCGGCCTGAATCTGACGATGGAAGTGCTGGCCGGACAGAATTTCCGCGCTGACAAGGCGAACGTGGAACTGGATCGGCTGCTGGAAGTTCAACTGGTTGACGCTGCCGACAGTACCGCCTACGACGCACACGATACCGATGACGCGTTGAAGCTGGGTTTGGTCTCAATCGATGAGATGGCAGAATTAAGTCTGATCAAGACGTGCCTGCAACACGTTGCGAAGAAATTCACGGCGCTCGACGACTCACTTCGGCGGACGGCGTTGGTTCATCAATTGGTCGAACTACAGGTGACTCAGCTGATTTCTCATTGTGCTGGTCAGCTGCGGCAGCGAGGGTTTACCAGCGCTCTGGAAGCAATGTCGAGCAATTTTCTGATTGAGCACGCAGACGAACTGTCCGAACAAAAACGGGAACTCGAGCGTTTTTTATACGAAAACGTTTACAGGCACCCGCATTTAGTTGCGATTCGAAAGACGGCCCAAGATCGTTTGCGCCGGATGTTCGATGCGTTTTGTGACAATCCTGAATTGTTTCCGGCAAAATATCAGCGCCGGGCCGAGTCGGTCGGAGTGCCTCGCATGGCGGTCGAATATCTGGCGGGAATGACAGATCGCTTCTGCGAGCAGACCTATGAGCAAATAGCACTGGATTGATCCGGAAATCGTGCGTGGTTCAACCGGCAGCCCCGACATTCTACCGACAGTGAAGCGAATTGTCACATTCCGCGTGATCAACCGACAGAGCTACTCGTTTGACGGACGCCACCGCCGTACTTGATTCGCACCAATCGCGACTCGGTTCGTCGGCAGAGCAGTGAGTCGGACAGATCAACGCTTCAGGTGGGGCGATTGAACTGGGATGTTGATTCACAGTTACCGATCGAGTCGTGTATGGCTTGCCTCGGTCGGAATAACCGGACCAGCTATGGCAGAACTTGCCATCGTCAGGCGAATTGGGCACAACCACCGGAGTAGACTGTTCCAGTAAGCCGTTCCACTGCATACAATTCCCCAATCATACGGGCGAGTCAGTCGATCGACTATCAAGCCCACCGACACCTCAAATCATCGAGTTTGACAAACATGGCATTATGGATTCTTCGGGCGTGTTTCTTGCTGGTAGCGATCGGCTTGGGGTTGACGCTGGGGTTACCTCCCTCCAGTGACCCCACCGCCACCACAGAATGGCCAGTCTTTCTGTTGTTTGTCCTCGGCGCTGTAGGTGCCGTGATCGCTGATGTGCTGATCAGGAATAAGCGAATCGACTTGATCTCAAGCGTTTATTTCGGCCTTGTCGTGGGCTTGTTTCTGACATACGTGATTGATATCGCATTGACGCCATTGTTCGGAATCGCAGACCGGGATCAAATCGGCATCACACCGAAAGTCGTCGCCGTTTCTTTCATTGGATTAGTCGTATGTTACGTTTGCATTAGCTTGCTGTGGCAAACCAAGGATGACTTCCGTTTCGTGATTCCGTATGTCGAATTCAGCAAGGACTTGAAGGGAAGCAAGCCGTATATTCTGGACACCAGTGTTGTGATCGATGGAAGAATTGCCGACGTTGTTGAAACCGGGATCATCGACAACCAGTTGGTCATGCCTCGCTTTGTGTTGGCCGAACTTCAGGCCATCGCTGATAGCAGCGACAAGATGCGACGCTCACGAGGCCGCCGGGGTCTCGACATTCTGAATCGCCTGAGGAACCATCCCGACCTCGATTTCAAGGTCTACGATCGAGAACTGCCCGAGATGCAGGACCAGCCGGTAGACATGAAACTGCTGCTGCTGGCGAGACACATGGAAGGCAAGGTCGTGACGGGTGACTTCAACCTGAACAAAGTTGCCAAACTGCAAAACGTCCCGGTGATCAACCTGAACGAAATCGCGAATTCGCTCAAACCTGTTTTTCTGCCAGGTGAGCCGATTACGACTCGAATTGTCAAAGCGGGCGAAGGAGCAGGACAGGGCGTTGGCTATCTAGATGACGGGACCATGATCGTCGTCGAAGGAGGCCGCGATCATATTGGATCAGACGCCAAAGTGACCGTCACCAGCATGCTCCAAACCAATGCAGGGCGCATGATCTTCGGTAAATTCGAAGGAGCCGTTGCCGGCTAAGCGTCGTTGGTCACGCGTTGAACGTGGTTGTCGTTCATAAGCACCCGCAATAAAGCAAGTTGCATTACCCAAGAAAAAATGACTGCCTATTCTCACGTCATCTGTAATCTTGGCACCAGAGAACTTATGCACGGGTGCTTACGTGGTTGCCAGCCATCTAGTGGACGCAAGAACGGCGATCACGCGCTACGACGCAACATCGTCGGCAACGTCGCCAGTTCATACTGCATCGGCTGGGAATCCGTTGTGACGACCTGGCAGCCGATGCGGCGATCAAGATTGATCACCAACGGAGCCCGCAAATTCATCGTCAGCACTTCGTTATCTCGGCTGACCACTCCCAGAACGTAGGCTTGTTCAGCGGATGTCAGTTGCAAACTCTCGACATCGCTGGGCTCAAGGCGGACCTGGTAGTCGGCAACAAAACGCCGTGGTGAAACGACTGGCAACGCGATGTCCGAATGTTGCATGCTCTGAAGCCAAGCCACGGCACGGTTGTCGGCGTCCGCCAACAGGACCCAGTGACGACAGTCCTCAAAACCCAACAACCCGTGACGGAAGAACAGGATGTCATCGGGTTCAATTTCGATGGCGGCAAAGCGAGTTGTGTGAATTTTCATGGCAGGACTGCCCGTTTGATACTTCTACTGAAATCAATGGAGCGGCCGACAGAAGAGAACGTTTGTCAATAATCTGAGCCGCGTATTCTGTCGAACCGGAGCGGTCGGTTGGCTCATCAGGAGCGTTGCGACTGGATCGCCGTATTCCTCCCATCGACGCCAAGGCCCCAGCGAATGAGTCAGAATTCGGTTTTTTCCAGATTTCTGGATTAAATCGGCCAGCTGACAGCAACTGATGTCGCTCGACACACTGTTTCCCGGTTGTGTACCATGCAAGCTCCGGAACCGTGACCAGAATGCCTCCCATGTTTTTTCTCCAACCCTTTCGACATATCTCGATCCCAATGCGAACGCACTGCATGACGATTTTCGTGCTGATGCTGAGCTGCCTAGGGTTCAGCTCCGGCCATTTGACAGCCGAGCAAGTCGAATCCTCGCAACCCTCGGTGTCGCGGCTACTCAAGCAACTTGATGCTGACAATTATCAAACGCGTGAAGCTGCCGCCGAGCAACTTGTTGGCAAGGGTGTGCAAGCTCTCAAGCCGATGGTGCTACACAGCTTTTCTTCTTCGCCGGAATCTTCGTGGCGAATTCGATCGGTTATCGAGAAAATTGGAATCGCAGGCAACGAAGACACCTTTTTCAAATCAACTGGGGTTTTGCGTCTGCTGTATCCGCTCGACGACGCCAGTACCTCCGAACGACTTGAAAGCCTGCGACAGCAATGGAGGCTGGCTCGCAAAAAGAACGCGATCAAGCGATTGCAAGAACTTGGTGCTACGATCTCTGATCCGTATCGCGGCCAAACCGCAACCGTTGCTGCACTCGGTTGGCAAATGGCGAACGGCGGGCGAGCAATCGGCGAACGAGTGCAGCAGCAGCGTCTGGTTGCCAAGGTCGGAACGGAATCAAAAAAGATAACGGTCGCCAACAGCGTAACGAAAAGAAAATCGCTGACACGCCGCGAGTTGATCGAACGCGTTGATGAATTATTAGAATCTGATCTGGTGACCAACCGAGAGCGAATTTTCGGCAGTGACGAACCGGATGGGCTTGAGCAGAATGTCGATCCGCAGCAAGCAGTCCAGTTTCGCAATATCGATCCCTTCGCAGCCAATGCATTGCGTATCAACCAGATTCGATCGGGGGCCATGGCGCTGTTTGACAATAATTACCGCGGTACAGCGGAAGACTTGAAGCTACTTCAAGACATTCCCAACCTAACGCTCATTCATTGGAAGGATCGTCCGCTTGATGCGATAGAACTGGAAGCAGCTCACAAGATCGTGTCGGTACGCCGGGTTCATTTTGAAAACTGCACCTTCCCCGACGATCCACTGCCAAAATCCGCTTGGCCTAGGCTTGCGACTCACTTTGAGTTCATCAATCAGACAATTCCCGTTTCGACCATCGAGCGTTTGAAAGGTTCCAACGTAAACAGTTTGAAATTTTCCAACTGCAAAGCGTCCGCGATTCTGCACAAACAGTTGCGTCAAATCGGTTCGCTCAGTCAACTGGCATTGGAGGAGACGTTGGTCGACGAGCAATGGTTTGAAACGTTTGAATCCGTGGGTTCGCTCACGCGAGTCGATCTGACTCTTTGCAAGTTCGATCCAGCTGAATATCGAAAGCTCACGCGATTGCGTCCCCACTTGTTGATCAACTTCACGCCGCAAGCGTTTATTGGGATTCGCAGTCCCGACATTGGTGGTGTGAATGTGCGACGGGCTCGCATGATCGCAAGAATGCGAGCGGCCCAGCAGGCGAAACCCGGCCAGAAAATCGCCGACCCTGAATTCCCTGAATTCGAACTCCCAGCCAACGGAGCGGGTTGTACGATTTCAGATGTCGTCAGCGGATCAGGCGCGGAAAAGGCCGGTTTGAAAGCCGGTGACGTGATCGAAAAAATCGACGGCCAACCGATCACGATTTTCGAGGACATCCGGCTGATCGTTGCTCAGCATCGTGCCGGTGATAAATTGAACGTGCAGTTTAACCGCGCAGGCGAGTCAAAAAAGGCGACGATTGAGTTAGGCAGTTATGCGAAATCGGTCGCAGCGATTGAGTGAGCAACGCGTCTGCGTTTGCGTCAGCATTCGCGAATAAGCACTTGCCAAGAAATAGATGGCGGATTGGAGTACTCGAAACTCATGTATTTCACCGCCTAATCGTCTCGCAGATCCGCAGCGTATAGTTTCGCGACGGCTGAGCAAGTCGCTGGATGAACTGGTTCCTTCCCGGTTTTGCGTGAGCGAGCTGGAATCGAATCCGGTCGTTATGTTGGGCAAGTCTTCAGCAAACTCAAATGCCAGCGCGATGCCGGACTTGGCGACTAAAATGACAGACGTTACTCTGTCTGTCCTGCAAAAATGCACTCATTGCCCGAGTGGCGGAATTGGCAGACGCTCAGGATTTAAAATCCTGTGACCTTACGGTCGTGCGGGTTCAAGTCCCGCCTCGGGTACTTCGGTTTTTACCGACTCGATTGCTCTTTCGATGCGGCTTCGCCGCAAACTCGAATGCGATCCACAACTGGTCTGGCGTCGCAAACACACCAGCGAAGCGTTGAGGAATGTCGAAGTGGAACAACCCGCTCGCTCAACGCCGCTGAAGCCTAAACGTTTTGCCGACTAAATAACGACTTGCCCAACAACATTAACGGGCTCTGCTGGAACCGTCGCCACGACGGAGTTCATTGATCAGTCGGCGGGCAAGTTCGAAGTCGACTTCCTCAATCGCATCCGCCACCACCGTCAGACGGTCAAGGATTTCATTTTGCAACTCTCCCTGCTTGAGCACTTCCGCATAAGGAATCCGATGGAACATCACCATCGAGTAGCGAGGAATGAACAAGTCAGGAAACCGACGCTCTAGTTCGAACCCAATATCTTTCTTCAACTGAAATTTCTCATCGGAAACACTTGAACGCATGGTGGTGTAGTTCTCGATCGCCATCCGAGCGATTGCGTCTGCACTGGGTTTTCTGATCTGTTCGAACTGAGGCAAAGTCACCGCCCAGTCGTGGTTGTTCGTTTCGATCAGCCGCACCAATTCACCGCAATCTTCAAACCCGGCGTTCATGCCTTGTCCATGAAACGGCACAATCGCGTGAGACGCATCGCCCAGAATCAAACCGCAATCCCGGTAATGCCAAGGCAAACAGTACACCGTCCCCAAGCGTCCTGTCGGGTGTGCCCGATAGTCTTCGGTCAAATCTGGCATCAAGGCCAACGCGTCGGGAAACTGTTCTTGGAAAAAATGCTGCACGCTGGCCGCATCATCCAGCGATTCGAAACTCGGCTCTCCAGTTTTTGGTAAAAACAATGTCGCAGTGAAACTGCCGTCAAGATTGGGTAACGCGATCAGCATATATCCACCACGCGGCCAGATGTGCAACGCTTCGCGTTCAATCGCGTGTCGCCCGGCAATTGCCGGGATTTCAAGTTCCTTGTAATCGTGATCCAGAAACTCGCTGACTGACTTGCCTTTCGTGCGGGCAATCAGAGCTCGTCTGACCCGAGACCCCGCGCCGTCGGCACCGATCAGCATTTCAAAGGAACGAGTTTCGTTTCGTCCAGTCGGGCCATCGACGGTGACCAGTTGCTTCGCATCGAAATCAACGTCGGTGACTTTCTGATCAAACATCACTTCGACATCCGAGGCATCCTCGGCGGCAGTCAGCAGCAATGAATTCAATTTTTGACGTGAAACAGAATAGATGACCTCGTGATCACGCTGGCCATAGGGAAGCAGTTCGATCTGTCCATCGACCGGGTGCAACGTTCGCCCTTTCATCGGGATGAGCAAGGGCTCCACCTGATCCATCAGGCCCGCGATCCGCAGCGCATGCATCCCGCGTTCAGAAAGAGCCAGATTGATCGAGCGACCGCTGTCGGCATTTTCTTTGCGGGAGTCGCCGCGTCGTTCGATGATGCAAACCTTGTAGCCTTGCTGCCCCAACATCACGCCCAGCAACGAGCCCACCAGTCCGGCTCCGGCGATCGTGATTTCTGTTGGGCGAGACATTGGCGAGGCCGGAATACGGAGGACGAAATACGGAGTTTCAGAGTTGGGTGATCGAATACAAGATCGGCTTCGATGGCGCCGCGTCGGATTCAATGGACGGAACTTGAATCGAAAGCAGGCACGGGCCGTCGTCGATTTTGTCCGGCACTTGGATCAGTTCGGTAATCGTGTGAGTTACTCGCGATGAGGAAGTAACTTCTCTGCATCCCAATTCAAGGTTCCAGAAAATGCGATGATTGCTCAATATTCCATCATCGTTCAGTCGATCCACCGACGGCAGATCGATAAGCAAATGCTCAAACCCTGCGTCTGCGATCGTTGCCATCGCCTCATTGGAGAAAAATGCGTCCTTGGAATGGGTACGAACAATCAGAGCCGTCGCCACAAAGTCTTCGTAACGCTTGATCGCGGTGGATAGCTGCTGCTCTGAGACAATCATGTCCTCACGCTGTAGCAAAGGCTGATAAGTCTCCGCCGTCGACCCGGCCGCCACAGGTAAAGCCGTGACTACGATCGCGGGCATCAGCGACGGCAGCGAAAGCTTGCTAATGAAATAATCACGATCGACAAGGTGGCCAATGGTTTCGGTATGCGTCCCGTGGCAATGAGGGATTACCGTCAATCGATCAACGTTGCACGAGCCACCCGCTTTCGTGCTGCCAACAAAACCTTCGAAGGTGACAGAATCTTTTGTCGCAGCATCGGCATGCCACGGATTTGACTCGGAGCCTTCGAACGTGATTGGCCTAGCCAGAGAAACTCCGGATGAGAGATCACAACTGTACCGCTGCCCGAGATTATCGAATTGAATTTTCATGAGCTTCCGGGAGGGAGCGATCCCTTGTTTGCCGAGTCGGTTGACCGTCTTCAACCAAGCGTGCGTTGTTCCGAGGACTTTGAACTCTACGCCAGCCGTCCTTTGATCGATGTCCCTTCCTTCGACTGCTGCACTTCGTAACCAGCATCAAGCAACTCAGCGCGAATCGCATCGGCTTTGCCGTAATCTTTCTCTTTCTTTGCCGCGTCGATCTCCTGACATTTTTGCTGAGCCTCTTCCATCGACATCGATCCGCTATCATCGTGGGTCACTTCGACGGCACCTTCGATGCCTTCGTTGATCGGAGCGATCGACAATACGCTGTTCATTTTCTGCCAGATCGCCAACGATTCCCGCGGATCAGCGTGCTCACCCTTCATCCAAGGATGCATCACACCCAATGCCCCGGCGATGTTCAGGTCGTCGGCCAACGCTTCGGTAAATTCTTTCAGGACAGGATGACTCAAATCGACCTCGGACGCTTTGCCGCCAGTCTTAGATTCAAGCATTTGCCGGAACTCGATCAGTTTGGAAACCGTGCTGGCCGAATCGGAAAGTCCCTTCTTGGTGAAGTTCATGTTGGTGCGGTAGTGTGATTTGATCAGCTCGAATCGAACCACCGCCGGATGCACCTTGCTACCCGTAGCCGTTCCATCGAACAGATCGCGAGCCGTATAAAAATTCCCCTTTGACTTCGACATCTTCTCGCCTTCGACGAACAGAAATCGAGCGTGAATCCAGAAGTTGGCGAACGAATCCTTGCCCGTCGCACCACACGATTGAGCGATTTCGCATTCGTGGTGCGGGAAGATCAAGTCTTCGCCACCCGTGTGAATGTCGATCACGTCCCGTCCGAGAAACTTATTGGCCATCACGCTACATTCGATGTGCCAGCCGGGGTAACCGACTCCCCACGGACTGTCCCATTTCATGATGTGAGTTTCATCGGGTTTCCACAGCATGAAGTCGGCAGGGTGTTTTTTCTGCGACTGGTTGTCGTCCGACACTCGACCACCCGCTCCTTCCTGAAGTCGGTCCAACGAGTTACCGCTCAGTTTTCCATAATCCGGAAAGCTTTGGACGCTGTAATAAACCACGCCGTCACCAGAAACGTAGGCGTGCCCTCGATCGAGCAGCCGTTCGATCATCTGGATCATGCCGTCGATGTTGTCGGTCGCTTTGGGCACGCATTCCGGGTACTCGTACGCGATCTTGTAGCCCAGCTTGCGTCCGTCTTCAAGGAACGCGTCAGTAAAATAGTTGGCGATCTGGAACGGATCGTCCGGATTTTCGATAGCTCCTTCGGGAACCTTGTAACTTTTCTTTCCTTCTTTCAGTTTTTGCATGGCGACCTTCATTTTGTCGTCGCCATCTTCCGCGTCATCGACCATGTGACCGACGTCCGTGATGTTCATCACGTGGTGAACTTCGTGACCGGTCAGCTCAAGAAAACGACGCAGCAAGTCACCGAACAAAAACGAGCGAAAGTTGCCAATATGAGCGAAGTCATAAACGGTGGGGCCGCAGCTGTACATCCGCACCTTGCCGGGCTCGCAGGGCGTGAACTTTTCAAGCTGGTTGGTCAGAGAGTTGTAAAACTGGATGTTCATACGACGGCAAAATTGGCTGAATGGCTGCGGTGGAAAGTGGGTAATGTACAGGGGATTTGGCGAACCCTTCAAGATGAATCAGGCATGGCAATTGATTGTTTCTCAACCCCGCAGGGCTAACCAAGCCCCATTGCGTGATTTTTGAGCGAGCATCTCAGCACACTACAATTTGTTCACCGAACCATCCTGACATTTTAAGCGGCAATACATCATCTCGACGAAACGCAGGAGGAGTCGGCGTACAAACTTGGTACCAAACGACTAAACGATTCGCTGCAAATTTCTGGTGATATCCGCCTCTGAGATTCTCGATCAATCGTCTCCGATCATTTACTATTCTGCCGTGCAATTTACAAAATCCGTTTATTTGCGGCGTCGTCAGAAGTAGACTACGATGCGTCCCGTGAAACGCGCAAGCTGGATTCTTTCGCTTTGCGCCGTTTCAGCATTTCCAATTTTGCCTCATCTAGGTCAAGCCGTGTCCGCGAGCAGCAGTGGCCCTTTAAATTTGCTCTGCCCGTGTGGGTATTCAAAACAGATTCCATCAAAATTTGATGGAAAAAAAGTAGTTTGTCCAAAGTGTAGAAACGTTCTGTCGGTGGCGAGGGTGGAACGCGCCCAACTATTGACGCGTTGTCCGTACTGCGGGACGGCTCAACGTTTTGATCCCAAGGCAGACAGTTGCACCAGTTGCAAGAAATCATTCAGATTGCCCAAGTATATCGAAACGCTTGAACTTAAAATTGCCAGCCAGATGGCATCTCTGCCGATGCCGACTGAAGAGGGTTCGAACGATGGCTTACTTGTAAATGTTTCAACTGACTCCCAACCGGCGATTCGACCTGCTCCCTTACGGCCTCGAGACAGGTCGTTGCTTTGGCCAATATTTGTCAACTTTGCTTTGCTTATGGGATCTTTCATCGTGGCATGGGTTGTAATCGGGGAAAAGCTCGGGCTACCTGACCCGAGCACAGCGCTCGGGCTCAAAAAAAGCGTGCCGGGTCGCTCGACACCGGATGGCGGTCAAGAAAAACAGACCGCTATTGATGAACAACCCCCGGTTGCGAGCGTCCCTCATGTCAATTCGGCTACAATTGCTCCAAAACTACTCGCGCCCAGCATCGCGATCATCGAGGGTCAGTTCGTGGTTGATCAAGTACTCGATCAGCAAACCAGTAAACCCGTTGGATTTAGGACCGTCATTGATCTTGGGCTCAAGAATTTAACCCGCTGCCAAATCGTTAACATCGCATTTAAGGTCGCTTGCGTTACCCGCGATGGCAACACTACCACGATTGATATCGATAATGTGAAGTTTTCTAGTGGACTCATGCCCGAGGCTTCAGGAGTGATGTCACTAGTATGCAAATCTGGCAACTGGGAATACGTTGAAGTTTCTATCGTTTCAGTTGAGTCTGAGAACGATTTTGACTCAACATTGATCGGCCCGTTCAAAATTGA
Organism: uncultured Pirellulaceae bacterium; assembly: GCA_937928215.1. GTDB lineage: Bacteria > Planctomycetota > Planctomycetia > Pirellulales > Pirellulaceae > Mariniblastus. The sequence continues at coordinate 938 of CALFWL010000065.1, read as the reverse complement.
AAGCAGCGACCGACTATCGAATTAGTTGATGTAGGAAACATGTTTACTTTCTACCCCGGTTCGTCGTCGTCATATTATCGCGTGCTGATGTTGGTCGGAAATTCAAACTAAAACACATTCAGGTCGCGGACGGCGTGCTGAAGTTCGGTGATCAGTTCGGGATCCATAAAACGGTACTCGTCTGGGATGTCCAAAACGTAGACTTGTTTGCCCCGCAGTTTCTCACAGAACTGAGGTTTGAGCCTCTTTTTGTGCGGTTGCTCCATCACCAGCACATGTGTCGCCCAATTCAAATCGGCCGCGGAAACTGTCTTGACGGCGTTTCGGCTGGTGCTGCCCGAGCAAACATTGACTCCGGCACGTCCGCGAACATTTTCTCTGCAGTTGGGCTCTGCCAACGGTTCATCGAACAAACAAACAGCAGTTTGACAGTTTCGTGATCTCGCCTCGACGCCATTTTGTGTCCTCTCTTTGGTTTTTGGGAAATTCCAGTGACGGAACAAATTCTGTGTTGGATTCGTGCCGAAGGTACGACGGCGCGTAGCTGCAGGTTTCAACCTGCGGAACATTCTCTGCCTCGAATTCAACGGGCCAAGCACGAGTCTCGTACAGAAATGGTGCTACACTTTAATGTAGCCCAAATCAGGAAAGCCTCCGCTGCCGTTCCAAACTTGAACCCATGAATCACAAACCGTATTTGACTTGGATCGAGCAGCAGCAAATCTCCATGCAGCAAATGGTGACCGTGTGGGCGAATATGAACTCAGGCAGTCGAAATCTCGCTGGCTTGGCTACCATTCACAAAGCGATGGCCAATGCATTCCAGTGTTTGGGCGGCACGATATCTTCGCTGTCGTTACCGTCAGTCGAGCAAATGGGGGATGACGGCACCGTCCGGCAGTTGCCGTCAGGCAGAGCGTTGCACATCGTGAAACGTC
>CALFWL010000064.1 GCA_937928215.1 uncultured Pirellulaceae bacterium | reverse complement strand
CAACCCTCGGAAAAGCGTACGCAAAGAGGCGAACGTGCAAAGGCACGGGGTTAACGAATCGGCAAACGTTGCGCCTTTGAGCCTTTGCGTGAGGTCGCGTTTGTCGAGTGCTGTAAAATCGGGGCTGAATCTGGTTCATCCAGCGACTTATTGATTCGCGAGCGCTTCGCCCATCAAGTAGTACGGCAAAACGCCCGTCAAAACATGGATCCGTTCGCTCGGCGACGCTTGTAACCAAACAACCCGGAAAGAAGTATCAACAACGGCCATGAGGTGGGTTCAGGGACAGCGGTCGTAGATGCTGCCGTTCTTGAACGTCTACTGTCGCTGGCGATCGCGGCCGCAAATGCATCCATGTCAGCCGTGGACGCAAAACTTGCAAGTCCACCGTTATCGGCTCCAAGATTTCTGACTAAATCAAACGCGTCGCCTAGAACGTCAACTCTTCCGTCGCCGTTGACATCGCCTTGAGACCAACTGGTCGCGGGGTTGCCCAGATTACTGACCAGTTGAAATGCGTCGCCCAAGACGTCGACAACGCCATCGAGATTAACATCACCGGCTGCCGTTCCTTTGCCGCCGTTGGAGGTTTCGACAAGAGTCGAGTAATGCGTCTCAAAGTCGGCGGCTTCCACTCTGCCGTTTCTGTCCAAATCAAGTGCTTGCAGTTCTCCGACGGCCAGTGAATCAAGATTACCGATGTATCGATCCAAATCCGCTAAGTCGACATCGCCATCCAAATCAAAGTCGCCCAAGATCACTCTTGGCGGAACAACTGCACCCGCAAACCCGAGGTCTCGCAGGAACGCGAGGTCAAGCTCCGTCAGCACAGCTCGTTCACCCATCATGGAGGATGGAACCAGGACAGACTCTTGCAGCACGCCATCGGTAATCCTTGGTGACAAAATACCGGGAGTAACGTGACCACCGCTCGCGTCGATCAAACCCGTTCCATTGCCCAGGTAGTTGATCACTTCAGAGCCTGTCCAGTTTGACCCGTCAACCAAGCTATCCCATGCATTGGATGCTCCCATGCCGATCGCGTGCAACGCTTCATGCAACGCTGTCGAATAGAAATCGCTTTTGTTGGCGGCAGGCGCAACCGTATGATCGAAATGAAAAAAGTCAGCCGGATCGATGCCTTCTGTCAAATCGTCCACGTTATTGTTATTCGTATCGTTATCAAACGAAATCGAACCGTGTCCCAACCCGACGTTAACTTGATATGGGTAGCTCGACTGCGTGCCATTTGAGTTGTTTATCACAAAAGCGCTACCGAAGCTGGCGATCACGGGTCCCTCGCCACGCGAGTGAACGGCCGTGGCCATCATTCCCGCCGTTTCGGCGGCAATGCCAATGTCGCTTGCGTTTCCGAATGACACCCCGGCACTGATCCCGTAGGAACCGGGACCACCCGTTCCCAACACCGAGTTAACTGAGTTGAACGATTGAGGCATCGCTCCTAGGTATAAACGCACGACAGACGGAGCGTTGACAGGCGACACATCCACCATCGAACCCGTCGACGGATTTCGAATGCTGGCAGAAACACTAATGTCAACCGTCGCTGTTTGGTGGGTGCTGCTGATGGTCAGATCAGAGTTCGTGATCGCACCAAGGTTTTGATTCAGGACAGCATTCAAGTCTGCGATCGCGGCTTCAGCAGCCAGTCGAGCCGCCGGAATTGATGTAAAAAAACCTGATTCATCGAACGTGTAGTCCGCCGTCAATTGCCCGCTAGCCGTCGACTGCGACAACACAGCGCAGGAAAAAATGGCTGCCGACACAAGCTTCGAAACCTTCATACGTCAGTGGCTTTCTCAAAAGACGACACTCACACCAAAGCGTCGAAATCACTCCATGAAAATAAAACCGAACCAAACGGAAAATCAAGTTGACTCGTCTGAAAGCCAACGTGTGCGTGTGAAGCTCCGAGCCCGGTCAAGTGTTTGGGCAGTGTATGAGAATCTGGCAGAACTGGCCAAGACAGATTTTCCAAGACCATCAGCGCAATGATTCGCGCGGAAGTACCGGGGAAATACCGCTCAATTTCAATTGCTAGCTGGAGCAGCTACGCCCACCAAAGTGTGGGGACTTCAGAAATCCGCCTTCTGCCGAAAGCAGTTACGATCAGCAGCGCCGCGTGTCATTTCATTTCCAAAGTGACGCTGCCTAGATCCGAGGTCTGCGTCGCGGTGGTTTGCTTGGTCGGTCGATGGACCGCAAAAGGTCTCGTAGCGCGCGTTCGATGGCGGGAATTTGCCGACCGATGGGTGACGGACCGCGTGAAGATTCTTCCAAATCTTTCAGCGATTGGCGCGCGTTTCGAAGCGTCGATTTTGCCTGCGCAGCATCCCCTTGATCGATCAAGGCCTTCCCCAGAGACCCGCCGACAACGACGTTCCACAATTGATGAGATGGCCTGTCGGGCCAGCGGTGCGTTAACGTTTCGATTTCGTGCAACGCGGTTTGCAGTGAGTCAACCGCTTGACCAACTAAAGACGTTCGTTCGTTGCCGCTGAATTGCGCCGCGTAGTTGATCAGCACATGACCTTGTCGGTGAAAAAGATGCATCTTTGCGATACTGTACTGCGGAACGTTGGGATGATGCGCCGTCAGGTTCTCGACATGAACAAGTGCCTCACGAAACAGATCCTGCATCCGGTCAAATTCTGCCTCGGTGGTGGGTTGCTTGCCGACCTGATGGCGCAGCGTTTCGACCAATTCGTATCGGTAGTGTGGATTGTGTTTGAATCGGTTGACCAGATCGGTCAGTAGCTGGTTGGCTTTTTCGTAATCACGAGTGGCCTGGTCGGAAATTCCCGCCGTCAACGGATCTGAAAACTCTCGATAACAACAGGCGAGCAGGAACTGATTCTTTGGTTGATGTTGTTCATCAACAGGTAATTGCTCGATCGTCGCGATGGCTTGTTCCAAATGCCGGAGACGGCGCTTCGATGGTTGTTTCGGTCCGCCTGGCGTGAATCCATCCGGCGTGAAGTATCGGAACAGCCACGGCGTACGTGGCTCGCGATGGTTGCTCAAGTGATGGACCGCGACGGATGAAGGGTCAATCGTTCGTTTTCGTCCCATGAAATGATGTGCTCGAGCCGTTTCATACAAAATTTGGTTGCGAGACTCGGGGGATTGATTTTCTTGATTCTCTAAGATCATCAACGACCTGCGATGATTTTCAATCGCTTCTTTCTGTCGATTGTCGGCGTGATGCAAACGCCCGATCTCATTGTAGATTCTGGCTTTTTGAAGCAAGTGACCTCCGTTTTCATCCTGATGTGTTTCCAACTGATCAAGGGTTTTGATCGCCGTGGCGTAATGCGCCATGGCTTTGGTTGGCTGCCCCAGTTGACGGTAGATGTCGGCGACTCGTGTCAACGCAGTCGCTGAAGAATTCATCAGTTCCACGTTGTCTCCGCCCTGCTCTGCCAGCTGATCATAGAACTCAAGCAGGTTATCCAGCACGGCCACCATTTCATCGGATAGCATCGGTGAAGCAGCCTGATTGGCAACGCCTTCGTTCTGGGCGGAAGAATCGACAAAGGATTGCAGATCGCCGGGAACAAGCTCTTCGTAGATGTTGTTCAATACGTTGGTCGCAACATTGACCGTCGCGTCCAAGCGTTCGCGATGCCTGGTTTCACGTGCCAAGGCAGCGTCAACGGACAGTTTCGCACTGCGGGCCTGAATGAAACTAAACGTCATCAGAATCGACAGTGCGACTAGCGAAAGAAGCGCTAGGGTTGAAAGAGCCGCAACAACGGCGTTGCGTCGACCCCATCGCCACGCATGTTCAAAAACAGAGCTTCGACGAGCCTTGATCGGGCGAAGTTCCAAAAATCGTTGAAGATCGTCTGCCAGATCGCTCGCACTGGCGTAACGTTGTGCCGGTTGGTCAGCGATGGACTTCAAGATAATGGTTTCCAAATCTTTTGGAATCGACGCGTTGACTGAGCTTGGCAGCGTGGGGCGGAAGGAGCTTTCAGCCACTCGCTTGAGAGCTTCTGCCGGGCTGGCGTCTGCAAATGCCGGCTGAAGCGTTAGGAACTCGTACAGCGTCACGCCAAGTCCAAACACGTCACTGCGTTCATCAAACTGGCCGGAGAAAACTTCCGGTGGAATGTAGCAAAGCGTTCCGCCCATCGTCTGCGTGCCGGCGTTTTCATGGGCCGACACCATCCGAGCCATCCCGAAATCGCTCAGCATGACATTTCCGCGTTCGTCCAGTAGCAGGTTGGCCGGAGTGATATCGCGGTGCAAAACGCCTCGCTCATGCGCGTGCTGCACACCCAAAGCAGCGTCGCGTCCGATCCGTGCGAGCTCCCGCCAGTGTCGCCGCGTTCCATAACGACGTAGAGATTCCGGCAGCCCCGAAACCTGTTCCGAGTCTGACTTTAATGTGTTGATCAAGCGCCCCAACGACTGTCCTTGAACCAGTTCCATCACCAGAAAGTGAAATCCATTGTGCTCGCCCGCACCGTACAAACTAACGACGTTGGTGTGGTGAAGACGAGCAACGATCCGTGCCTCACGTTCGAATCGCTTCAGCTGAACGGGATCCAAGAGTGATTGCTTGGGGAGAATTTTCAGGGCAACGCGTCGATCCAATGATGTCTGGCGCGCCTCGTAGACGATTCCCATGCCACCCCGCCCGATTTCACGGACGATTTCAAAGTCACCCAACTCCTTCAAATCCAGCGGCCGTAGCGTGGCGGTCCGAGCGCTTTCGCGGTTGTCGTCCCGCTTCATCGACTCGAGAGCCGCGATCATCGGGAAAAGATCACGAATGGTGTCGGCCAGTTCCGGATGTTGCTGAACGTAAGCTTCCAAATCTGGCGATTCACCGTTGCGATACTGCTCGATGTATTCGTTCGCCAGTCGATCAACAAGATCTTCTGATGTTTGAGGAGAGTTCATTCGAAGCGATTCAAGTGATCTGTATGGCAATTCGCAAGCGGAGTGGGGCAGGGCGGGGCGGACAACGCAGAGGTTCAATTCAATATTACGGCTTTACGCCGGAGTGTCTTAGTTGAACAGCCAACGGTCCGACGGAAAGACCCGTTACTTCGTAAATGAAACAGCAAAGTCTGTTAAGGTTTCTCTCCCGAAGAGGGCAAAAAATGATCAGCAAAGTCGGGCAGTTCCCCCAAGATCTTTTTCAACCGCATCACTGCGCGGACGTAACGAATGCTGGCCGCTTTTTGCTCGATGCCAAGCACTTCGGCGATCTCCTGGTTGCTGAGTTCTTCGAAATGCCTGAGGGCCAGAACCTCGCGGTCGATCGGCTCCATCGAGTCAATCGCTTGATGGAGCTTCGCGTTCTGTTCGGTTCGTCCGATTGCCTGGCTGGGACTCGTAATCTTTGCTGACAAAAAATCAGCCAGCGAGACCGAAGTCGCTTGCGGGAATCCTCCGGCAGGACGAGACGTTTCCCGACTTGCGTCACGCTGCTTGGCTTGCACGTGCCGGCGATGGGCATCTGTCAAAGTTTGTCCAACGATCATCCGTAGCCAAACGAAAGGAGTGAATTGTGTTTCTTCTGAATAGTGATGCAGGCGTTTGGCCGCATCAACAAATGCGTCTTGCAGAACGTCATCGGGATCCAGACGGCCAGCCATTCTTGCATCCATGCGAAAGTAAACGATCTTCCACAATCGATCACGATGGTGGTCAAACACGGTTGCCAAAGCTGCTTGATCACCTGAAATCAGGCGTTCATGAATGTCGACGGGTTCGTTGGACATTAAGTCTCGGTTGTCCTGATACTTAAACGGATGGGCACGGCGACTGTCTACAAGGTTCTAACGGAATTATCTCATTCTTTTCTGTCGGCCATAAGGCTCTTGGCGAGTTCCAGTCGCGAAAAAACAGTCTGCGACCTGTTTCGTACTTGTGAACAAACAAGTTCTCGGACGAAAGTGGTTCACTACCGATGCTCCGCGAGCAATATGAAATCGAATCCGCCATTTTATTGTTGGGGAACTCTGGAGCGACATCAACAGCAGCGAACTGTCAAGTTCTCGTTCGTAAATCGCCCGGTTCAAGAAACAAAAAACAAAAACAATATTCTCTGTAGAAATTGGCCGCGTGCTCTCGTTTTAGAAGGCAGCAGTCAATCTCCCGATGGACGCCTGATCTTGTCACTCAATTGTTGACTTCTGTAAAGGCAAAGGGAAGCATCTGATTGCGAGGCGTTCCGCAACGCCAGCCTCCTGGGCTCCAGACTTGAGAGCGAGGAACGGTTGGTGGAACACGAGCACCGAACGTGTGGAGGGGCAAATGTACGCTTTTCGAAGCGACACCTTTATCACGACTTTTCGGAGACAAACGATGAAATCGGACAAGAAACGCGGCTCCAACCGACAACGCACACTAAGAAGAAAACAAAAACAACACCTGCACATGGAACGTCTGGAAGATCGTAACCTGCTTGCGGGCGACATCGGCTCCAGCGAAATGATCTTACCCCCGCCACCCTCCGATCTTGGAGCCCAAACGGAGTTTCGTCAGTCGCGTGTTCGAAGAGTCCATGGCCCTGAGAACCGACTTCCTCCATCAAGGCAAGACAACGGTAGGCAAGACAACCGTGGCCATGCCGATCATGGGCACAACAACCGTAGGCCCGAGTTTCGAAATCCGCACCAGCAAGCCCCTCATTCGAACACTCCGTTGGTGGAAGCTCGCAGCATCGATGGAACAGGTAATAATTTGGAGAACCCGGATCTTGGAAGCACGCATGTACCTCTACTGAACACGACCACGGTCGAGTACGCGGATGGTATTTCCGAACCCGCTGGCGAGGACCGACCGAGTGCTCGCGAGATCAGCAACACGATTGCGGCTCAGACGACTACGGAAGCCAACGACCGAGGCTTGACGGACATCACGTGGTTGTTCGGACAGTTCATCGATCATGATCTTGACTTAAGCGAAGGCGGTGACGAATCCGAATCGTTCAACATTGAAGTGCCAGAAGGCGACATCTTTTTTGACCCTCTTGGGACTGGCGATCAAGTGATCACTCTCAATCGATCCCCGATCTCGGAAGGGACCGGTACTTCGGTCGATAATCCGGCGTTGCAGGTCAACGACATCACCGCCTACCTCGATGGCAGCGTCATCTATGGTTCGGACGAAGTTCGAGCCGCCGAGCTTCGGGAATTCGAGGATGGTTTGCTGAAAGTTTCGGAAGGCGATTTGTTGCCGTTCAACCAAGCCGGGCTGGACAACGCGGGCGGCACCAGCGAATCGTTATTCCTCGCGGGTGATATTCGCGCGAACGAGAACGCGGCCTTGCTGGCCATGCACACGTTATGGGTTCGCGAGCACAACTTCTGGGCTGGCGAGCTGGCGACGAAGGATCCAGACTTGTCCGACGAGCAATTGTATCAGCAGGCCAAGGCGATCGTGACGGCCGAACTGCAAGCCATTACGTACAACGAGTTCTTGCCTGCGTTACTGGGCGAGGACGTGCTGAGCGAGTACTCGGGCTATCAGTCTTCGGTCGATCCGAGCATCGCCAATGTGTTCTCAACGGCAGCGTACCGTTTCGGGCACAGCATGTTGTCGACTGAGTTGCTACGTTTGAACGACGATGGCACGACGGCCGAAGAAGGCAACCTGTCTCTGGCAGACGCGTTTTTCGCTCCAAGTGAAATCTCCGACAACGGGATCGATTCGTTGTTGCTGGGCGTGACGGCGCAAGTAGCAAACGAAATTGACAACCAAGTTGTCGACGACATTCGTAACTTCCTGTTCGGACCTCCGGGAGCCGGTGGTTTCGATCTTGCTTCACTGAACATTCAACGCGGTCGAGACCATGGCTTGGCCGACTACAACCAGGTCCGAGAAGACATGGGACTCGATCGAGTGACTACCTTCAGTGATATTACTTCGGATCCAGATCTTGCCGCAAACCTTGAAGCGTTGTACGGCGACGTTGACAACATCGACGTGTGGGTCGGAGGGCTGGCTGAAGACCATGTCGATGGAGGAAGCCTCGGTGAACTGTTCACAACGATCATTGCGGACCAGTTCGAGCGAATTCGAGACGGTGACCGATTGTGGTATCAGAATGTCTTCTCAGGCAGGCAGTTGGCTCAGATCGAGAACACTTCACTCTCCGATGTGATCGAACGAAATACCGAGATCACTGACTTGAGAGAGAACGTATTCTTCGACGCTTCGGTTGTCTCGTCGGATGACGGTCAGGGACAGGATCGCATGGTGGACCATGACACTCGCCAGCAAGAACGTCGCCGCCGGAGTCACTCGCCACGTAGTCAGCAAAGGCCGCGTGACGTGAATCCAGCGCGTCCAGTTGTTCAGCCTGTGATCGTTGACAACGCATTTGCGAATTTTGATACATTCGACGGTTTCGGCTCTGATTCCGAAAACGAACGAGACCGACGAAGAAAAAGATCATAACGATCCTCAGGCGTTTGCCGGGTGCCCATTTGAACGCTGGGACTTCGAGCCACCGATTTTCCTTGGTCTGACGGATTACCGAACCTGATCCGTGTTTGATCGATGAAGATCCGTGGCTTTTTCCCGGTTCTCTTGGAAATTTAATGGTTCGCCGTAACCAACGGCGGCACTTTCCACTTGCGCGTAGCGGATTCGCCAGAATTCCTTTCCTCTCCTCCACTTCTTTCTTCGCGTTTCGCCGCAGAGGGCTGGGGCGAAAGTTGGCAGATTATCTGGACGAGTTTTCCGAAACTCATTGGTAGCGAACGAGTTTCAACACTCTCCCTGCAATAAGTGGCCCGCGCGCTGAGTTGACCTTCACAGTGAATCAATCCGCGCGGCGAGTTGATCCGAGTTATGGTATCATGAGGAAATGAATCGCTTTTCACTTTCACTTACCCAAATCCTTGGTGTGTTCGTTGTCGTCTGGCAGACTCCCGATTTGGCGATCGCTCAGCGAGCGAACGATCAAAACGGATGGCGTGACCTGACTCAGTTTGTCGATGCGAATTGCATTGACTGTCACAGCGGCGAAGACGCTCAGGCCGGACTGTCGCTGGACAATTTTCAGTCGACATTCTTAACCGCGCCGAAGGACAAACGTGCTACCGATGGAAGTGCGCTGCGAACGCTCGAACTGATGCTGCGCCGAATCCAATCGCGTCAGATGCCGCCTCCAGAAAGTGGTAGCGGCCTCAGCGAGCCAGATCTTGAGGCTGCCGTGCATCGTCTTTCATCTTGGTTGGAACAGAACGCTAAACGTCATCCACGCGTGGGCAAGGTCAGTTCGATTCGCAGACTGACTCGAACGGAATATCAGCATGCGATCCGTGACCTGTTGGGAGTTAAGGTCGACGCGACCGACCTGTTGCCGAAGGATGAATCGAGCCACGGGTTTGACAACATCACGGTCGATTCGCTTTCCGCGACACTCATCAATCGCTACGTTTCAGCGGCGGAGAAAATTGCTGCCGTCGCAGTCGGCGCGTCAGGCGACTTGGCCGGCGTCACGATTCGTCTCCCCGCCGATCGGACTCAGGAACGGCATGTCGATGGCTTGCCGTTTGGAACTCGGGGTGGCACTGTCTTCGAGCATTCGTTTCATCAGTCTGGTGAGTATGAAATCGAGATCAAGCTCACGCGTGATCGCGACGAGAAAGTTGAAGGGTTGAATCGCGCACACGATCTGCACGTGCTGCTTGATCGAAAAAGGATTCACTCGTTCAAGATCGTGCCGCCCAAAAAGCCAAAGGATAGCAACTGGGAAGGTCGGGATTTCACTCATGCTGACTCCCATCTGACGAAACGTGTTTTCGTCGAGGCCGGTTCACATCAGGTTGGCGTAACGTTTCCCAATACGTCGTCATCCATCGAAGAATCAAAGCGGCAACCCTTCGACGCCAGTTTCAATCGGCATCGTCATCCGCGAAAGACTCCGGCGGTCTTCCAAGTTTCCATTGTCGGCCCGTTTTCTCCGAAAGGCCCCGGAGAAACGAAAAGTCGTCGCTTGATCTTTGGCGAACTTGAACGAGGAAGCCTTGTCTCGATGACAGACGCGGAACGTCGGGAAACGGCAATCGACACGTTGTCCGCGTTGGCGCGACGAGCCTATCGCAGGCCTGTTGACGAATCAGACGTTGAGCCATTGATGGCATTCTACGACGCAGCCGTGGGGGAGGCTGATGCGGGTGAGGCAAGCGATGGTGAACCGTCTGCCGTGAATACTCGCTTTGATGTAGGAATTCAGGCCGCCGTGGCAGCGGTTCTAGTGAACCCGAATTTTCTACTACGAATCGAAAGCCAACCAGACGGCTTGACTGAAGGCGACCTGTATCAAGTCAATCCGTTTGAGCTTGCGAATCGACTTTCGTGGTTTTTGTGGAGCAGTATTCCAGACGACCTATTGCTGGACTTCGCGCAGAGCGGGCAACTTCAAGACCCTCAAATGTTACGCAAGCAGGTGAAACGAATGTTGCTTGACGAAAAAGCGACATCCCTAGTGACCAACTTCGCGGATCAATGGCTTCACTTGAGAAACCTTGAATCGATCACTCCTGACTTGCGAAAATTTCCCGACTTCGATGATAACTTGCGACAAGCGTTTCGCGGCGAAACGCAAGCGTTGTTCGCTGACGTGTTGCGAAACGACAAGAGTGTTTTGCAACTGGTCGATTCGGACTACACATTCCTTAATCAACGGCTTGCGACTCATTATGGAATTGGCGGAGTGCAAGGGAGTCACTTTCGTAAGGTGGGTCTTTCCGTTGAAAACCAGGCAGAACGAATCCGGGGTGGCATCTTGCGACACGGAAGTGTCTTGATGGTCACGTCGTATGCGACTCGAACATCGCCCACGATTCGCGGCAATTGGGTATTGGAGAACATTCTGGGAACTCCGGCTCCGCCGCCGCCAGCGAACGTGCCTAACTTGAAGGAAAATACACCCTTGCAAGCGACATCTGTCAGACAACGGCTTGCTCAGCACCGTAAAGATCCTGCCTGCGCGTCGTGTCATAACTTGATGGATCCGGTTGGATTTTCATTGGAAAACTTTGACGTGGTCGGTCGATGGAGAGACTTTGAGGACGGGATTCCGGTCGATTCTGCCGGCCGTCTGCCTGACGGGACCGAGATTCATCAGCTTGATGATTTGGAACAGGGTATACTGAACCGTCCGGAGATGTTCGTCACCGCGATGACCGAGAAGATATTGACGTTTGCGATTGGACGCGGAATCGAACCGTTTGACGGTCCGGCGATAAGAGCCATCGTGGACGAAGCGGCAAAGAACGACTACAGGTTCTCTTCGTTAGTGATCGGAATCGTTGAAAGTAAACCATTTCAAATGCGGAGTGCTCAATGATCAGTAAGAAATTCATTTCGCGACGAACCATGTTGCGTGGAGCGGGAGCGAGTGTGGCGTTGCCGCTGCTAGATGCGATGGTCCCCGCGCTGACTGCGACCGCAGCGACAGTGGCATCCGCCGAAAATCTCAAACGGATCGGCTACGTCTACATCCCAATGGGTTACAACCCCGCCGAGTGGACTCCGAGCGGAGACTCGCTGGAGAAATTGCCATCAAGTCTTTCACCACTTCAGCCTGTTAGCGATAAGCTGTCGGTGTTGACCAATTTCGATTTGCAAAACGCCTACCCTGGTTCGCACGCGACTTCCAATTCGGCCTTTCTTAGTGCCGCCCGCGCCAAACGCACCGAAAGTTCGGACTACTACAACGGGACCACGGTTGACCAGATCGCGGCCAAGCACATTGGACAGCGGACTCAGTTGCCCTCACTTGAGCTGTCGATGGATTTACTTTCGACCGTGGGCCAGTGCGACAACGGTTACGCTTGTGTTTACCAGAACAATCTCTCGTGGGCATCACCCACTCAGCCTCTTCCTTCAGAAGCCCACCCGCGAATCGTTTTCGAATCCCTGTTCGGCAACGGTGGAACGCCCGCTCAACGAGAAGCGGCGTTGCGGTCACGAGCGAGCCTGCTAGATTCGATTACGTGCGAGATCAAGCGGTTGAAAAATCGGGTCGGCACATCGGATCAAAATCGAATTGAAGAATTCATGACCAGCATTCGCGAGGTTGAACGCAGAATTCAACTGGCCGAAATCAATGCAAAGGACAATCCTCTCCCTGATCTTGATCGACCCGTCGGAGTTCCCGTGTCTTACGGTGAACATGCGAAACTGATGTTTGATTTACAACTGCTCGCTTTTCAAGGCGATATCACTCGGGTCGTTTCGTTTCAGTTGGCGCGGGAGGCGAGCACTCGAACGTATCCAGAGATCGGGGTTTCCGATCCGCATCATCCGGTGACCCATCATGGAAACGATCCTGAAAAACTGAAAAAGGTGGCGAAAATCAACCAGTACCACGTTTCGCTGTTCGCCGACTTCCTGAAAAAGATGGACGCGATCCCTGAGGCCGACGGTACTCTGCTGGATCACTCTCTGTACATGTACGGCAGTGGTATGGGCGACCCAAACGCTCACGATCACTCGAATCTGCCGATCGTGGTTGCCGGAGGAGCCGCAGGCAAAATGAAAGGCGGCCGGCATGTTCGGTTCACCGACTCGACACCGCTTTCCAACCTGCATTTGACGTTGCTGAACAAAGTCGGCGTCCCGTTGGAAACGTTTTCTGACAGCACTGGAACGGTTGACGAGCTATTCGATCCCGTGAATCTGTAGACGGTCGCCAAACACAAACAGTAAACCGGCTGATGGAACGATCTTTGATGATTTGCGATTGGTCTCCCGCAGAATTTCGCGCGAATGTGGAATTTCGCGCGAGTGTGTCAGGGCTCGATGACGTTCGCTTAAGTCGAATCCTCGCGGTTCCGCGCCTTCGCGTGATTCTGAGTTTCATCATTGCATTCGTGGTAAGCTTAGTGGCGTCTACCGTTATTGCTCAACAGCCACCCAATACTACCATCGCAGACGCGACAGAGCGAAAAGATTGGTTATCAGTCGACAACTTGCTGAAAAAAGCGACTCAGCAAAACTTGAATGCTGCTCAGGCCGATGGAATGACGGCGTTGCACTGGGCGGTGTTCCATCAGCAGGAAAACATTGTCGCCCAACTACTGAATCGAGGGGCGAATGTCGACGCGAGGACAGCGTATCAGATTACGCCGTTGAGCCTGGCGGCGGAAGTTGGAACCCAAAAAACGGTCACGCTGTTGCTTGCCGCCGATGCCGAACCGAACGAACGTCGCTTGGGCAAGGAGACGCCGTTGATGCTAGCCGCCAGACGGGGTGACCCGGCAATCGTGAAGTTGCTTATCGACGCTGGCGCAGAAGTCGAAGCCACCGAGGCGCGTGGCCAGACCGCGTTAATGTGGGCGGCAGAGGCTGGAAATTCGAATGCGGCCAGTGTGTTGCTGGAAGGTGGAGCGAAAACCGATGTTTCGCTCCGGTCCGGGTTCACGGCGTTCTTGTTTGCCGCTCGACAGGGAAAAATGGAATGTGCCCGAGTGCTGCTAGATGCTGGCGTTGACGTGAACTCGGTGATGGAACCCAAGCAAACAGGTGGACGGCGTCCCCGAAAAGGCATGTCGGCTCTTTTGCTTGCGATTGAAAGTGCTCATTTTGAACTCGCGTTGGAACTGGTGTCGCGTGGAGCCGATCCGAACGATCAACGCAGTGGGTTTGGTCCCCTGCACGCGTTGACTTGGGTTCGCAAGACAAAAGTTGGCGACGATCCCGAAGGGGATCCCGCACCTCGTGGTTCAGGATCGGTGACCAGTCTGGATTTCATCCGGCGTATGGTTGAACTTGGTGCCGATGTGAACCTACGACTTGAGCAAGGCAAAGCTGGCAGAGGGAGGCTCAATCCCAAAGGTGCGACGCCGTTCTTATTGGCGTCCGCTCGAGCCGACGTGCCGATGATGAAGTTGTTGCTTGAACTGGGTGCAGACCCGATGCTGAACAACACTGACGAATGCACTCCGTTGATGGCTGCGGCGGGAGTCGGTGTTTTTGCCGTCGGCGAGGAACCGGGTACCGAAGAAGAGGTTGCTCAGGCCATGCAATTGTTGGCCCAACTTGGTGTTGATGTTAATGCCGTAGACGCCAATGGCGAAACTGCCATGCACGGAGCAGCCTACCGCAACTTCCCTGGCGCCGTGAAAGTGCTGGCGGGCCTAGGTTCCGATCCAAAAGTCTGGAACAAGAAAAACAGGTATGGCGGGACGCCTCACGCGATCGCGTCGGGAAAACGCCCGGGCAGTTTCAAACCATCGCCTCCAACGATCGCGGCATTGGATGCAGCACTGAAGAATTAAGTATCCGTTCCTAAGTTCTTTGATGTCTCTATTCGAGATGACGTGCGAATAACCGATTTTTTAGAGACCTCTCGGGTTAAGCTACCAATCAAACTCGATTGAGAAATTGCAAACCCGAACAACCTTCGAAAAGACTCACGCGAAGGCGCAAGGTTAACGAATCGGCGAACGTCGCGCCTTTGCGTGAGGTCGCGTTCGTCGAGTGCTGCGGTGCCTTATTGTATTTCCAAGAACGCCGTTTTCGCATGGTTCGTTTTTTTCGCGGTTGTAAAAAATCACATCCGGGTGAGCTTGGTGGATGGTGGGTTGCCAACCACGAAAGACGCGAAATGCACGAAAGTCAGAATCCGCAAGTTTACTTGCAGGTGGGTGCTGAGCATCGGTCGAAACCAATTGTTCTACATTCAGAACATCGCTCCATTCGTGAGCGACAAAAATTGCGAAAGTTAAGCTAAGCCAGCAACTTGTCCTGCACGATGCCGTGGACGTCCGTCAGGCGAAAACGACGGCCCTGATACTTGTAGTTCAAGCGTTCGTGATCGATGCCCATCAAGTGCAGGATTGTCGCGTTAAAATCGTGGACGTGCATGGGGTCTTGAACGACGTTGTAACCGAACTCGTCCGTTTCTCCGATGGTGACGCCCGGCTTGATACCGCCTCCGGCCATCCACGTTGTGAAGCATCGCGGGTGGTGGTCGCGACCGTAATTGTCTTTGGTCATGACTCCCTGTGAGTAAGACGTTCGTCCGAATTCGCCACCCCAGATAACCAGTGTGTCGTCCAACAGGCCTCGCTGTTTCAAATCTTTCACCAGTGCGGCGGAAGCCTGGTCGGTTTCCTTGGCTTGACCCGTGATTTGCTTCGGCAGGTTGGAATGTTGATCCCAGCCCTGGTGATACAACTGAATGAAACGCACGTCACGTTCGGCCAGGCGGCGAGCCAGTAAACAATTGGCGGCAAAGGTGCCAGGTTTCTTTGCGTCTTCGCCGTACATTTCGAAAGTCGATTCGGGCTCGTCCGAAAAATTTGTTGCTTCGGGAACACTCGTTTGCATCCGAAACGCCATCTCGTACTGAGCGATTCGAGACTCAATCTCTGGATCCAGTTCTTTCTGGTACTGATGTCGATTCAACGAGTTGATGGCATGGAGTTGAGCTTCACGGCGCGAGGCGGAAACGCCTTCCGGGTTGGACAGGTAAAGCACCGCATCCTTGCCGCCACGGAATTGGACGCCCTGATAGCGAGAATCGAGAAACCCGCTTCCCCACAGCCGAGCGTACAGTGGCTGACCGCCCTGCCCTTGCGAGACCAGTACGATGAATGCGGGCAAGTCGGCATTCTCGCTACCCAAGCCGTACGACAACCACGATCCAAGCGAGGGACGGCCTGCGATCTGAGACCCGGTCTGGAACATGGTGATTGCGGGGTCATGATTGATGGCTTCGGTATGCATGGACCGAACGAAACAAACGTCGTCTACAATGTCTCGATGGTACGGCAGCAGGTCGCTGAGCCAAGCGCCGGATTTTCCGTGTTGAGAGAACTTGAACTTTGAACCAGCCAGAGGCAGGGCCGATTGGTTGGCCGACATGCCGGTCAAACGTTGTTCACCACGAACGCTGGCCGGTAACTCTTTTCCATTTAGCTCATTCAGCATGGGCTTGTAATCGAACAGATCCTGTTGAGCCGGGCCTCCCGACTGGAACAGGTAAATAATTCGCTTCGCCTTGGCCGGAAAATGAATGCCATCCCCCTGAGCGGCTTTCAGACCGCTGGCTCCCACCGCATCCTGTCCTAGCAGGTTCGCCAATGCGGCCATGCCGACGCCCGCTCCACTGCTGCGAAGGAACACGCGACGATTGACCGACATGGGATCAGAAATTGGTTGGTTGTGCATTGAAAAATTCCTTGTGTATCGTGGGGTACTCGTGGCCCGGTTCAGCGTTTCCAGATGGTGGCGTCCAAGTTCAGAATCGCCTGGCAAACGGTGATCATTGCCGCCAGCTCAACCTCGTTCATATCAGCCGGTTGCTCGGATTCGCCATGCTTTAACAGCTTGGTGGCATCCTTGGGATGTTCCGAAAACCAAGCTTGTTCATCAGCCAGCAAACCCTGAAGCGTCTTCAATTCCGTTTCGTCAGGCGAGCGCCCGGTCAATAATTCGAACGCCGATGTTACCCCGACCGCTGAAGACTCGGATGAAGCCAATACGTTCTCTGCCAGTTGCCTTGCCGCCTCGACGAACTGCACATCGTTTAGCAGCACCAAAGCCTGAAGTGGCGTGTTGGTTCGCGATCGTTTTACGGTGCAGACCTCTCGCGATGTCGTATCAAACGCCATCATGTTTGGCAACGGAGCCGTTCGTTTCCACACCGAGTACAACGAGCGCCGGTAAAGCGACTTTCCGACAGATTGCTGGTACGGAGGCGACATGCCATTGGACTCACGCCACAGATCCTCGCCAGGTTGGTAGGGCGAAACCGGAGGCCCGCCAACTTGTTCATTCATCAAGCCGGACGCTGCCAACGCGAGGTCACGAATCTGTTCGGCGGCAAGGCGATACGCCGACCCGCGAGCCAACAACCGATTGGTCGGATCGCTTTCCAATTGCTCGGGCGTTGCCGTGGAGTCCTGTCGATACGTGGCGGACATCACGACGTTGCGGCAGAATCGTTTGACGTCCCAACCGCTGGTAATGAAGTCTCGCGACAACCAGTCCAGCAGTTCCGGGTGAGTCGGCAGGTCTCCTTGCAGGCCAAAATTTTCAGGTGTTCGCACCAGTGGATCGGCAAAAAAGTTTCCCAAAAATCGATTCACGGCCACTCGAGCCGTTAGCGGATGCTGTGGATCGGTGACCCACTTCGCCAACCCCAGCCGGTTTCGTGGCGCGTCATCTGGAAACGGTATCGTGATTTGAGACAGAGTGTTTCGTTCGACGCGAGTTTCGTCGTTTTTCGGCGCTGTATATTCTCCTCGGGCCAGCACATGAGCCGGTCGAGGCGTTTTCATTTCTTGCATGATCGGCAACTCGTTCATGACTTCTTCGGCCATGACGAAAGCCTTTCGAGCTTCGTTCAAAGCGCCAAAAGTTGATCTGGCATCAGCATCGATCGCCGAGGCGTAGTATCGTTCCGTCGGCAAGATCGGATCGCCCGTGGCGAGATGTTCCAGCTCTGGTTGCGTTAACGATCGCGAGTAGACTCGCACATCGTCGATCAGGCCGCCATCGAGCCCACGTGCTCGAAAACGCTGGCCGACCACGAACTTTCCTCCATGATCGACGTCGACATTCGCACTTTTCTTAACGTCGTCGCGAAGGACGGTCGTGGGAAGGAGTTTCCCATTGAGCCAGATCTTCAGTCCTTCGGCTTGCGACGATCCGTCATAGGTCGCGGAAATTTGATGCCATTGATCAACCGGAATCGGATCGACGGTTTGAACACCGATCGCGTTACCGGGCCAGACGCGATAAAGCCGAGATTCCAGCTGACCGTTGACGATTGTCAGATCCCAACCGTTGTAGCCGCAATCGGTTCCACGCGTATGATGAGCAATCAAGCTGCGATCGGAAACGCGTTTGGTCTCTTTGAGCGTCACGACGACCGTGAACGGTGTCCACCTGTCGAAGGGTTCGATGTTTTCCGCCGTGATTCCTCTTTCGCCATCTAGCTGCAATGCTTTGCGCGATAGATTCTTGTCTGATTGGTCTGCGTGTTGGTGATCCATGCGAGCGACATCGCAATCCTCAACTTCGACAAGCGGAACCATTTCGGACCGCACTTTGTCAGCTTCAGAAGGGTGATAAATCTTCTTGAGCGATTTCTCATAAGTCCGGTCAAACGACAGAGCCAGTTTCAGGTCAGGAATTTCAAGTTCATCAGAAACCGCCGACTGCTTCCAGTCATTCCATCGTAATTTTGCGTTTTCAAGTCCTTCCCGATAGCGTTGTTCGGCGTCAGCCAGAGCCTGTTTTTGGCTCATCAGTTCCTTCTGCTGTTCGTCAGTCGGCAACAACATTGACGGACAAGGAACTTTTCGGGTTCGGTCGTAGACGCCACTTTCGTCGATCGAATTAAAGAACGCGCCCAACGCGTAATAGTCTCGCATGGGGATTGGATCGTACTTGTGATCGTGACAACGACAGCACTCCATGGTCAGCCCCAACACCGCCGTGCCAAACGTGTGGACTCGATCCGCTACGTTTTCGATTCGCCACTCCTCAAAGACCGCTCCGCCTTCGTTGTTGAGTCGATGGATGCGGTTGAACGCCGTCGCCAAGCGTTGTTCTTCGGTTGGTGATTCCAATAAGTCTCCGGCCAACTGCCAAGTCAAAAACTCATCATACGGCAGGTTGTCGTTAAAAGCTTTGACCACCCAATCGCGGTACGGCCACTGCGTGTTCAGTTTGTCGGATTGGTAACCGTAAGAGTCGGCGTACCGAGCCGAATCGAGCCACGCCACTGCCATGTGCTCGCCGAAAGCTTTCGATGAGAGCAAACGCTGAACGACCGATTCGTAGATCGCTTCTTTTCGATCCGCATCATCCACCGCCGATTTCATGGCGTTGGCGAATTCATTGATTTCCTGTCCGGAGGGCGGCAACCCGGTCAGGTCAAGCGTGACTCGGCGCAACCAACGCTCGGGCGATGCTTCGGGGCTTGGCGATTGCTTTACATCCTCAAGTTTCGCCAGCACAAACCGATCGATCTTTTCACGGCTCCAGCTTGTGTTTTTTGGGTTCGGCACATCAACCGATTCGGGCAACATCTCAAACGCCCAATGTTTGTCGTACTGGGAACCCTGCTCGATCCAACGTTTGAGCGTTTCCTTGTCTTGGTCCGTCAACGACAGGTTGGACTCGGGCGGCGGCATCAGCAGATCTTCATCCTCTTCATGGATTCGATCCAGCAATTCACCCGACTCGATGCAGTCGATTGCTTCATCGCGAACATCCAGCCGCAAACCCGATTGTCGATTTTCTTCGTCAGGTCCGTGACAAAAATAGCACTTGTCCGACAGGATGGGACGAACGTCACGATTAAAATCGACCGTCTGCGCTTCGCCCGCAGACATCCATCCCAATGTCCCGGCCACAGACAATACAGCATTTATAATTGTGGGGCGTAACCGAGGTAAACTAAATTTCATGGCAAGATCCATCGCGCGGCATTATCACGTTATCAATAACTTGGAACCTGTTCTAAAAACGTTTTCGATCGACTTCTTCGAGTCGAATCTGAGATAGCCGACGCGGAGAATCGAGCTGCCTTCAGAGCAGGTGCTCAGTTTCAACCTGATTATGGCATCACGGCAGAGAAAAGTCTTGCACAGGGGAATCATTTTTGTGTAAAATTGCATCATGAAAAATACCAGCACCAGAGAGACGTTTCTAGATCAGCTTGGTTCGGTTGATCAGGTGTTCAGGCTGTTTGAGTTTGTGCCGAACGTTTCTTTCTTTGTCAAAGACCGTCGCGGTCGGTTTATCGCTTTGAACGGTCGCGGCTGCCAATACTGTGGGGTGGGGTCTCAGGAAGAAGCGTTCGGTAAAACAGATCACGATTTTTTCCCGAAATCACGTGCCGATGAGTATCGCGCCGACGACATGGCGGTGATGAAGTCCGGTCAAGCGATCGTGGACCGCGTCGAGAGCGCTCCTGAATATGCGGGATCGCCCAGACTGGTGATGACCAGCAAGATTCCACTACGAAATAACCAAGGAAAAGTCATCGGCGTTGCTGGCTTGTCGCGCCAGATTGAACAGATTCAATCGGCATCCGGGACCGCCGACGCTTTTGCCAAAGTCATTGCTTACTTGCACGACAATTTTTCGCAGCGATTGTCCTCAGCGGAACTGGCTGAAATGGCAGGACTATCGGTTGGCCATTTTGAGCGGCGGTTTCGCCATGCGTTTGGTACTTCGCCGCGACAGTATCTGGTTCGCATTCGGATCGAGCACGCCGCGTCGTTGTTGCGCGAATCCGATCAGAGCATTTCGCAAATTGCTTTGGCTTGTGGATTTTATGACCACGCACACTTTAGCCGTAGTTTTCAGCGAATCATGCATCAAGCGCCCAGCCAGTACCGATGCAGTTGAAGTTTTACAAACGTGCGTGCAAAAATCGGGCGTCCAAGGAAGATTCCTCACAAAGATATAAGCACTCGTCAAGAAATCAATGACGGATCTAAGTACCCGAGCCCCACACATTTCACCGCCTAATCGTGTTAAAAATCCGCAGGTTATTGTGCTCATGATGTCATTGTCGGGAGGGCGCGGCTGTCGGGAGGGTCGCTGAAACCTGTCACGATCGTAAAGCTGTCTGTGCGGCTGTCGGGAGGGCGCGGCTCCGCCCAAGCCGGTTTCAATGACACGCTTGAGCCAGCGATTAGGGGCGGACGGCACCTTCCCCTCCCTGCCCTTCCGCACCTTCTCTGTTTCCGCACCTTCCCTGCCCTTCCGGTCAGGATTTCTCGAACAAATAATGCCCGACCCACCATTCGTTGCCGTTGCGGTATCCAAACAGTTCACTGCAAGCGATGTGGAACGTGCGCCAGCGATTGAGCCAGCGGAAAGCGTCCTCGTTTCCGTATGTTTCTCGCAGGACACGGATCGCCGCGTCACGATGGTGATCAAGGTTTGCCAACCAGGCTTCGCACGTCTTCTGATAGTGCAAACCATTCCACCGCCAACGCCGCGCGAGGGTCAGATCGCGTTGGTATCGTCCAAGCAAATCATCGCTGGGCATGATGCCGCCTGAGAAAAAATTCCGGCTCATCCAGTCCGCTTCTGAGTCGTCCGTGAACTTGTAAGTCAGTGATCGATGACAAAAGATGTGAACGAACAGCTTGCCCTTGGGCCTGAGCCACTGCGAAATCCGATGCATCAACAGTTGATGGTTGCGCATGTGTTCGAACATCTCCACCGAAATGACTCGGTCAAAATCGTCCACTGGTGCGAAGTCGTTCATGTCAGCCGTGATCACGGTCAAGTTCCGATCGATCTGCCGCCGCGAAGCCTCAGCAAGAATGAACTCTCGCTGGGATGATGAATTGGAGACCGCCGTGATCTGCGAATCCGGAAAATGCTCGGCCATCCACAGCGTGAGCGACCCCCAGCCGCAACCCAGTTCTAGAATATTCTGATGGTTCTGAATTTCTGCGCGGTCACACGTTTCCGCCAGTGACGCGTCCTCCGCAGCGCGTAAATCCGTGACGGTTGCGGGCCACCAGCAACTGGAGTACTTGCGTCTGGGCCCCAGCATCAGCCGGAAAAGCTCGGCGGGGACTCCATAGTGTTGCTCGTTGGCTTTTTCTGGAACGAGCGCGATCGGTCCAGCGGAAAACTCGGCAATCAGCTCCTCCTGACGATCCTGGTTCCGTTCGCAGGATCCTCGGTCCACGTTGGCAAGTCGCTTCTTCAGCAGATGGCGAATTCCACCTCGCAGCGCGAAGTCGGCCACGAAGCCTCGTTCCATCCAGTCGATCAGGCGTTCCATCATGATGATTGAGGATTCGTTAACTTGCGGAGACGTAAACGCTAGGTTTCTCAAATACGATTTGAGCCAGATTGGTTCGCCGTTCACGAAAAGCGGCCTCGCAGTAGCACAGGTAAAAGTGCCACAGTCGGATGAATTTCTGATCGTAGCCGAGGCTCCGCACTTCGTCCAACTGGCTCATGAACGATTTTCGCCACAGGCTGAGTGTCATCGCGTAGTCCTGCGAGTAGTCTTCCATTTGAGTCATCTGAAAATCGGTCACACGATCGATGGATTTTTGAATCGCGGTGATCGAGGGAAGGCAACCTCCTGGAAAAATGTATCGTCGAATGAAGTCGGTTCGTCGGAGATAGCCCTGATAGTGTTGCCCGGCAATGAGGATGCTTTGAAGCAGCATTTTTCCACCGGGACGAAGCAGCTTCGAACAGGCAGCGAAGAATTGATCAAAGTACTGATGTCCAACGGCTTCAATCATCTCGATCGAAACAAGTTTACTGTATGAGCCTGTTAGTGACCGATAATCCTGTTGTAAAACAGTGATTTGATCCGACAGCCCAGCATCGGCAACTTGTTGAACCGCGTAGCGATACTGTTCCTGCGAGATCGTTGTCGTGGTGACCTGGCAACCTGTCGTGGCAGCTAAATGAATCGCCATGGCCCCCCAACCGGTGCCGATTTCGAGCACGTGATCAGACGCGGTGACGCTCAATTTCTGCCGGACAACCTCCAGTTTTCGGATCGATGCGTCGTGCAGGCCGTCTGCAGAATCGGAGTCGTCTGGTCGCGCGTTCTGGTCAAAGATTGCCGACGAATAACTGAGCGTTGGGTCGAGGAAGAGTTTGTAAAAGTCGTTCCCAAGGTCGTAATGCTCATGAATGTTCTTGCGACTGCCGGCGATGGTGTTTCTTCGCAATCGATGCCGTCCCCAGTTCCACACGTTTTTCGCAAGCGACCAAGTTCGATCAACTTGCTGGATTACGTCAATGTTTCGGATCATGGTCCGTATCAATGAAGTCAGATCGTCGGAGCTCCATTGACCGTCAATGTAACTTTCGGCCGCGCCCAAGGTGCTGCCGAAAACCGTGCGGCGGTAGGCAGCCGGGTCAGCGATCACCACATTCGCATGAAGCGAATCGCCCTTGTCGGTGTATTTTCCGTAGCAATGGTGATTGTCACCTTCGAAAAATGTCAGCCTGCCCGATTCAATCTGCGTGATCAACTTTTGGAAGGGTGACCGAAAAAGCGATCGCGAATCAGCAGCAGCGACGATGTCGGGGTCGATCGGAAGTTCCAGTTCGAAACCTGTCTCGTGACGATCGTTCTCGGCGGTCGAAACGGACGAGCAATCTGAGTCGATAGAATCCGCGGTCGAGCAAAAATGATTCATGATTGACAAGAAGGAAGCGGGGCGGGTTAGGGCTCGGCGCGGAAAAATGACGCGATAAAAACAGCACGCACACCTCACTTCGACGCCGTGCGTTGGTCAGTTGTCTTGGTCAGTTGTGTTTATCAGGATGAGGAACGAAAGGAACTCGCTTCAGCCACAACCGGAAAGCCTGATAGTAAATCCCGGCAAAGGTCTGCAAGCTCATCAGCGGATACTTGAGCAAAACGGACGATAAGTTGAAACCGCTGACCGGACGTTTTTTCAACAGCATCGACACGTCAAAAATCCGTTTTCCGATCTGCCAGTTTTCCATTTTGACACCCAGTCGCTCATTCGGACGCGTGAAAACCATGCGGTAATGTAAATTCATTTCCATGAACGGAGACACGTGGAACGTTTTATCGACGCGATCGGTTGACACTCGTTGACGGGCAATGTCCCGTTGGTCCGCCGAAACCAGATACAAATGCTGCTGTCCCCAAGGCGTGTTGTTGACCTCTGCGATGACAGCCAAAATGTGGTGATCCGCCGTGTCGTAGCAGTAATAAAAACTGACTGGGTTCATTTCAAACCCCAAATGTCGAAGTTGAGTCAACAGCCGCACCGATCCGATTGGCCTGGTTTCGCCCAAATCATCAAGTGCCATGCGGACTCGGTTCTTCAACGACGGCTCATTTGAGTACTTTTTCAGATGGTCGCTTTCGCGGAACCGGACGACGGCGGGACGACTAGTTGACCACAGCCAACGGCCTTGAAAGACGCCAGCTAACTCATCCAGATCAAACAGCATCATGTAGAGCTGGAAATCGAACTGATGAAAGGTCGGCTGTTTCCGGCGATGCCGCACGGTGCCGACATAGATGCAGCTATTCACGTGCGGTCACTCCGGGCGAGGGCGTCGCAATGGAATGGGCGGATGAGGGGGTGACCAGCTGGTTCACGACTTGCAAGGCACCGACGACGCCGTCTTCATGGAATCCGTTTCGCCAATAGGCTCCGCAGAATGAAGTCATGTCGCGATTGATCAGTTCGTGATGACGACTTTGCATTTCGTGTCGACTGGTCGAAAACGTCGGGTGCGCGTATTGGATCGTTCGGATGACCTTCGCCGGATCGATCCTGTGTTCATCGTTCAACGTCACACAAAATGTTTGACTGCTTCGAAGCGACTGAAGCATGTTCATATTGTAGGTAACTGTTGGTTGCTCTGGTGTCGACGACGAGCAGAAATAGTTCCAGCACGCCCACGATCGACGGTTTTTTGGCAAAACCGATGCGTCGGTGTGCAGCGTGGCAACGTTGGGCCGATAAGGAAAGGCGGACAAGATTTCCAGTTCATCCGGTCGAACATCATCGGCCAGAACTTTCAGTGCTTGATCGGCGTGACAGGAAAAAATGACATGGTCGAATTCGACAGGCGACTCGTTTGCGATCGTCACAACAACTGATTGATCGGTACGTCGCACGTTTGCAACGGGAGAATTTGTGTGGATGCGATTCCGCCAATCGTTGGTCAGCGGATCCAGATACTCCTTGGATCCGCCGGCGATGACTCTCCATTGAGGACGATTGGTAACGTCCAACAGCCCGTGATTCTGAAAGAATTCGGCGATAAACCGGATCGGGAACTGGCGAAACGCTTGAAACGAGGCCGACCAGATCGCCGCGCCCATCGGCAAAAAGTAGTGACGAATGAACGAGTCCGAAAACTTGTGGCGCGAGAGAAACGAATCCACCGTTTCTGTAGAATCCGCTGCCGAGCCCAAGACGATCCGTGCGAGTTTCCCAAACTTTCGAAAGTCAGCCAGCATTCGCCAAAACCTTGGGCTGACCAAGTTGCTCCGCTGAGCAAACAATCCATTCAGGTTCGTTCCGTTGTACTCAAGTCCCGTGGCTTCGCATGAAACGCTGAAGCTCATTCGAGTCGGTTGAGTTTGAACCTTCAGTTCATCGAGTAGCCGGATGAAATTCGGATACGTTCGATCGTTGTAAACAATGAACCCGGTATCAACCGCGATGGATTGGCCATCGGATTCGCAATCAATCGTGTTCGTATGTCCGCCGATTCGGTCATCTGATTCGAACAAGGTCACGTCATGGTGTTGACGCAGGTAGTAGCCTGCCACCAGACCTGAAATTCCTGCCCCTACGATGGCGATCCGCATCGGTGTTCTCCCGTCGTCGATCGGATCAGTCAAGCGTGGTGACCGAGGAAGTCACTTCGGCAGTGGAAGAGGTCACTTCGGAAATGGAAGAGAGTTGTCGGCACCGTGAGGAACTCGGCGACTGGTCAAGATCGCAAGATTCGTGCTTGGGCTGTGCTGCCGAGCCAGCGGCGGCTTTCTTCATCCGTCGCAAGGCAAGCCGATAGCGTGGCCAAGCAAAACACTGGTAGCCAACATCCAGTATCGACCTGACCATCGGCCACCTGCTGATGGAGGCCAGTTTCTCAAAGCCAACTCGACCGTAAATTTCTCGAAAGACCTCAACACCGACGACCCAACTGCCGTCGGCTGTCCGTCCGTGGATTTCTCGCATCAGCGTATCCAAGGGTTTGCCGATGCTGGACGGATCAAAACCTTCCGCCGCGATGTCGGTCAGGATCAGGCGATCGTTCACGTCCAACCGACGAACCATGTCAATCTCCTTCTTGCACAAAGGGCATTGCGCGTCGAAAAACACTTCGAAACGTTGATTTTTTGTCGGCAACGGCGTCATGGTTCAGAACGATTTTGGCTGGACGGTCGGGGAACGAGGCTTGAAATCAGCGGTCGCTTTGTTTTGAACCGCAAATCGCGTGACTTCACAACCGACGGGGCTCGATTGGCACTCCCGGCATTTCGGGTTTTGAGGATTACACCGATCCAATATCCAATAGTTGGATGAAGTTTCAATCCGCTGAAAAACTCGACGGCGGCTTGGCGTAAGGTTTTGATGAGGAGCTGCGTTTCCCGCCACGTTAACGTCGGGTTGATTGTGGTTGGGTTGACTGGCTCCGATCCTAGCTCCGATCGCATGCAACATCATCTCGCGCGAGACTATTCAGTTGAACCGGTGTGAAACAATTCAATTACGACCCATGATTCTGGTTGCGATCTGCGTTTGTTGCGAGCTGCTCTGTTTGCAGTCGTCTTCGGGAGCAGACCCATTCCCGGTTGCCGGTAATGCAAGCCGCTACACGGCCAAGGTGAAGTCCGGAAAAAACACCTACGTCGGGTACCCGGTCGTCCACAACGAACTGCAAACCGTCCTGCTGCGCCGCAACGGCAGGATCAAAATGTTCAAGCCTAGTCAGGTCGACGATTTTCAACGAGTGTCCAATTCGTTCAGCCCCAAGACCGCTCGACAACTTCGAGTCGAACTGCAGAAAGAGTTTGGCAGCAAGTACGAAGTTTCGCTGACTCGGCATTACGTGGTTGTTCATCCTCCGGGAGCCTACCAGCGTTGGGCGTTGCCTTTTGAGCAGTTTTACATTCGCTTTCGACAGTGGTTTACGGCCCGAGGCATCAGGCTTGAGCAGCCTGAGTTCCCCATGGTTGCGATCGTGTTGCTTGATCGAAGCGAGTACAACCGGTTCACGTCGCGGTACACTTCGTTCTCCTTTGCAACGGACGGCTATTTCAGCAGTGAAAGCAATCGAATGATCACGTATGACAAGACCGGTGGTCGTAAACGGGCAGCGGCATCTGCGTCGTTTGAAACCATGACGACGGTGATTCACGAAGCCGTTCACCAGACCGGACACAATGTAGGCATTCACAGCCGCTTCTTCCCGCAGCCGCAATGGTTCAAGGAAGGCCTCGCGACGCTGTTCGAAGCGCCTGGGATCAATAACCCGTCGGCTCACCCACGCCCCAAGCATCGTATCGAGCCACAAAGTCTTTCGGCTGCGGCGCGGTTTCTGGACCAGCACGACCAACCGGGAGTCGTCGAGTTACTGGTTCGATCGGATGCGATGTTCAATGCCGATGCACGTTCGGCATACGGAGTGTCTTGGGCGCTGACGTCTTACCTGTTTGAGAGTTTTCCTCGGCAGTACGTCCAGTACGTTAGGTTGCTGAATGAAGATCCGGTAACCTCAAGTCTTAATCCTAGCAATCGGCTGAAAATCTTTACGGAAACATTCGGTGCGACGGATCGAATCGAGGGCGGGCTGCGATCCTACGTGGCCAGGTT
>CALFWL010000063.1 GCA_937928215.1 uncultured Pirellulaceae bacterium | reverse complement strand
AGCTTGGGCTTCGCGGCTCATCACGTGATCCTGTTGGCGACATTTTTTGGTTGGAGCTCACCCTTAACTTGGATATGCTCGCTGGGCGTCGCTGTTGGTGGAGCCTTCTGGGCTTGGCTTTATCAACGCAGCGACGGACTGCGCGCTTCATGGATCAGTCATCTGATGGTGGACGCAGGGCTCTTTGGCCTAGGTTATCTGATGGTCTTTGGAGCCAAGTGACGGTTCGTATCACGCACCGAAATTCACTCGCCCGGTTGCAAAAAGAACGCACGCTTCTGATTGGGGAGTGCGTAGTCGAACCCACAAGCCATCAGCATTTCTTCCGAACTGGAAATGGCCAACAGCTCCTTCACCTTTTCGTCGGTCGCTCGCTGGATGCAGCATTTCACCAGTTCTCGTCCAACGCCACGACGGCGGAACTGCTCTTCCACCGCAAGGCATTGAATTTCGGCCAACTTCTTCGAATAAACTTCCAATGCCACGAAGCCCACGATGGGCCAATCGCCCGAGCTCGCTTCGCCTGCCTGCACTTGGGACGCGACAAAGGCATGCTTGAGCAACAATTCCAGCTCGATGGATGTCCGCTGGAGCAACTGTTGTGAGTCCATAAATGGTTGCAGAAACTGCTGAACGGCTTTGAGATCCTCCGAGCTTGCTTCGCGGATTGCGATCGATTTGTCTTCCATGCCTCAAGCTCAAAAAAAAGATGTAAAACGCTGACAAACGAAGGTGATCTCGGGATCGAAAATCATTCGATCGGCGACCGGCATTGTTAACCACACCAATGTCGAATCATTTTGGTAAACATTTCAGTGCCTTGGTCCAATTGTTCCAACGAAATCCATTCGTCGTGCGTATGAGCTTGGGCGATGCTGC
Source organism: uncultured Pirellulaceae bacterium (assembly GCA_937928215.1). Taxonomy (GTDB): domain Bacteria; phylum Planctomycetota; class Planctomycetia; order Pirellulales; family Pirellulaceae; genus Mariniblastus. The sequence continues at coordinate 2,394 of CALFWL010000063.1, read as the reverse complement.
CGGGGCCGAACACGATCTTGTGTTCGATCTCGCTGAAAACACCCGCGTCCGTACTGTAGCACGCCGATTGCGGTTCCTGTTTGTGAGCCAGCTCAAGTGCCTTGGTTACAAATTCTGAACTTGCGTCCGTCAGCATGGGAGCACCGTAACGCTGCACATCCAATTGCACGCCATGCTGTTGTGCGGAATCGACAAGCTGCTCGATCAAGGGTTCCACATCAACGCCCGGCATGGGCCGCAGCGAGGTCTTGCAGACACTTTTCGAAGGCGTAATGTTCGACGCCTCCGAATTGTCGGCAATGCAAATGTTCAAACTGAGCGTTGGCGGATCGAAAAGATCGTTCTGCCATCCGTCGATCGCTTCGGTTTGGTCTCGCAATACTTTCAAATCATTCAAGAACGGGATCATCGCCACATTCGCATTGACTCCATCCCGAGTGCTAGAATGAGCGGCCCGTCCGGACGCGGTTGCCGTGATCTCAAAGATTCCCTTGTGAGTGTAAACGACGTCCAGAGAAGTCGGTTCTCCAATGATGGCACGGGTCCCGTCGTTGACGATCTCGCGATACAGTTTGCTATCTTGGACGACCGACCGAGCACCCGCAAACCCAGTCTCCTCATCAGCCGTCACGACAAAGTAAAGCGGATGTTTCAAGTCGTCCCATGCAAACTGCTGAGCCGCCGCCAACATGCAAGCGATGGAACCTTTCATGTCGCAACTTCCACGACCGTACAACCGCTCCTGCATCACCGTGGGCTCAAACGGACCCGCCGTGCCATCGAACCAGTCATTCGCCGGGACGACATCGGAATGAGAAAAATAAGCCAACCCACCCTGTCCGCCTCCCTTTTTTGCGATCAGGTTTTGCTTTCTGACGCCGGCCGCATCCACGTATTCGGTTTTTTCGACTAGGAAACCGTGTTTGGTCAGTTTCAGTTCGAGGTATTTGCAGATCAACCGATTCGACAAATGGCTTGTTGTGTCGAAACTGACCAGTCGCTTCGCATATCGCAAGGCTTTCATCAATCAGCTTTCAACGTGCAGGAAGTGTGGACCGGACTGAAACCGACGATCGCATGAACATTGGCGATTGGCCGGTCGCAGGACATATCATCGCCAATGCTCTCAAGATACAATCATTATACGTTCCAACATACGCCGACGAGGTTTCTGGAACCCGGAATTCCACGAAACCTTCATACTCTTGAACCATCAAAACATCCATTTCGTAACCGGCAAACTGGCCGAACCCGCACTGCGAAACGTGCTGCGACAGGTGTCCGCCAAAGCCGGGTTTGATTATTCGGTTCAGGTTCTTCCGATCACGGTCGCGGCGTTGATGACACCGACTTGGATCGCGAAACGGCTACGGGTACCGGATTCCGCCACCAGAATCATTCTGCCGGGATACTGCGATGGCGATCTCAGCCCGATCGAGGCCGTGACATCCGTGCGGATCGAAGTCGGGCCAAAAGACCTTCGCCGCCTACCAGAACATTTCAACCAGACGGTCGATCGATCAGATTACGGAAACTGGGACATTCAAATTATTGCGGAGATCAACCACGCGCCGCGGCTGAGCCTGAAAACGATTCTGGACTTGGCCGATTCCATGAGAGCTGATGGCGCGGATCTGATTGACGTCGGATGCGATCCCAAATCTCATTGGACCGGTGTCGCCGATTGCGTGAAAGCGCTGAAGGATCACGGGCACCGCGTATCCATTGACAGTCTGAACCCACAAGAAATTGCTCCCGCAGTGGCCGCTGGAGCTGAACTGGTCTTGTCGGTGAACTCATCCAATCGAGACGCCGCGGCCGACTGGGGGTGCGAGGTTGTCGTGATCCCGGACGACATTCGAGACATTGACTCGATGCACGAGACGATCGATCTGCTTTCGTCGCAAGATGTGCCAATCCGACTCGATCCGATCCTTGAACCGATCGGTCTCGGTTTTGCCGCCAGCCTAGGACGCTACATGGCGGCTCGAAAAAAATGGCCTGACGCCGAAATAATGATGGGGATCGGTAATCTGACCGAGCTAACCGATGTCGATTCAGCCGGAATTAACGTTCTACTGCTGGCGATCTGTCAGGAGCTTGGCGTTCGCAGCGTGTTGACCACGCAGGTGATCAACTGGGCTCGCACCAGCGTGAAAGAATGCGATATCGCTCGACGGATGGTTCACTATGCGGTCGAACAAAACGTGCCACCAAAGCATCTGACCGAAGATCTGGTCATGCTAAGAGACGCGAAGCTGTTGGAGTTCACGCCCGAACAAATTGTGCAACTGGCTTCGCAAATCAAGGACAACAATTATCGCATCTTGGCCGATCAGAACGAGATCCACTTGATGGGAAGCGGGATGCATTTCCACAATGCCGATCCGTTTA
>CALFWL010000062.1 GCA_937928215.1 uncultured Pirellulaceae bacterium | reverse complement strand
TTTTCGAAAAGCTGTTTCTGCCAGGTGTAAATCTGAGTCGGCTGTAGATTCAGTTCGTCGCAGAGCTCCGAAACCGGCGTTTTGTCGACTAAAAACCGCTTAACGACTGCGGCTTTCTCCTGAGCAGTAAATTTTCGTCGTGATCGTGTCATCGTTGTGTTCTCCTTCTGAACATAGAATAACTCGATCAATTCATTTCTCCAGATCCAACTGACGCAATACACGCGGACAAACGCGACTTTCAACATTCCGCTGCGATCTTGGCACGTTGCAAAGCCGATCCTCGAATGTATAAATATTCGGAGCAGCTGCAACACAATTGCATGTCGTTGACGTGGCAGTCATTTGTTACAGGGCAGGGCAGAGCAAGAAATTGATATTCCACTCAATAAGCTGCCTTGAGTTTCAGCTGAAGTAGACTTCACAAACACAAAAATTGGAAAGAAAGCAATGCAGTCACTGGAGAACCTCAAAAAACTTGGCAAGCTTGATCAGGCAGGGAACGATTCTTGGAAGCATTTCCAGAAGTTCAACCAGGCCGCCATGGCAGAAGGAGCAATTCCTTCCAAGTACAAGGAGCTGATCGCATTAGGTGTTGCCCTGACGACGCAGTGTTCCTATTGCCTGCACTTGCACAACCAGAGTGCGCTGAAAGCTGGGGCAACCCAAGAGGAGATCGCTGAGGTCGCGATGGTCGCAGCAGCCCTTCGAGCTGGTGGGGCTCTTACCCACAGTACGGAAGTCTTGGAATAACGGTATCGCGACAGGGCAGAGAGATCGTCACCGAATAAAATTCGGTGATGGTCTTGATGGTGTTGTCAACTTGGGCCGTTGAGTGAATTCTGCGATGCCCTGCTCTTAACCGAAACATAAACGGTTTTTACTCGGGAGGGCTTGATGTGCTTTTAGAAAATTGCATCAAGCTCTTTGGCTCGCCCGAAACGCTCGCGAGTATGTTGAAAGAATGACTCGTTAATGCTGCTAAACTGTTCTTCTGCCGTTTTCTGACCCGTTGCGAAGAGCGCGGGGATGTTTTCAACGGCATCCAGTTTCCAACGCTCTGTCATCTCGAAATTGACATGGTGATAACGTTCTCCAAGCAAAAACCTCATCGGTAGATGGATTCCTTGGACTTGGGATGTTCCCATCAGGTCTGCCACGCGCGACGCCCAGTAGAGCAATCCGGCATCGCCTCCAGGTGGCGAAAGAGAAAACTGTGCGGTACCGGTTCCAACCGAAAGCAAATGGATCTCGTTCACGTCGCAATTCGAAAACCCTTCGACTCCTCGTTCGTATTGCTGCACCCGGATCGCTTCGCAGAATGCCAGCATGCTGGGGTCGGCTGCCCAAACACCTCCGTCAACGTAGGCGTTGTCGTCAATCGTGTGATGCGGGAAATACGTTGGGGCGGCGGTTGCAGCAATCAACGCATCAGTCAGCCTGATGTGCTGGTCTTTCAAGCCGATCGGAAGATGGGGTGAACGAAAGACATGAGGTTGGCCGGCGGTCAGATTTACAACCGGAATGATCAATCGAGTAAAATCTACCGAATTGAGCGTCCACTCCCCAAGGCCTTCATCGAAAGATGAACGCAAAGCATCGGGACAAAATCGCGCTCGAAACGCCGTATCGAGTCCACTGCCGGTCTTTTTCTTGAAGCCCCAGTTCGCTAGGGGAAATATAAATCTGTAGAGTCCCTTGGCTTTGTACGATGGGCGAGGCGTAAATATTTTCGCTCCGTAGCGAACGTAAAAATCATGCATCTTTGCTGCCGGCATCCCCGCCGCCAAACCGGCAGCGATGATTCCGCCAGTCGACGTGCCTGCAATCAAATCAAAACATTCGGCGATCGGTCGCCCCAGCTTCTGTTCGAGCCTGTCAAGGAAAGCGGTAACGAAAGCTCCTCGAATTCCACCTCCGATTAGTGAGAGTATCTGAAATCGTTTCATGTTTTGGCAGAGTCCAAGGTGCGTTTACTGTTTTACAATCAAGGCGGTAAAAATCGATGCGATCAGCTGATAAGTTGAGGTTCGGTGAACGTTATCGCACAGTCGCCGCGTACACCATTGTCTTAAAACAGATCCTCCATTTCAAGTTTGCTCCTTCAAGCAGCGGCAATCGTTTTCGGTTGCTGAACCGAGCGACTGGTGACGATCGCTAGGCAACAGAATGACATCCGAAATACGGGCAGGATTTACGTCATCTGGTCGGCGTGATTGTATGTCTTTGTATTGAGTTCAGCGATTCGCCCCGTGCTTTGTGCCACCTTAATGTTCGGGTTTGACGGCTACGTAAGCTTGCGCCGCCCAAAGGAATGCGTTTTTGCCCAGCCTGAACTCTTGCTAGTCACAAAGTACTAGGGACAAAAATTGGGTGGCGTGAAGACAGATTTTCTCTGAATGGCCAGATTTCGGGCTTACCTTGAAACCCCTGTCGCATTTTTGTGACCGAAGTCGGATATACATAGGGTTGGAACGCTAATCTCATCGACGGCCGCCCAATTGTTGATCGCCAGGCAAGAATTACAATTCAGAGCACAGGCAGTTTTCGTCCCCGGATCTAGCAGGCGCCGTTGGGGTTGGAGGAATTCACCCTACGGTTGAGGGGCGCGGCCAATAAGCCGTCTGCATACCTAACTATCGTGTTTTAACAAACGAATGATCAAGACAATGAACAAACAGCATAAAGATATAGCAGTTATCCTTGGCGGTTCGACAGGTATCGGCAAGGGAGTTGCGACCATGCTTGCCAAGGGTGGTACGGATCTGTTGATTCTGGGTCGGAACAAGGACAAATTGAAAGCGGTGCAGGACGAATTGAGCCAATACTGCACCGTTGAAGTTGATTCAACAGATCTCTACGACGAAGGCGCCGTCGATGCTTTTATCAAAAAAATTGACGCCGACGAGCGGCACCTGAAATATCTGGTGAACTCCGCCGGTTACTTCAAGCCGGTTCCGTTTCTCGACCATGCCAAGCAAGATTACGACATGCAGCTTGGCATCAATCGTGCCTTCTTTTTCATCACGCAGGCCGTTGCTCGTAATATGAAAAAGTTTGGCAGCGGCTCGGTCGTGAACATCGGTTCGATGTGGGCCAAGCAGGCCGTCAAAGCGACACCGTCTTCGGCCTACTCGATGGCGAAGGCCGGGCTGCACTCTTTGACTCAGCATCTCGCGATGGAGCTGGCCGAACATGGGATTCGCGTCAATGCGGTTTCGCCAGCGGTTGTTATTACCCCAATTTATGGTGCGTTTATCGAGCCCGATCAAATCGAAGGTGCTTTGAAGGAAGGCTTTAATTCGTTTCATCCGATCGGCCGCGTTGGGCAGCCAGAGGATGTGGCCGAAGTCGTCATGACTTTGCTCTCAGAGAAATCGAGCTGGGTGACCGGAGCGATTTGGGACGTTGACGGCGGCGTCATGGCGGGTCGCAACTGACCACCGCGGTGAACCGTAGAAAATTGATGGCGGAAATATATCTTGAGGATAGAAGCATGAACAAAAGTAAACTTATCGCGTCGTGTGTTTTGGGTTGTCTGGGATTAGTGATCGGTGGAGCGATGTTCGTTTCGGGAAGTGCCAGGAACGTTGGCGCTTCGCCAGTTGTCAGTGCGACAGCACGAGCAACAACGCCAGCCGATCCGGTTGCGGCCTCGGGCATGGCAGAGGTCGTGATGCTGACGACGGCGGAAGATCTGGGCTTGCCTCGGATTGGCATGATCCTCGATCCCGAGCGTACGGCCATCGTGATTACGGATCCACAGAACGACTTCCTTAGCCCCGACGGCGTGGCTTGGGGAGTGGTTGGCGAAAGCGTTACCGAAAACAAGACCGTTGAGAATCTTGAAAAACTGTTTGCAGTGGGCAAGGAAAGGAACATCCCGGTGTTTGTTTCGCCGCACTATTACTTTCCGCATGACCACAAGTGGCGTTTTGAAGGTGCGTTGGAAACACTGATGCACAAAATTCACATGTTCGATCGTAAAGGCGAATTGAGTGTCGCTGGTTTTGAGGGGTCGGGAGCGGATTGGCTCGAGCGATACAAGCCTTACATCATGGGCGACAATGTAATCGTAACCAGCCCTCACAAGGTCTACGGACCAGAGACCAACGACCTTGTCTTGCAGCTTAGAAAACGCGGGATCGAGAAAGTGGTACTTGCCGGGATGTCAGCAAACCTGTGCACGGAATCGCATATGCGTGAGTTGGTCGAACAGGGCTTCCAGGTCACCGTTGCGATGGATGCAACCGCTGGAGCAAAAACGCCAGCGGGAGACGGCTATAAAGTTGCCTTGGCAAACTTCCACTACATCGCCAGTGCTGTTGTTTCAACAGACGCTGCCGTGGCGGGGCTTAAGAAAGCCTTTGTAAAAGAAGCCGAATAACTGATTTACCCTTCGTTGGTTGCTGTCATGGGTAGCGACATGTCTGGCAACCAGCCCTTTGACCTTTTATTGGAATCGTCGCGCGAATGTCTTTAGTGGGCATGGCCCGACGCTTCCGCTGTGATTTTGACACGATAGATAGACCTCACGGGACACGATTTAAGATGAATGTTGCTTTAACGGGGTTGATCGCAGTCGCGGTACTCTTTACGTCCACAACGCAAAGTGCAGTCGCCCAATCAGCAAACGCTGCGGTTCGGCACGGGTATGAGAAGGTAGACGGGCAGACGATTTTCTATCGCGAAGCTGGTGATCCAACGAAACCCAAAATTGTTTTGCTGCATGGATTCCCGTCGTCATCGCACATGTATCGCAACCTGATCCGTGATTTAGGCGATAGCTACCATCTGATCGCACCAGACTACCCAGGTTTTGGTGAGAGTTCGTTTCCCTCGCCAGACGAATACGAATACACGTTTGATAATATTGCCAACACGATCGACTTGTTTCTTCAGCAACGCGGTATCGATAAATACTCGCTATACCTGATGGACTACGGCGCACCGGTGGGATTTCGGATCGCGACCGCTCATCCGGAGCGTGTTGAATCTTTGTTGGTCCAGAACGGTAACGCGTATTTGGAAGGAGTCGCAAAACAGGTGTGGGCTCCGATCATGAGTTACTGGAAAGACAAAACTCAGGCGAATGAACAGACCATCATCAAGAACGTTTTCACGCTGGAGGGTATGAAGTGGCAATACACCCATGGCACGCGTGAAGCTTCCAACATCGCTCCGGAAAACTGGAATCTGGACTACATGAAAATCTCACGAGATGGCCAACATCAGGTGCAGCTCGCACTCTTTTATGATTACCAGAATAACCTGAAGCTCTATCCACAGTGGCAGAAGTACCTTCGCGACCATCAGCCGCCGGTGCTGATCGTGTGGGGTAAGAATGACGCTTTCTTTCCTGTGCCCGGAGCCGAAGGCTACCAGCGGGATGTAAAAGACATCGACTACAACATTTTAGATACAGGTCACTTTGCACTTGAAGAAGACGGAGCCTTGATCGCCAGCAAGATCCGAGACTTCCTGATGAAACGCAACATCAAGTAACGGATTTTTTGCTCAGAGCACACGTTGCTTACTGCAAGCGAGTGCTCGGCAGAAGCGAACAGGACTGATCGAAAAACAGAACCATGCCTTGACGGTGTTCATTCTGTGCGTGAACTCGACGGCGAAAGTTTTTCGTAACGAAACAGAGGACCGAACAAATCCTCTAGGATTGGCCCCGGTGGCAGTCGCTTGCATTCAGCCAGCCTGGGAATTGGTCATCGCTGCGGACATTCTAGTCAAAACCAGTTCGCTTGACGCGACTTGGCGGCACAAAAATGCTTGGCCTTCAGAATCCGTTGTTCTGCTGGTCGAATCGTCGATGACTTACACACCAATTTCGATAATGCACTCGTTTATAGGCAACTAGTTTGCCTGCAATTTCCCATTGGGCAGGAGACAGCATGATTTCAACAAGTCAATTCACTCGAATGTTTACGAGCCTCATTTTCCTTTGCATCAGCACGGCAGCATTTGCGCAGGGTCGTCCGTCGATTTCCGATGGCGGCAACCAATCTGTCAGTGATAAGAGCAGCAAACTACAAGGAGCAACGATGGAAGCCATGACCAAGTGCCCAGTCATTCATGGTGCCGCAGGGACAAATCGTAACACTGCGGCAGGCGGCTATTCAAACGGAGACTGGTGGCCCAATCAGTTGAACCTGCAAATCCTTCACCAGAATTCGGCCAAAAGCAGCCCGATGGATGAGGATTTCAACTATGCCGAGGAGTTCAGCAAACTTGACTTGGAAGCCGTGAAGAAAGATATCATTGAGGCTCTGACCACATCGCAGGATTGGTGGCCGGCGGACTACGGTCACTACGGACCGTTGATCGTCAGGATGGCTTGGCACAGCGCAGGAACCTATCGAATTGCCGATGGTCGCGGCGGCGCGGGGTATGGCACGCAGCGATTCGCACCACTCAACAGTTGGCCCGACAACGCGAACCTAGACAAGGCTCGACGCATTCTCTGGCCGGTCAAGCAAAAGTACGGTCGCCAACTTTCATGGGCCGACCTGTTGGTTTTTTCCGGGAACTGTGCGCTAGAGTCGATGGGCTTTGAGACGCTCGGTTTTGCGGGCGGCCGTGAAGATGTATGGGAACCTCAAAACGATATCTCTTGGGGCCCCGAAAGCGAGTGGCTTGGCGACAAGCGTTACCAAGGAGATCGCGAACTGGACAACCCGCTGGCCGCCGTTCAAATGGGTTTGATCTACGTCAATCCTGAAGGGCCGAATGGCAAACCCGATCCTCTCGCTTCCGCCAGAGATATCCGCGAAACGTTCGCCCGAATGGCGATGAACGACGAAGAAACCGTTGCCTTGGTTGCCGGTGGACATGCGTTTGGCAAAGTGCACGGCGCCGCGCCTGCCGAGGGAAACGTGGGGCCTGAACCAGAGGGAGCAGCTTTGGAGGATCAGGGGCTTGGTTGGATTAGCAAGTACGGAAAAGGAAACGCTGAAGATACGATTTCCAGCGGGCTCGAAGGCGCTTGGACGACGACCCCGACCGAGTGGTCGCACGAATATTTCGACAACCTAATGAACTTCGAATGGGAGCTTGTGAAGAGCCCGGGTGGCGCATGGCAGTGGGCCCCAAAGGATGAATCGGCTCAAGGGACTGTGCCCGATGCCCATGACCCGACGAAATTTCACGCGCCGATGATGTTGACGTCGGACATGGCCTTCCGAGCGGACCCCGCGTACAAAGTTATCGTGGAAAAATTCCGAGCGAATCCCGAAACGTTTGACGCCGCCTTCGCACAGGCTTGGTTCAAGTTGACCCATCGCGATATGGGGCCACTGTCACGTTACGTGGGGCCTCCGATTGGCGAGCCTCAGATTTGGCAAGACCCGGTCCCCGCTGTCGATCACGAACTGGTCAATGATCAGGATGTGGCGAATCTCAAGGCAAAAGTCCTTGCGTCAGGGCTGTCCGTTTCAGAATTGGTTTCGACAGCTTGGGCATCTGCGTCTACCTTCCGCGGATCGGACAAACGCGGCGGAGCCAATGGTGCTCGGATTCGTCTTGCTCCACAAAAGGACTGGGCGGTCAACAATCCCGATCAGTTGGCGAAAGTTCTGCAGGCGCTGGAAAAGATTCAATCGGAATTCAATGATTCACAGGCCGGCGACAAAAAGATATCGTTGGCAGATTTGATTGTTCTGGGTGGATGTGCAGCAGTGGAAGATGCCGCCAAGAGTGCTGGACATGACGTGCAGGTTCCATTTACTCCGGGTCGGACCGATGCTTCTCAAGAGCAAACGGACGTTGAGTCTTTCGCGGTGCTCGAGCCAACATCGGATGGATTTCGAAACTTCCACGCTCCCAAAATTGATCGACCCGCAGAAGAGTTATTGATAGACCGGGCGCACCTGCTGACGCTAACGGCGCCAGAGATGACCGTTCTGATCGGCGGCATGCGTGTTCTTGAAACGAACACCGAACGTACACCGTTTGGCGTTTTCACCGATCGTCCCGGAAAGTTAACCAACGATTTCTTCGTGAATCTGCTGAACATGAACACGAAGTGGAAAAAATCTGAAAAATGTGAGCACTTCTTCGAAGGACGCGACAGAAAATCGGGCGATCCAAAATGGACGGCGACATCCGTCGATCTGGTCTTTGGTTCGAACTCGCAACTTCGGGCGATCGCGGAAGTCTACGCCAGCGCCGACGCGAACGAAAAGTTTGTGAAAGATTTTGTGAAGGTCTGGGATAAAATCATGAACCTCGATCGATTCGAACTTTAATCGGCTGACTGGTTGCCAGCGAGTCGTGTGGCCGTCGACGAATGGTTTCGACGGCGGCAAGCTTCGTCTTGAATCATCGTATCCCACAATTTGCAGTAGCAGCGGTTGGGTGCCAGTTCTCCGGTTTCGTACGACACCCGAGAGCTCGCGCCCGACCGCTGCTTTTTCGATATCGCATACACGTTTTGACACATGTTGGTGGAGTACACCAATCAAACTCGATTGAGAAACCGTAGACCCGGCCAACCCTCAAAAATCACGCAACGACGCGAAGGCACAGAGCCAACGAATCGAGGGGCGTTGCGTCTTTGCGAGATACAATTCACACTGATAATCTTCTTTCGCTCAGGGATGGCTTGCCGATGTCACGGTGGTGTTCATCGAAGACAGACCATATTTCTGGATAATCCGTTCGGTTGAAAATCGGGTAGATTATGTCGTCGTCAAACCGAGAAGAGTCGTCCAACCGAACATTCAAGTGTGCCAAAGCATCGGGTGCAATGGAGCATAATGTCCGTGGGGCCAAGGAAAGTGATTGTCGAATGAAAGCCATTGGATACAAGCAACCGGGGCCGATCGACGCGGCCGATTCGTTGATCGAATTTGAAGCCGAAGCGCCCGAGTTGCGACCTCGTGATTTATTGGTTGAGGTTCGCGGTGTGTCGGTCAATCCGGTCGATACGAAAGTTCGTGGTGGAAGGCCGCCTATCGGTGACATCGGAATCATGGGCTACGATGCGGCGGGTGTCGTTAGGCAAGTTGGTGGTGATGTCCGTCTGTTCCAACCGGGCGATGAAGTTTTCTACGCCGGAGATATCACCCGGCTAGGCACGAACGCTCAGTTCCATGCCGTTGACGAACGTATCGTTGGCAAGAAACCCAAGTCGCTGGGGTATGCCGAGGCGGCGGGTATGCCGCTGACGTCAATCACCGCCTGGGAGTTGTTATTTGATTCTCTTGGCATCAAGGAAGGCGAAGGGCAGGGTGACTGCATTCTGGTGATCGGCGGAGCAGGGGGTGTTGGATCGATTCTGATTCAGTTGGTACAAAAGTTGACTGAGCTGACGGTCATCGCAACGGCGTCTCGCCCTGAAACTATCGCATGGGTGAAGAAAATGGGTGCCGACCATGCAATCAATCATCGTGAGTCATTGATCGATCAACTGAAAGCGATTGGTCTTCAGCCTCGATACGTCGCGTCGTTAACCGGAACGGATGGTCACTTCCCCGCTATCATCGAATTGATCAAACCGCGAGGCCACGTGGCATTCATTGACGATCCTGAAGCGCTTGATATCAAGGTTGGCAAAGCGAAAGCGTTGAACTTCAGTTGGGAGTTCATGTTTGCGCGTTCGATGTTTGCCATGGACGACATGGAGGTTCAGCATCAACTGCTGAACCGAGTTTCGGAAATGCTCGATGCGGGGGAGTTGATTTCCACGGTGAACGATAATCTTGGCGAACTGAGTGTCGAGACGCTCAAGGCCGCCCACGTCGCTCAGGAAAGCGGCCGAGTAATCGGGAAGAACGTGCTGGACGGATTTCAATAATCGATTGACCAATAATCAATCGACAAAACAGACCGGTGCTTGGTCCTAACGTTTCGGGCTGGCTGGCGGGCCTAGGTCAAGGCTTTTGCTTTTCAAGATCGCCAGTCGTTTGCTCAATAGAAACCGATCGAATTCGAAACCGTCTTCACGCATGGAGAACATGATCGTGTGCAGACCGGGCGTTTTGATGTCGAGCCAGATTTTTCCAAATTCACCCACGTGAACCTTCGGAGTTCGTTGCCGACTGTCCCACTGCCATTTACCGTGTTTACCTGTGAATTGAAGCCTTGCACCTGAGGCAGGCCATTCTCCGTCGATGCCAACGTGTAAGCCGTTGTCTTCTGAACCGGTGCAGTTCATGCGTACCCACACGTGGTACCGGCCCGGGTCCGTGAATTCGATGGGGTAGTACAAAACGCTGCATTGTCCTGGTTTGTTGCTGAAGCTGACGCCGTTGACCAGCGGATCGCCGTGAGTCACTCGAGTATCGGGCAGGATTTCCAAGTAGGCTCCTCCGCCCGCGCCTTCGGAATGGTTGGGGTCGGGATCCGGTTTTACATCGGGTGTTACATCCGCCGTTGTCAGGTGCCACTTGCGGTGATCCTGTCGGTCCACCGCGTCGTAGTCTTCGGCCTCGACAACAACGATTTCATTGGTCTGCTTGTGGATTTTCTTGGCTTCGGCTGCATCGTACACATAGTCAAACGGTGCAGGAGTCGATTTTTCCTCCGCCGGCTTAATCGTCATTTTGGCTGATTGACGGTTCAACGGAGCGCCCGGTTTGACGATTGCCAAGCTGCGCCATCGTCCTCGAGCAAACGCAAAGCTGTCGCCTTCGGGAATCTTTTTGTTGGAAGCCGAGTTGAACTCGATTCGAATCGAGTCGCCTCGTTTCAGGGAAACATCTTCAAAGCGATGATTGGCCGGTTGGTAGTCTCGTTTCGTTGTCGGATTTTTTACCTCGCCAATCTTCTTTCCCGAAACAAGCAATCGATAAGTTGATTCGCCGTCTGTCTCGGTCAGCGTGGTCAGCATTAGGTTATACGTTCCCGATTTGCCTTGAAATTTCGTTTCGGCAGCCGCAAATTTTCCTTTGTGTTGGGCTGCATTGATCGCCATGGCACGTTGGTTGCCATCGTTGTATCCAGATACAAAACCATCCGACACGACGAATCGAAAATCCTTGACGGCTTGCAGAACTTCAGTTGTCTTGTCGTTGCCAGTGATCGGATAGTCGCGATTGGGATCGCCCGGGCGAAGGATGGCCAGCCAATCTTGATCGGGATCGGCAGGCGGATTGCCCAGCGCAATTGTTTCGCCTCCTCGAACCGCTTGAGTCGATCCAATTTGAAGATCGCCACCTTCGCGAGGATTAAACCACCATACTTCAAAAACACCGTTGGCATCGGAAAGATCAACAATAGCTGGTTCGGCTTGTTTCAAATAAACCAAGTACAGCTTGTCAGATTGGGCGAGACAATAGCCGTTTTCAGCTCCCAGCAATGGGTTGGCGTTGCTCATTTCCCAGAACGGGATTTCGTTGTCCGCGAAAAACTTCAATGCGATGCGTGACTGGTCCCACATTTTCTGACGCACGCGATAATCTTGGCAAGTCAAGTCACTGTGAGCATGTTTGTAGCCAAAGTACCATTCGACTCCTGCGCCACCCGCCATGAGGTGACCCCACAGAGCATTCTTTCGCGCGTCGTCGTGAGTTGGATCTTCGTCATCGGGAATCAGTGCATGCTGAGCATCACCCGGTTCGTCGCACGCGACCACCCACGGCTTCCCGGCCTCGACGGACTTTTTCAGATACTTCAACGTCGCCCCGTGAACGTTTCGGAAGTCGGCTTTGTTGGTCTGCAAGGAAAATCCTGTCAGCTGAGATGCGTCACCCAGCATGTCAAAGTGATTGTCGCCGTTATGAATGACAATGTGATGCTGATACGGGTCGTGAGTCCAAAAGTAGTTTGCCCATGCGGTTTTTTTCTCAGTGCTGACCTTGTGTCCGAGTCCCACTTCCTCGCCCAAGTTCCAATTCATTGCCAATTGGTGACCGAAACGAGCAATCAGCTCGCGATAGTACAGCGTGCGTTGCGGCCCCATGTTTCCGTTGTCCAACAGGTTTACGTTTTCGGCTTCCTGTGTTTTGAAGTGCAGATACATTCCCTGTTGCGTGCCATGAGCGAGCACGATTTCCCATTGATCCATCCGTGAACAGTCGATTCGGTCCCGAACGGCGTAGCTGGTGTACGGGAACACATTGCAATCGTCGCCTTCAATATTGAGCGTCAGAAAAGAGAACGCGTTCAGCCCCTTGGAAGCCAAGTAGTTGATCGCGCCGATGATCCCTTTGCCCTTGCCGTCTTGCCAGGTCGGGTTGCCAGGTTGCCAATCCTGAACGTGAGGCGCCCAGTTTTTGATCAGGTTGTCTTTCTTGCCATCTGATTTGAAGTCACCGTCAAAGTCTTGGTAAGCCAAGAAATTTTCAGGTGCGTCGGCTCCGGCTTTGAGAAAAAACTGACCGTTGCCGGCAAACTGCAAATGATGCTTCCCGACATAATTCAATCGACCTTTGGCTCTGAGGTCGCGGCCTTGTTTGTTCGTTGCTGCAATTTCAAACTTGCCCTCAAGTCCGTCCACGTCAGCGACGGAGGTGCCGGCTTCCATTTGATCCGAAATCGCCACGTTCGCGCCGGAGCGAAATGCAACCTTGTAAGTCCACGTGCCGACATGATCGGGTGAAAGATGGGCTCGCCATTTGTTCCCTGAGCTTGCAGATGTATTGGCCGCATCGCCATCGGCAGCAAAATAGCCGGGCACGCTGTAAGTGGTCCCGGTCTGAGCATGATGAAACGTTACCTGCATCCGATAATCAAGAAACGGATTTGGCGTGCCAGCTTCTGAGGCTTGTGGCCCATCGACGGTTAACGTCACTTTATGCCACTGACGCAGTTCGCCATCGATGTTTGCATCAGCGGCATGGCTGACTGCTGCTTCCGTTCCAAAAATCAGAGCAGCAGCGAGAAAAAGAGCCACAGGACCGACAAAACGTTTCATCTTCTTACGCCTCAGGTTCTTGGTTGAATGAAGTATTGTAGTGCAACACGGAAAACGGATTGTCGTCTTCCGTGTCGGAGTACACAACATAGCGCGCACGACAATTGTAACCTGAGAAACCTGCCAGAGTTTCAGTTTCTTTCCCGTTGGGCGATTGATGAGTGTTGAACTTGACCGTGGCGTCTTTGGCGATCCGGAGCCCGCTTGAAATGCATGCCATAACGCCACGCGAATCAGAAATGCGTTCGATGGCAATTGCACAAACGCGTTGCAAGCCCTGCCGAATGATTACCGCACGCGGTTTCGGTCTCGGAGGAAGTCGTTGAAATCAGGGGCTAGGTCGGCAGGCGGCTCAATCACGCTGCTGTCCTGGTTCAAGCCGGCTGCGTCCGCGTCGCGATTCTTTGAAGTGCGAGCGCGATTGTTCGGTCGCAGGCCGAGACTTTTGATGGCTTCCTCGTATTGCCGCTGAGCGTTCGGGTCACCCGTCTGAGCGTTTTGCTTCATTCGTTTCCAGCGATCGAGGAACTCACGTAGATCTTGCTCGGTCCAGTTCATCTTGTCGAGCAAATCCGGATCGGGGTTGTTCAGTTGATCTTCCAATTTGTTCAAAACAAGATCCGTGGCTTTCTTCGCGTGTTCAAGATCAGCCTGTTCTTTTTCAAGTTGCTCGTCGTTCGGTTGATCAGAACTTGCGCCCGAGCCTTGTTGCCCTGAAGTGGTCACCCCTTCGTTGGGTTGGTTGGATTGGCCGTTGGCGTCAGCGGTTTGCGATGAATTGGAAGAACCTAGGCTCGGTTGACCGGCCTGGCCGGTATTCGAATTCGCTCCGGATTGAGATTGCGAGTCAGACGGTTGTTGGTTTGAGTCGCTTGGATCGGAGCCGCTATCTGCCCCTGACCCAGATGAACTTTCTGAACCGTCGGAAGGCTGTTCCTGTTTGTTAGAGGGTTGGTTCTGATTGCCAGCGGGACTGCCCGAGGAACCGGATGGTTGCGGTTCGGCGTTTGATCCTTCGGGGTTTTCGGATCCTTGGGAGCCATCCGATCCTTGAGAGCCTTCGCTTGGTTCGGTTCCTTCAGGCGGTTGACCCTTCTGATCGCTCGGTCGTTGTTCCGTTGGTTCTTGTTTTCTGGGGGATTGCTGGTTGGTTGATTTTTGATCGGACGAGCCATCACCACGTCGGTCGCCCTGGTCAGGATCATTTCCGGTGCCTTGCCCATCGTTCGGATTGGAATCGTCATTGGGCTGTTGGTTGTCCTGAGGGTTACCATCCGGTTGGCCGTCCGAGTCTTTGGATGAAGGTTTTTGATCCTTTAAGAGCTCGTCTAGTTTTTCAAACTTCTCGCCGTCATGAGCATCTTCAGGCAATCGTTCGCGTTGGCCGTCTTTCAGTGACTGGTCTCGAGTGCCTTGTTGGTCACCGTTGGTATTGCCGGGATCGCTGCGAGTTCCGCCATTGGACTGCGAACCTTCGGCGGCACCGCCTTCGTTGGCTAAGTCGGACGCTTGAGCGTTCGGGTCATTTTGATTGGCTCCAGATGGTCCCGGTTCGCCGGATCCATCAGGCGATCCGCCGCTGTTCGGATCAGACGAATCGCGGTTGCCGCCGGATTCCGATCCCGCGTCGTCACTCTGATTGCCGCCACGGTCGGAAGAACCTTGCGGATCACCTTGATCGGATACGCCCTCATTCCGACTTTCATTGCGGCCCTCAGCTTCCGAGCTTCCGCCTTGGTTCTGGTCGGTTGATCCTCCGTTTTGTTCTTGCTCGGATTCTTGATTGCCCTCGGGCGCTGAAGATGAACTCCCGCCACCGTCGGGCGGCGGCTGTTGGTTGTCGTCGCTTCCCTGGGCCCCTTCTTCTTCTTCGCCCGGTGGGCTGGCACTGTTGTTTTCTGGTCCATCATTGCCTTGCTCGTCATTGGTCGATGCGTCAGGCTGGTCAGCGGATTCGTTTTCCGGACTCCTGTCTTCAGCAGTCTCGCCCGAATCATCATCCATCGATTGAGCCTCCGCCTTCGTTTCGTCATCTTGCGAATCTTGGCCTGTGGAGTCGGATGGATTGTCGCGATCGTCCGGTTCGCTTGGTGGTTGACGTTCCTCGGATGGTTGGGCTCGATCTGAATCTGAATCGGCCTCGGTAATCGTGAGCGTGAAGTTCTCTGTCTGAGAAACGTTTGGGTCTGGAGCAAGGCTCTTGATGGAGATGCGATTGTCCGATGCAACGGCATGAAACACAACTTGATCGCCGGGCTGCAGGCGATATCGAGCCGGCTCGAACAGGAATTGGCAGTCGACTCGTTGGTTCCCGTTTTGTGATTTCAGGTCCAGTGACTGCCTTGTCAATTGCCTGCCTTGATGGTCCATGTTCAAAACGACCGAATCGATGGCAAAATCCAGATCATTCGCTTCGACTCGGATTGGCAATCGGCCATTGACCGCAAGGTTCGTTTGTCGTGACCGAGGCTCTACGATGCGAACTTCCGGAGCCAGATCCGGTGTCACACGAATCGGATAAACATTGGGGGTTTCGTTTCGTTCACCGTCTGTGCTGACGAACCGAATCTGGTAGTGCGTTGCGTTGGGGCGTGTTCGACGCGAATTGAGGGTGGCGCTGAACCGTCCCGAGGCTCGATTGTCCGGCAGCAATCGCATCTCGATCGGCGGAGCGGCGGGTTTCATGATGGTTGCATTTGGATTTTGCGGATCATCGTTGGGGACGGCGTTGAGCAATTCAATGTACGCGACTTCGATTGGCAAGTTGGCAACCGCGAAAATCATCGCCTCGGAGCCCTCAATCGCCTCGATGTCGCCGCGTCCGGTGAGCGTCCGTTTGGGCAGGCCGGTGTAGGGCGGCGGCGTCAGATCGATGGACTCGATGGCAATCGAAGGGTTGGCTTTGACGTTGATTTTGAAGTCCGGCGTCACGCCATCACGCGCCTCGATGCGATAACTTAGCGGTTGTTGGATTCCCGCTTCGCCCGGTGAAATCAATCCTTGGTACTCGCGACCTGTCTCGTCCAGAACCATGGGTAGCGCGAGGTCGGTGATCTGCCCGTCAGCACTGGAGATAATCAAGCGAACGTCCTCCGGTCGATGAGGTCCTTTGATGCGGGCTGCTACCTGCAATGAGTCTCCGAAAAAGACTCGGGCGTTGCCTGGAGTCACCTGGCTGATTTGCACCGAAGCAGGTTTCGCGAGCACTTGACCGGGAAACAGGATCCGCTGGACTGTCAGTAGCGGGTCGCGAGGGGAAAGCAATTTGTAAGTCACGGCGAACACCATCAACCCGACCAGAATGAATCCGACTCGGATCAGCTGTGAACGATCGATGGTTGTGTCGCTGGGGATCGCGTTTAATTTCTCGGCTGCCTGTCGTGACACGGCGTCCATGACGGCCACGTTGATGGGGTCATCGCGTTTCCGCAGCAGTGAATAGTTAAGCACGCTGTTCTTCACATCGGGCGTCGCCTGCTCGATCATCTGAGCGGCATAATCCAGATTGATTTTTCGTAAAAACAGTGGAACGATCGCTAGCGCCAGCCATGCTGCGCTGCCAAGAATCAAAGCCAGTAAGGCAATCCAGCGCCACGAAGTTGAAAAGGAAACGACCCACGCATCAATGAGAGCCATCGCCAGAAAAAATGCGGCGACGGCAACCGCCCAAGTCAAACACGCAACGATCAGCTCGTACGATTTAACCTGCCGTCTGGTTTTTTCAAGTTGCCCATCAACGTACCGTTGGACTCGGGTTGCTTGTTGGTTGGCGGTCGAGCTGTTGATGTTGCTGGCCATGAATCAAGTCAGTGAATTTGTTCCAGAGTCATTGTGGAATCGCGGAAGCCATGGACTGGCATCGCCCGGCAGTCAGAAATCTAACCACTTTGGCCCATGCTAATTTTCTTCATCCGGCACTTCATCAATCAAGCCATCGGGCACGGTCAATTCAACTTCGGGCGTCATCTTCAGATCGTCTTCGTTTAGGCCAGTGTCCAAGTTTAACGGCATTCCCATGTCTTCTTCGGTAATCCCGAGATCGTCTTCCATCTGATCTGGAACCTCCAGTCCGGTTGCTTCCAGCAAGGATTGCACGTTCTGTTCATCGGACAAGTCGTTGGTATCAGTTGAGCGAGACAGTTGAGTCTCCCGATAAAGCCGAGTCAAAGTTTGTTCCCAGTTTTCGAACGACATCTGATCGAGTTCATCTCGTTGTTCGGTAGACAGTTGTTCGAAGAACTTTTGTAGCTGGACGATTGTCACTTTGGAGCGAGCCTGATTCGCTGCTTCGGTCCATTTGAGCAACAGTTCCTGTTTTCCATTGGTGGTCAGGCTGTCTAGGATCTCCAACGCTTCCAGCGACAGATTGGGACGAAGCTGGTCGACGCTGGCGTACAGGATGGTCTTGATTGTCTTAACGGATTCTCGATCGCCCACGCGAATCAGGACTCCCACCAGTTGGTTCAGCGGTCGATTGGCCAGTTCCTTGAGACGGGGGTCTAGCAGCTTGCGCTGTTTGTCCATGTTTCGATTTTTGACCAAGCTCTTAAATTGATTGCGAATCAACGTCGCGTTCGCTTTGACCACATTGTCATACCAGTCAAACACGGCACTCGCGTCCGCGATCGGTAACTGAGTGACTCCCGCACGCCCGAATTTTTCCCTGGCACGGCTGACCAGCATTTTGGCGATCCCAAGCAGTCGGTCTTTGACAGGCATGTCAGCCAACTCCGCACGGTCACGGCTTCCCAGCGTTCCCAACCAGTCAAAATAGTCGTTGAGCGTCTCACGAAACTCTTTGCTTTTTTGGTGCGAGTTGATCTGTTGATGAAACTGACGCAGCGAACCCTGCTGTTCGGTCGAGAGCTTTTCGAACTTTTCTCGTTTTCGCCGTAACGACTGGCGTTGCTGGGCATCCATCGCTTCGAGCCGCGCGAAATTATCGGTCGGTGCCGCTCCGGTGCTGACCAATGAGGTTGGCTCAGACAACAAATCAGAAGCCAGCTCATCTCGCTCGGCCGAGTACAAAGTGGACTCGTCAGAGAACAAGCCGGACCGATGCAGCGAAGCTAAAAAATCGAGGTCCAGATCAATCGCTAGATAGTGATCTGATTTTTCGATCACGGGCAAGTCCACTTCGACCAGTCGTTGACGATTCTCCTTTTGAATCTGCCGAACCACTAGGAAGCTGCCTGTGCACAACGCGATTGGCAGAACAATCAGTCCGAGCAGTTTCAGGGGGCGCTTCCACGCATTTCCACTTTTCGAATCGATCTCCTTCAGTGCGTCATCGACGACCATTTCCATGGTTGTGCGAGTAAAAGACGAATCGGCCGATTCAGAAGGCAGCACATCCAGCAAATCCCACGCCTTTTGGAGACTTTGCATCTGAAGCCGAAACTTCGAATCCGTTGCGATGCGACGTTCGACCGATTGAGTCTCCGCTTCGTCCAGTTCGCCGTCCAAGTATGAGGTCAGCTGTTCGATGTCGCGTTCGTTTTCTTCAGGAGCGTCGTCGTCAATAAGTTTCGTCACGCTTCGTCCTCCCCGCTGGCCGAGTCAATCTGCGCATCCATTTGAGCGTCCACGTCTTCGGGGGACGCAAGGTTTAAACCCTCGGGCAACTGACCGGATTCGACGTACGGTTCCAGAATGTCTCGCAGATTGGTTCGAGCGCGGGACAGTAGTGATTTGACTGCTTGCGTCGACAGTTCCATCGTGTCGGCGATTTCTTGGTAGCTCATCCCTTCGAATCGAGACAGCAGCATGGCCATCCGCTGACGACTACCAAGCATCTGAATGGCTTCGCGAACGACGACCGAAATTTCGTTCCGGTCAATCTCACGGGATGGCATCAGACCGCTCTTGGCCGTTGCCATCGTGTCGAGAGGTCGGACGGGCATCGATCCGGAGGGGGACGACTTCAAATTGATTTCTTTGCGCCGCGACGATTTTCGTAGTGCGTTGCTGGCGACATTGTGAGTGATCGTGTACAGCCAAGTCGAAAACTTGGCCGTCGGCACGTAGCGCTCGCGAGCCCGGTACACTCGTAGGAAAACGTCCTGAGCGAGGTCTTCAGCAAGGCTGCGATTAGACACTAGGTGGCTTAGGACCATCACCAGCTTATTCTGATACTTGGCGACCAACGACTCGAACGCCGCCGCGTTGCCGTCGCGCACTTGCAGCATCAGGCGGACGTCGGGGTCCATCAGCTCGTACTTGCGAGCCTTGATTATCGTGGATTCGCTGGTCGTCAAACGAAAAACCCGCCATCATCGTGCGAAGAATACTGGGTTGTTCGATCGAACCTACCCAACGGCTTAGAACGCAAAACCCTGAAAAATATTCAATGTTCCGCTTCCAATAGTTTATCCTACGCCACGGGGCGTCGTCGACTGCGTTTTCGTCCGGTTGTTTCCGGCAGATCTGCGCGGTCAGATGGGCGCCAAGCGGGGGAGCGGACAGATAGCGGGCTGGCTGACTTAACCGGTGTCGAGCATTGGTGAACACGAAAATACTTCCAGCCCTCGCCAGATGGAACCGTTCGACCGCCAGTTCGTTGAATCCATCAATTTACTTCGGTTATTCGCTTCGATCAAAATCATGAACTTGGACGATCCTGTATGCCTGTGCTTCCACGTTTCCCGGCGGAAAGTGATGAGCTTTATCCGAGTCGAAAAGCCGACCCGGGGGAGCCAATTGAGCGAATGCCAAGGGGCCGGAACTGGCTGCGGATGGTGCCGCGATCTACTGGAGCGGTTGCTGGAGGAATCCCGCGAGTCATCCGCTGAGATGCAGTCCGAAAGGTTGAGTGCTGAGGATTACGCGGCCGGGAGAGCCCGTTATCTTGAGGAAACCGGTCGTCAGCCCCCTCCGGGAGTGACACCGATGGAAGATCTGACCGATCCGGCGGCGGATCGAACCGACTGACGGCCCAGCTGCACCATTGACTCAATTGCACCATTTGACAGGGCGTCGGGTCGCTGTTCAAAGTGCCTCCAGCGGACTAAAATGTTGGGTCATTTAAGTTACCCCGTTCTCCGGTCCCTCATAAGTCAACACGCGATGGCAAAGAAAAAAGCGGCAACCAAAAAAACCGCATCCGCCAAGAAAACCACTAAAGCTGCCGACGCCAAGAAGAAGGCTGCGGATAAGGACGCTGACGGTGAGGAAGCTCCAGTCAAGAAGAAAGCTGCCAAGAAGCGAAAATCTCGGGCCAAAGCAGCGGTTGTCATCCGCAAAAAGCTGTTTTGGGGTGTGTTTAACCATGCCATGAAGCGAGTCGCGTTGTACGAATTCAATCAACGCAAGGCCGCCGAGAAGCGAGCTCAGGAGTTGAGCCCGGAGGGCAAGCCGCCTCACTTTGTTCAGAAAGTGAAGGAAGAAGTCACAGAAGACATCGCTCCAGTGGACGGTGAAGCAGCTGCTCCCAAGAAAAAGGCTACCAAAAAGAAAGCCGCTAAAAAGTAAGATCGTAGGATCGCCGTTGATCGCAGAATGGTTTTTCTTGGTGATCAGGATCGGCCGACGGGGGCGATCGGTGGCGGTCAAGCGTGATCGTTATCGGCTCGACAGCGTGGTCGACATCGCTTGGTCTGCTGGTGCCAACATGCTGCGTCAATTTGTGGCCGCTCTATCGTTTGGGAGTTTATCCGTGAAATTTTCGCCAGTCCTGTTCCTTTGCGTCGCGGTTCTCTGTGATGTGGCGTTTGGTCAACCGTTTTTCGCAGACGGTCAAAAAGACCCTAAGCCAACTGGCAAAACTTGGACGCCCGTTCAGAACATGTCCGACGAGTTCGACGGGAACGAGCTGGACCAAACGAAATGGTTCGGCGATCCATCGGTGAAAGAGTGGGGGTGGCTGGGTCGTCCACCGGGTTTGTTCAAAGAGAGTAGTATCGCCGTGGAAGACGGCCACATGAACGTGACCGTTGGCGTGTTGGACAAGCCAGAAATAATCAACGGTGATGAATTCAGGTATCACGGGGCGATCATTCGATCAAAACATCCGGGACGCGTTGGCGACTACTTTGAGTGCCGGATGAAGGCGAATCACACCGAGATGTCGTCAACGTTCTGGTTGATTACCGGGGAAAAAGTTCGTCCCCGTCTGGAGCTGGATATTCAGGAATGCGTTGGTAAAACGTCCGACCTGACGGAAAAATGGGGCCGCCATTGGAACCAGATTTTTCACGTGAACGCCATCGTCCACTTTAACGATGGGCGCAAGAGAATTCAGATCCAAAAAGGCTTGAAGCTGGAAACGGAAAATTGGCAAAGGTTTTACGTTTACGGCGCTTGGTGGAAGTCGCCGCATGAAATCCAGTTCTTTCTTGACGGTCGGTATCGGTTCTCGCTGAAGCCAGAACACGATTGGGACGTTCCTGCCTATCTTCAAATGGCGATCGAAACGTATGACTGGAACCCCGTCCCCGAAGATGGCGGTCTGATCGCCTCCGCTCCACTGGAGCAGCGAAAGACTCGTTACGACTGGGTACGGACGTGGCGGTTGAAATAGATTCGGACGATCGACCGGCAGTTCAGGCGTGACGGACGACCAAGCCAAATGGGTTTCAGCGGCCGCTGGGCAGAGTCGTTCCACGCCCGGATGGCAGAGTCGTGCCGCGTCCGGATGGCAGAGTTGTTCCGCGTCCGGATGGCAGAGTTGTTCCGCGACCTCCTGGCAAAGTCGTCCCGCGAGCGGACGGTAAGGTTGTCCCAACACTTGCACCGGGTAACGTTGATCCGGTTGCTTTTGATGTCGAAGACGATGATGAGGAGCCCTTATCCCACTTGGAATCTTCATAACGCTCCTGCGAGCAACCGCAAACTCCGGCGATCACCAAAGCAACGCAAAGGAAGGCCGGGCGAGTGAAAACGAAACAGGAGATGGAATTCTTCTTGATCATGGCAGGATGAAAATCGGTTCGCATGGATAATTCGAGTGGATACCTGATGGTGTCCCGTTCATTTTAACTGGAAGCTTCGCTCCGCACCATCGTGAGACAGCATGTCACCAACGGTGCAAACGCGTTTACCAAAAGGTGCTCGGTAAACCGAAGGCCGAAGATCGTGCAGCTTTTGCTTGCTCGCGTCTTTTATTTGGCCAAGTCGCAGGAGTTCGCAGGAAGGTTTGAAGATCGTGCAAACGGGAACGTGACGGCACCGTTTTATCGTCCTGCCATGGTCAGCGTTTCATCCGTTTGTCGGCTGTGCAGGGGAATTCCTTTGATTCCGCGTGGCTCAAACCGGTCATCAGCCGCATCGCTTGCTTGAGCCGAAATGGCGTTCTGACCCTAAAAGTTTACCGATCCGGCGCGGGTGTTGGAATCGTTACGTCACAATTGACCGGCCTATGCGCCATTCGGTTTACGTCGATCAAGGGGGTCGAAATGTGCCGCCGATGACAACGGGGACAATCTGAATGCCTGTGCTTAGCGGCATGGAAAACGAAATCTGTCTGGAAATTTGATCGATTTATTGGATGAATCGAGCCAGATGGTTCCGTCAAATCGAATTCACTGTTCACGCGCAATCAATCAAGTCTCATCCACATCTCTGCTTTGGCAGATCGGTGAGGCGGCCGATCTCACGATCTGCGTTGATGAGATTAGTTGAATCGAACAGCTGAATTCAAATACTCAAGGAGACGAGTCTCGATGAAATTCAAGTTTGCTGCGGTAGCACTGCTGGCCAGTGTTACTCTGTTCTGCAGCGAAGGCTTTGGAGCCGATCTGTTGGGTCGAGTTCTGGGCCGGGGATGTTGCGGATGCGAAGTGTCAAGCTGCGAACCGGATTGCGGTTGCGAAGCGGCACATGTTGTAGAAGATTGCGGATGCACCGAAGTCGTTGACGACTGCGGATGTGGTTCGCGTAGCGGCCTATTGAGCCGATTGGGTGACCGGAACCGTCGCGGGATTCTTAGCGGCTGCGGACCGACTTGCCCGGAAGAAGCCGCAGCACCTTGCTGTGAGCCTGCTCCGGTCGACTGCGGTTGCGAAGCTGATCCGTGTGCGAAGCGTGTTGGTTTGTTGGCCAAGCTGCGTGCTCGCTGCGAAAGCCGTGGTTCCAATGACTGCGGTTGTGAAGTCGAAGCAGCACCTTGCTGCGAGCCTGCTCCTGTTGTTGCCGACTGCGGTTGCGATGCGGCTCCCGCTTGTGCTGATCCTTGTGCGAAGCGTGTCGGTTTGCTTGCCAAGCTGCGTGCTCGCTGCGGCGACCGTGGCTGCTGCGATACGGCCGACGATTGTGGTTGTGAAGTTGAAGCTGCTCCTTGTTGCGAGCCAGCTCCAGCTCCAGCCCCGGCACCTTGCTGCGAGCCGGCTCCTGTCGACTGCGGTTGCGAAGCCGATCCTTGTGCGAAGCGTGTCGGTTTGCTTGCCAAGCTGCGTGCTCGTTGCGAAAGTCGTGGTTGCTGCGAAGCTGCCGCCGATTGCGGTTGCGAAATGCCAGCTGAGCCAGCCCCAGCACCTTGCTGTGAGCCTGCTCCAGTTGTCGAAGATTGCGGTTGCGAAGCGGCTCCAGCCTGTGCTGATCCCTGTGAGCAGCGAGTTGGATTGCTGAATCGTCTGCGTGGTCGTCTTGGAAACCGTTGTGGCAGCGAACCGGCTGCTGATTGCGGTTGCGAAGTCGAAGCAGCACCTTGCTGCGAGCCAGCTCCTGTCGCCGATTGCGGTTGCGAAGCTGAGCCTGCCTGTGGTTGCGACGCGGCACCTTCTTGTGGCGGACGCCTTCGCGGTCGCTTGGGTGGTCGTCTGGGCGGCTGCCGTTCAGATCGTGGCTGCGGTGCTTCGGCTGATTGCGGTTGCGGTGTTTCCAACGATTGCGGATGTGACTCAGGCTGCGATGACGGCTGTTCAAAGCTGACGTTGCTCGATCGTCTGCGTGGCAATCGCTTGCCTCGTAGCCGTGGTGGTCGCGTTCTGTGTGGTTGCCCGAACGACGGTTGCAACTCTCCATGCCCCGGTCAGGGATGTGGCGACAACGCTGTCAATTCAGGTTGCAGCAGTTGCGGTGGCGATGTCATTAGCTACGGGCAGCCAGTCGAAGCTGGTTCATCCGCACCTGTTTATGAATCTGCTCCTGCCCAAGGCGTTGTTGTGCCGAACGTGAATGAAGCAGAAGGCCAAGTCGTTCCTGGCGATGGTGCTTCCAACCGGCCAGTCGTTCGTCCGAACGCATTCGTGATCCGTGCTGCTCGTTAGAGTCTTGCCACGATGACGTTTAAGTGAAAATGATTGAGCGACACGTTCTGAAATCTTCAGGCGTGTCGTTTTTTCATGCGCTGTGGCGAAAGCAGTTGCGGGGCGTTGTCTTGAATGTTGTTCTCAGCCCGAATTCGTTGAAGCATCGACTTCGTTCTGCTTCAACAATGCGACCGAGTAACCCAGCAAGTCATCTTGATGCCGCAAGTGATCCAGCACCGATTCAAACTGAGCGGTTGAGTTTGCCATTTCGATGATGTCCGGAGCCAGTCCGATTCGCATCGAAGGGTCGGTCGAACTGACTTTCGCATGAGCAATCGCTTCGTCGACTCGGCCGATTCGATAGAGAAAGTCGATCAGGATTTCGTCGGCTCCAGAGCCCGGCTCTTGCGAAGCCTGAGCACATTTCTTTTGGAAATGACTCACTGCAGCGTCGACGTTTTCTCCCAGTAACGCGTTGAAAAAAAGTTGATGGTCGGTGTAGGTGTCTTCAAACGGTGCTGGGTTCTTGTACTGAAGATCGTCGGGGAAGCCGCCTCCGTACTCGGCCAAATGCAATGCCATTTCATGATCGCCGGTCGACGTGGTCAATCGAGCGATCTTCATCAAAGAGGCCAGGTGAGTTGTGTCCAAGTGGTAGGCCTGCTGTTCGACCAGCCACGGATGTTCGACTAAAAGATCTCGCAGGTTGGCGTCCGGTCGAGCCGTCTGCTCGTTCTGACCGATGTGCGTTTTGATGTTTTGCATGACTTCGTCGTAAATATGACGCAGCAATTGAGCCGCCATGGCCGCCTGAGTTTCTCGGTCGAAGTTGGCGCCCTGGACATCAAACGCCGTAATCGCGCTGCAAGTTCCATGGTGCATCATGGCCAAGTGATAACCGTAGGTCGGGGCGGCTCCTTGGTTGAGCGAAATGTCGATCAGCATGTCAACGTTATCGTCGTTGACTTTAACTTCCCGAATCAGCGACTCGGTCAGTTTGCGATTCCCGACGGGTTGCAGGTAGGCCCAGCCATGTTGGATATCGCCATCGCGAAAAAGCAGGGTGCCAACTGTCTGGCAAGCGTCAATCAGACCCTCGTCCAGCTCTCGTTGTTGTCGCTCGGGCAATGTTTCGGTGCTTCGAGACGGAGTCAGCGGCAGGCCCAGCTGGTGGCGGCAGCGGAGTTTCAGAACCTCGAACAAGCGAAAATATTCCTTTTCGCGTCGGAAGTGAGTTTCCAGCAGCTCCAGCGTTCCCTCAACGCCAGCGGTGCTGAGCCGAGCGGAAATCTGATCAAAGAAATTTATGGTTTGAGTCATCAAGATATTCTGAGCGAAGCGTGAAGAACGTTGGAAAATAAGCACTCACGAGTCAAAAAGTTGCTGGAGGAACGTGATTCAGCGCCGATTTTGCGAGAGCGAAATGAAATCAATTCTGGCAGTGGTTGTTGGGCCAGTGCTAAGGCCCGGTTGCCAGTCCGCGGTCGAAGAATCAAGCATTGTATCCGCAGGCGGCGGCCCGGTCGAATCCGTTTGGTGAAATTCGGCTGCGCGAGCCCCCCTCTTAACGTGAACTGCAAAGCAGTACGCTGGTTCCGAAAACTGATGCTCGAACACTCTTTCGCGACACGCCTCAAGCTGCATGAACCAGTCAGCCCCAATATCGATCGGAGTTCTGATTTCCGGTGAAACCGATTTGAATTGCTTGCACGACTTTTCGTCTGAGGCAATTCGTTTAACTCCGTTGGGGCCGTTTGGTTGCGTGTCGACGGATGCAGGCGGTCGGATCGTGAACGCTCCAGCTGTCGAGTTCGCCAATCGGTTGATGACCGGCGGGTTGGACACGGTGATCTTCATGACGGGCGTGGCGGTACGGCAGTTGGTTCTTCAGATTGTTCGCACGATACCACAGCAGCGATTTCTGGATTGCCTGACCGATGCGACCACCATTGCCGGTAGCCCGCCAGCCGCCGAAGCGTTGCGAGAGTTGGGTGTCGAGCCGGCGGTCGCTCTCGGTTCGAGTTCAACGTGGCGAGACATCCTGATCGCGGTCGATCATCAGTCGAAGGTTACCAACCTGAACGTAGCGTTGGAGCATTCTTCCGGCGTTCACGGCATCAGCGCGGGATTGGAGGCTCGCGGGGCTAGGGTGCTGAGAGTTCCGGCGTTTGCGATGGAGATGCCTGCCAATAGCAACAAGGCGACGGACGTGTTCGAACGAATTGACGCCAACGAATTTGACTCAATTCTCTTTGCTGATGCTCAGGCTGCGGCGGAATTCTGCTTTCTGGCCGGGCAATTTGGTCGCGCCCGTTTGACCAGCCACTTGCTGGACCGTCATATTGTGTTGACTTCAGGGCCTGATCCCGCTGAGCTATTGGCAGATCATGGAGTGCCGGTCGATTTTCAAACCGATGCGATCGAATTGCAACCGGCGGTTGGAGAAATCGTCGGTCGTCTGACTGAAGTTCATCAAATTTTCAAACAGAAACATATCATTCGAGTCAACATGTCCGGACCCGCAAGCAGCAGCACCGACACCAACGCGCCTTGGTACAACAGCCCCTTTATGAAAGCGTGTCGAGGCGAGCCGACCGATGTGACGCCGATCTGGATGATGCGTCAGGCGGGGCGCTACATGTCGGAGTATCGAGCGGTTCGCGATAAAATTTCGTTCTTGGATTTGTGCGCGGATCCTCAGTTGTGCAGCGAGGTGATGTGTACCGCCGTGCAGAAACTGGGAGTCGACGCGGCGATCATCTTCTCGGATCTGTTGCCCATTCTGGTTCCGATGGGATGCGATCTGGAATTCGTCAAAGGTGACGGGCCGGTGATTCACAATCCTGTTCGTGTGGCAGCGGATGTCGATCGGATCAAGCCACTGGAATCGAATGATGAATTACAGTTCGTGATGGATACGGTCACTCAGACGCGAAATGATCTGCCAGCCGACATGCCGCTGATCGGATTTGCGGGGGCTCCGTTCACGCTTGCCAGTTACATGATCGAAGGCGGAGCCAGCCGCAACTACGCAAACACGAAAGCCTTGATGTACAGCGATCGCGGCGCGTGGGATCAGTTGATGCAGCACCTGTCGACCTCGATCTCGATTTACTTGAATGGACAAGTTGCAGCCGGGGCTCAGTGCTTGCAGCTGTTTGACTCGTGGGCCGGATGCTTGAGTTTTGAAGATTATCGTCAGTTTGTGCATCCCTATGTTCAGCAAATTATTGCCAGTATTCCTCGTGGCGTTCCGGTCATCAATTTTGCGACCGGCAACCCGGCTTTGCTGCCGTTGTTGGCCGATACTCGGGCGAGCGTTGTTGGAATCGATTGGCGGATTCGACTGGACGACGCGTGGCAAACCGTGGGTTACGACATGTCGGTCCAAGGTAATTTGGATCAGACGGTTCTACTGACCAATCCAGATGAGATTCGAAAGCAGGCGAAGTTTGTGCTCGATCAAGCCGCGGGCCGACCCGGTCATATTTTCAACCTAGGCCATGGGATTTTGCCGCAGACGCCCGTCGACAACGCCATCGCTTTGGTCGATATCGTGCATGAACTAAGTTCTCGGTAGATGATGGGTGACCTGACGAATCCGAAAGCGATCTACCTGAAGGGATTCCTATTCCTGATCGCAGGATTTGTGTCCGCCGGTCTGATCGTCGCCAAAACATTTGACTGGCAAATCACTGTTCTGTTGGCGGTCTGTGTTTGGTGCTTCTGCCGCTTCTACTACTTCGCTTTCTACGTCATCGAGCATTATGTGGACGATGATTTTCGATTTTCAGGTCTGATTGACTTCGTCCGCTATTTGTTTCGCCGACGAGGTAGATGATGGAAATTCGTTATCGAGAAACTCGAAGCGATTTCATTCGTTGGCACCGTCTGAACAAGACCGGTGTGATGTCGCAGTGGCGGAATTATCTAATCGTCTGCATGGCATTGTTGCCAACGGCCTTCATTCTGTGGGCTTTTCATTCAAACTATTCCGCATTGTGGATGAGCATCGCGGCGATTGTCATGCTGATGTTGGCCGGCTACCGATGGTTTGTGCCGCTCGTTCGGTTCCCTTTGTGCGAGCACGTGGACGTGTTCGATCGCCATCTGGGAACGAGAAGAAGCTCCAGTTCGATCGGGCAATGGAAGTGGGAGCGAATTGAAGAGATTCGAGAAACGAAGAAAGAGTTTCAGTTCTGGAGGAACGATGTCGGTAGTATCTTGCCCAAGCGAGTGCTAACTGTTGACCAAGAAAACGAAGTGCGAAACTTGCTGAAGGAAGTCCAGCAGCCTGTTGCCGATTCGCCTCCATTGCCGCTCTACCAAGACCGATTTCTCAGTGAGAGTGTGTTCCCGGTCTATCGCTATCAGATGTCGTCAGTTGACGCGCAACAGATCGTGAGCTCGAAACTGAGGCCGTATGAAAGCAACGATTCGAATGGCGTTCGAAAATCTGGCTCGATGGTCAGGCCGTTGTTTGGATTTGTGTTTCTGTTGTCCGTCTTCCTCTGGGCGACCGCGTTTTTCTTTCGCGCAGATATATTGTTCTCGGACGTGACCCGTGATTTGTTGATCTGCCTGATGCCGTTTGTTGTGCTGTGGCTGATCGCTCGCACGCGATCGTGGTTTAGAATCACTCGTTTGTTCAAGCTCCCGTCCGATGAGATTTCTGTGCGTTTATGCCAGGATGGGCTCGCGATTGGCGCTGCTGATTATGTTTCACTGCTTCACTGGAATGACGTGACGGGCTTGCTGGCCAACGACCACTATCTTGGGTTTCGCACCATCCATTCGTTGATTCACTTGGTGCCGATGCGAGCGATTGGAGATGAAACGGCCGTCGAACGATTTATGGAAAACGTTGTTGAGCTCAAATCTGTTGCTGACAAGGAAGCTGCCGCGGTTGTTCAAAGTGAACCCGTTGATTCAGACAATCCGTATCAGGCACCGATGAGCCAGTGATGGAAACCGATCAGTCAAGAACAATTTCAAGCGACGCGTTGGAGAAAGCGACGATCGCAGTTCGACAGCAGTTACTGGATGAGCGAATGGCTGCCGGTCATTGGGAGGGCCAATTGTCCGCGTCCGCGTTGTCGACGGCAACTGCGATCAGTACGTTCTCGTTCTATCTGGATTCGGACGCTGCCGGCTTAGAGCCGGTCGATCGCGATCGGATGCGTCAGCAGGTTGACGCTGGCATTGCTTGGTTGTTGAATCAACAAAATGACGACGGAGGTTGGGGAGACACGCCAAAAAACTATTCGAATATTTCCACGACGATGCTGGTGATTGCGGCCCTCCATGCTGCGAACAAAGTGACCGAATGTTCAGATCGAATCACACGAGCCGAGCGTTATGTTGACTTGCAGGGCGGTATTGCTGGCTTACGAAAGCGATATGGCCGAGACAAAACATTTGCCGTTCCAATTCTGGCCAATTGCGCGATGGCGGGGATCGTTCCATGGAGTGAAGTGTCGGCTCTGCCTTTTGAAGCTGCCGTCGTGCCGCAACGTTTTTACCACTTGATGCAGTTACCTGTGGTTAGCTACGCCAT
The DNA here is from genome assembly GCA_937928215.1 of uncultured Pirellulaceae bacterium. Taxonomy (GTDB): domain Bacteria; phylum Planctomycetota; class Planctomycetia; order Pirellulales; family Pirellulaceae; genus Mariniblastus. The sequence goes on along the minus strand of CALFWL010000062.1, from coordinate 20,607 downwards.
TCCAGCTTTGGTGGCGATCGGACAGGCCAAGTTTTACTTTGATCCACCTTGGGATCCGATCCGAAAAACGATTCGTCGGCTGAGCATCGAGCCCGGTTTGAAAGTGTTGCAGCGAATGCAGCCAGCCAGCGGTGGATACTTGGAAGCGATTCCTTTGACCAGTTTCGTTTCGATGGCGTTGGTTTGTTGTGGACGTGCACGGCATCCCGTGGTTGAAAATGGGATTCGATTCTTGTTGAATGCGTTTCGTGTTGAAAGCCCAGAAAACGAGCTCGACGGGCAAGCGAGCGGATGTGATAACGGCGAGGCGATCCACTCACTGGGGCGTCGAGCTTGTATTGGCAACTGGCCAATCGATACGAATTTGGCGACTTGGAACACTTCGTTGTCGATCAACGCGTTGGCAAATGACCCGACATCGTTCAAGCGGTTGCTCGAAGCCGATGCGAGCAAGTGGCAGAACGGTCTGAACTGGTTGTTGTCCTGTCAGAACCGGGAAAAGCATCCGTTTACCGGAGCGGATCCAGGTGGCTGGGGTTGGAGCGACTTGAGTGGTGCGGTTCCCGACGCGGATGATACGCCCGGAGCCATGCTCGCGTTGCGAAGGGTCGTTGATGCGGAACCGAGTTGGTTGGATCGGCAAATCGGCCAGCGAATTTCTGTGGCGGCCTCGGATGGAGCCGATTGGTTGATTGGCCTGCAGAATCGTGACGGTGGGTGGCCGACGTTCTGTCGAGGTTGGGGGAAGCTGCCGTTCGATCGAAGTGGCAGCGACATCACGGCTCATGTCATTCGCGGTTTGTCAGCTTGGCGACGGAAGGACAAAGCAATTGAGAAAGGTTTTCGGTATCTTCAGAAACAGCAGCGTGCCGATGGCTCATGGTTGCCGCTCTGGTTTGGCAATCAGGATCAGCCCGACGATGAGAATCCTTTCTACGGAACGGCCAAAGTGTTGCTGGCATACCGAGATACGGGGCGGAACGAAACTTTGACCGCCTCGGCTGGTTACAGGTGGCTGATCGAGCATCAAAATATCGACGGAGGCTGGGGTGGCACCGCAGAAGGCGAAAGCAGCGTTGAGGAAACCGCGTTGTGCGTTGAGTCTTTGCTGGGGTGTGATGATGCGGGGGCGGAAGACGCCGCTAACGCAGGTGTGGCTTGGTTGATCAGCGCTGTTGGTACGGATCGCGTTGCTTTAAGTAGTCCGATCGGTTTTTACTTTGCGAAACTCTGGTATTTCGAAAAACTGTATCCGTTGATTTTTGCTGCCGGTGCGCTCAGTCGGGCGACATTTATTCAGTCTGGATGTTCTGCTGACGACCCGTAGTTGGTACAGTGAAATGGTCCGGGTCGGTCGCGTGGCCAACACCTTCGATTGATTGGCTTTGTCCAACCTCGTCGATAGACCGGGCGTTCAAGCGAAAGACAAGCTGAAACACGCCTGTCATTCGTCTGATGTCGCGTCCTGTCCAGTATGCCGCACGGTAGATTTCAATCCGCCTCTCGCCTAAGGAAACGTTTTGGCAACTGTTTCAAATACAACTTCGCCATCGCAAGCTGAAGAAGTCGCCACGCCACCGGTTCGTCGCTCTCGCCGTCGTAAGACGGCTCATCTGAAAATGGTGCCCGACACGAAAGGTGCCCGCGAGACATTGCGGATGCGGTGTCGTGAGGTTGCTGCAACGCTTAGTCGTGACGTGCCGCCGAGCAAGGACGAGCTGGAAGCGATTTGTCGTCAGTTGCTGACCGAGCAGAATCTACCAGAGGGATTTCTTGGCTGGACGATGGTGGTCCTGTCGACCGAATTCTGGGAAGACCAAATCAAATCGATCCCGTACGAGCGACGTTTGTTTCTGCTTCCCCACTGCCTGAAGCACGCGGAGGGTTGTCCGGCGGACTACGATGAATTCGGATTGGCGTGCAAGACTTGTGGCGCGTGCAGCATTGCCGACTTTCGTGGTGCCGCAGAAGAGCTGGGCTACAAAGTTTTGGTCGCTGAAGGTTCTCCGATCGTGTTGAAGATCATTGTCAGCGGGCATGTCGACGCGATTGTCGGCGTCGCCTGTCTGAACGTGCTGGAAAAAGCGATCGATAAAATCATGTTGGCGGGCATCCCTTGCATGGCCGTGCCGCTGCTGTCGAGCGATTGTCGAAACACCAGCGTCGATGAAGACTGGGTCGAGCAGATGGTGCGAGTCCCGTTCGATGCTTCGGCGCAGGAGACTCGAAGCTACATTCATTTATTGCGTGAATCGTCGCGATTGTTTGAGGCGGACTCGTTAGAGCGATTGGTCCCGCGAATAAGGTCAGGCGGATCGGATCTTGATTCGCTTGTCAGTGATCCGATCGCGGCAACCGAATCGATCGCTTACGATTTTTTATCGGCTGGCGGCAAGCATTCGCGTCCGTTCATTACGCTGGCGGTGTACGATGCGGTGCAGGGCGGTGCGGCGACGGCTGCTGATGGTGCACGCATTGTGGCAGGGTACTCGGACGCGATCCGTCGAGCCGCGATGTCGATTGAGACCTTTCATAAAGCTTCATTGGTTCACGATGATATTCAAGACGGCGATCGTTTTCGTTATGGCAGCGATTCGCTGCATGTGAAACACGGAGTGCCCACGGCAATCAACATTGGTGATTATTTGATCGGGCTTGGCTATCGTCTGGTCAGTGGCGACCGAGCCGAATTGGGCTTTGAGGCGGCTGCCGACATTCTTGACTGTCTTGCGGACGCTCATCAAAGACTGTCCGAAGGTCAGGGAGCCGAATTGATCTGGCGCGATGCGTCTGACAAGTGTCTGAAACCGATTGATGCGTTGAAAGTCTACGCTCTTAAAACAGCACCAGCTTTTGAAGCCGCGTTCTATACGGGCCTTCGTCTGGCCGGGCCGGCGGACGAGTATCGCCAACCCGTGCGTCAGTTTGCTAGGAATCTGGGCGTCGCGTTTCAGATTCTCAATGACTTGAAGGATTGGGAGCACGACGAAGACAACAAGCTTGCGATGGGCACGGATTTGCTGGCGGGTCGCCCGACAATTTTGTGGGCGTTGGCGTTAGCGGGGTTGAACGAAGCTCAAAAGCAGGAACTGCTTGGCTTGGCTGCCGCCGATTGTCCTTTGCCACCCGAACAACGGTTGATACGGGCTAGGCATTTGTATTTCGAAGCGGGAGTGTTCGAAAAAGCTTACCGTTTGGTGGACAAGCATCAGCAGAAAGCGGAAGAAATTGCTGATGAGCTAAAGCCAGACGAATTGAGAAGGTTAATGTATTACCTTGTCGACACCGTGCTCGATCGAACCGCTGAAGTGAAACCAACGATCCAGATCAAGCACCTGTCATTCGAAGAAACGCTTCCGATCGTTTCGTAACGGATTTTTGCGACATCATTGCCCGCAAGGAAAATCGTTTGAACCCCGCAAAATCTGTCAACGCTGCCGGTGTCTCTCGTGAGAACCGCGATCGCCAGTTGGACGTTCTGTTGGATCTGTTCTATTCGACGGATTCCATGCCTGGTAATTTTAAGAACGTTTCGGTTGAATCACTGACTCCCGTCGCTGCGAAACTGCTCGCTCATGATCACCACATGACCGTGACGCTTGAGCAGCACCACGGTTGCTCGGTGGATGTGCATGTGCTCGAATCGCGGATTGAAGGAAACCATTACGCTCGCAAGATCACGCTGACTCGACAGTCGGACAAAGCGGTGGTGATGTTTGGCGTCGTGCGAATGGACCGGACGGTATTTGATGAAGCCGTCCGGGATGAAATTGAAAGCCAACGGACTCCCTTGGGCCGAGTTCTGATCGACCACAACGTGCTTCGTTCGGTCAAGCTGTCGCGGCTTTATCAGATTCAATCTGCGGGTGATCTGGTGGATGCATTCGGTGTAGATGCCGACCGCGTTTGCTTTGGCCGCACGGCGATGATCTACTGCGACGGGGCTGAGGCGATCGAATTGCTGGAAATCGTACCGGGAGAGTGACGGTAGTGCAGGGCTGCTTGGGAGGGGAAGGCTCCGCCCGCCCCCTGAACCACGTGACACGGCCAATTCGGGAGAGTAAGGCTCCGCCCGCACCCTGTTGAAACAGGCAGACAATTATATGATGAGCGAGAAGACCACCTTCGAGGCAAACGAAAGTTATTTGATAGCCGCAAAAATAGCTCGGGCGGAGTCTCGCTCTCCCGGCAGAACCAAGTCAATAATCTGAAACGAAAACCACCACGATATGAAAACTGTACTCTGGATACTGATCGCGTTTTTGATTGTCGCTCATCAGGACTTTTGGAATTGGAATGATGGCACGTTGGTGCTCGGGTTCATTCCGATCGGTCTGGCTTATCACATGGGAATTTCGATGGGTGCAGGAATTGTTTGGTTCCTAATGTGTAACCTTGCGTGGCCGAGGCACCTCGACGAAATCGAATCAGACGAAACGACGGGGGCTCAATCATGAATCCAGGTCAAGTTCGTCTTGCGATTATCATCACCTATCTGTTGCTGTTATTGGGGTTGGGCTTTATCGCCAGTCGCTCGTTCAGCGGCACGAAAAAAGATTACCTGTTGGCCAGTCATTCGATTGGTCCGTTTCTGTTGTTGATGTCTGTCTTCGGCACCACCATGACCGCCTTCGCGCTGGTTGGATCAACGGGGGAAGCGTTCAAGGAGGGCATTGGCGTTTACGGGATGCTCGCGTCGAGCAGCGGCATCATCCACAGCCTGTGCTTCTTTGTGATTGGAGTGAAAATTTACTCCTTTGGTCGAAAGTACGGTTATACGACTCAGATTCAATTCTTTCGCGATCGACTTGAAAGTGATTTGATCGGAGTCCTTTTGTTTCCGATTCTTGTCGGTCTGGTCATTCCCTACCTGTTGATCGGCGTGATGGCATCGGGCACGGTGATTCAAGCGATGACGGCTGGAGCATTCCCGGATTGGTCGTCGTTCGCCGCGTTAAAGCCCGACGGAACGCCCAGCCCGATGCATGGCGGTGTGCCAACGTGGTTGGGATCGGCTGGGATTTGTGTGGTGGTGCTAATCTATGTTTTCTTCGGTGGAATGCGAGGAACCGCGTGGGCGAACGCTTTTCAAACGATCGTGTTCATGGTGCTTGGCGTGGTGACGTTCGTTTCCCTTGCCAACAAGATTGGTGGGCAGGAAACGCTGTTCGAAAGCTTGAAGGCGGCGTCTGCAAAAGTCAGCGAGTCCCATGTGACTCGGTCTGAAATGTCGATGACGAAGTTTCTAACCTACATGTTGATTCCACTGTCGGTGGGGATGTTTCCACACCTGTTCCAGCACTGGCTGACAGCCAAGTCGGCTCGCAGTTTCAAACTGTCCGTCGTGTGTCACCCCGTTTTTATCATGATCGTGTGGGCTCCCTGCGTGTTGATCGGAATCTGGGCGACGACGCAAAACATTCCACCGACCGTTTCGGCCAACGGCGTGCTCGCTTTTTTGGTCAAGGCAAAACTCTCAACCTGGTTGGCGGGTTTGCTGACGGCGGGGATTCTGGCGGCCATCATGTCATCGCTTGACAGTCAGTTCCTATGTGTTGGTTCCATGTTTACCAACGACATCGTGGAACACTACGTTGGCAAGGAGAGACTGTCCGACACGGCACAGGTCTGGATCGCTCGGGCGTTTGTGATTCTGGTCGTTGCCGTGACTTATGTACTAAGCCTACAGGGTTACAAGAGCGTGTTTACGCTGGGAGTCTGGTGCTTCAGTGGTTTTGCTTCCCTGTTCCCGCTGGTTTTCGCCGCGTTGTATTGGCGGAGGTTGACAGCGGCAGGAGCGTTGTCGGCGGTGCTGGCGATGGTGGGAAGCTGGCTGTATTTCTTTCGAGATTCCGGCTGGGGAGAGAACACGAAGTACGCGATCAAGTTGCCGTTCGGTGAGGGGGTCGAAGTCATGCCTGTTCTTGCAATCTTCCTGTGTACGCTCGTCGCGATGGTGGCAACATCGTGGTTGACCAAGCCGCCAAGCGACAAAACATTGGCGAAGTTTTTTGGTTCGTAGGGACCGGATCGGTCCGGTCTGTCTCGCGCGTATCTTTCGGTTTTGCACCGGATCCATCCAACTGCCACGAACCTCATGTCAGCCCGCAATCGAAAAAAACTACCGTCGGTCGAAAGCGATCAGCACTTTGTGCAGATGATCGAATGGCTGGCGATGGAGTCGAAGGCCGAAGTCGAGCGGATGGCCGAGCGCCGTCAACGAATGAACTCGGCAACCGCGGAAAAAGGTGGCGAAACGATACTCGATCTGGCGATGGTTGATCACCGCAGTGGCTTGGGCGGAAGGTTCCTCTTTTCGTTCCAGCGTCGCAACATCAACCTCCCCATGCCGTGGCATCGGCTCAAGGTTGGCTCGCCGGTCGTGGTGTCCGAATTCCCTGATGCCGCGGGCGATTCATGGTCAGGCGTGGTCAGTAGCCGTAGTAAAAACGGAATTCAAGTTGCCGTTGACCATTGGCTCGATGGAGATTGTTTTCGCATCGATCTGGCTGCAGACGAAGTCACACGGCAACGCCAACTGGCGGCGATCGCGACGGCGAAGGACTCACGTGGACGATTGGGGCAGTTGCGTGAAATCATGATGGGCGAGCGTGAGCCAACGTTTGCTCCCGCTTCAACCGAATTGATTTTTCGCGCGGATCTGAATGAGTCGCAACAAGAAGCCGTCAGGTTCGCATTTTCGGCCAACGATGTTGCGGTCATTCACGGACCGCCAGGGACCGGAAAAACAACAACGGTGGTCGAATTGATCACTCAGGCGACCCAACGAGGCCAGAGCGTGCTCGCTTGTGCCCCCAGCAACACGGCGGTGGACAACCTGTTGGAAAAACTGATTGCTGCCAAACAGAAGGTCGTTCGCATTGGACACCCGGCTCGCGTGGCTGAACGCTTGCGCGACTACACGCTGGATGGGTTGGTGGAGCAACACGAAAACCAATCCGTCATTCGAGAGATGTACCGGGAAGCCGAACAGATCTATCGCCGCGCCGCGAAATGGACTCGCAGCAAACGTGCGCGGGGCGAACGACAAGAAATGCGACGCGAAGCGAGAGAGTTGCAGCAACACGCTCGCATGATGGAGAGACAGGCGATCGATTCAACGCTCGGACGAGCCGACATCATCTGTGCGACGACAACGTTTAACGAGGACGTGTTGGGCGAACGTTGGTTTGACCTAGTGGTGATTGACGAGGCCTGTCAAAGCGTCGAACCCGGTTGCTGGCAGCCGATTCTTCGCTGCGATAAGGTCGTGATGGCGGGGGATCCGATGCAGTTGCCTCCGACCGTGCTCTCTAGCGACGCCGCGCGGCAAGGATTCAATCTCAGTTTGCTGGAACGTCAATTGAAGCTGCATGGCGACACGGTGACTCGACTTTTGAACGTGCAGTATCGTATGCACGACCAGATCATGACGTTTTCGTCCGATCATTTTTATGACGGCAAGTTGATCTCTCACGAAAGTGTTGCTCAGCATCGATTGCACGACCTTGAATCGGTCGTGGAGAACGAACTGACGCGTGAGCCGGTGACTTTTATCGACACGGCGGGCGCGGGCTGGGATGAAGAGCTTGAGCCCGATGGTATGAGTAAACGCAATCCGCAAGAAGCTGCCTTGCTGGTGAAGAAGGTGCAAGCGTTGATCGAGTCGGGGCTGTCGGCAGACGATATCGCGGTGATCGCGCCGTATGCGGCGCAAGTTCGGTTGATTCGGCAACGGTTGACCGACGTGTTGGATCACGACGCCAGCGATGTCAATCTGGAAGTCGACACGGTGGACGGATTTCAAGGTCGCGAGAAAGAAGCGGTCGTGATTTCGCTGGTGCGATCCAACAGCGCAGGCGAGATCGGATTTCTATCGGACGAACGTCGCATGAACGTGGCCTTGACGCGTGCTCGGCGTAAGTTGATCGTCATCGGCGACAGTGCGACGCTTGGCGGTCACGAGTTCTATCAATCGCTGCTGGAGTATTTTGAACAGCAGGGTGTTTATCACACGGTCTGGGAGGAGCCGGGCTCTTGATGACATTCGAATGCGGCGGTGAGGTTAGCGCCGTTGCGGCTTGGCGTTGAATTGAACTCTCTTTAATTCAGTTCGCGAATTTCAACGCGACGAAACTCGATGGGATGGCTTTCCGATTGCAGAGAAATGGTGCCGCTGCTGAGTAGATAGTCTTCTGGTTTGGTCTTTCCCTCGTACCAGGATTTTGCGACCTCTTCGGATACTTTCAAACCGTTGGTGACTTCCGTGATTCGGTTGTCCAATTGTGGCTGGTGATATTCCAAGACAACATCATTGCCGACCTTGTGGCGTATCACTTCGTTGCCGCGAACTTCGATCACGACGGTGATCCACTCGTCGACAGGCACTTTTGGACCGGTTGAATCAAAACAGTGAGGCGTGAACAGTTTGCCGTCTCGGACGACATTGGTTCCTGGCGTACAGCATCGCAAAGTTGGTTCGCCTTTGCCGTCGGGATCGCTACCCTTGAGTTGCACTTCGATCGAGGCGGGAAAAGTCTGGTCGAGCGTCATCACGGCCGGGTCTTGGCCGTGGAGCATGATGCCGCTGTTGTACTTAGCCCAACCGGCTCCGTCGGATAACTGCTGACCCACAAAACGATATTCGACTCGCAGGTCGTAATTCGAAAATGGAGTGTTGTAGAACAGGTGGCCAAAACGCGCCTTGAATTTGTCCTCGTACTGATCGTAATTCACGCTCAGAATACCGTTCTCGACCCGAAACGTGTTCAACGGATCCTCGCCCACTGCGGAAAACCGGATTTTGGGCGTCCAGCCAGTCAGATCCTTTCCGTTGAATAGCGGCCGCCAGCCATCGGTGGTTTCTGCGGCTTCGGGTGGCGTGGCGTCGGTTGAGGCCGATTCGGCATCGGGTCTCAGGCGACCGCAACCTGCCAACACCAGCAAGAAACCAATTAAAACAAGAGCAAAACGAGTAGATTGAGCCGAGATCAGGGTCATTTTCGTGTCAACTGAGTTGGAGGAAAGTGTTTTGGTGATGATGTGTCGGCAACTGGCCGATATGCCGGAAATTGAATACTCAGGGCCTTTCACGATGCCGGACCGCCAATTTCAGGTCTGGCCGTGAGTCAACCCGGTTTATGCCTTGCAGTAAAATCACGATTTTGCATAATACGTGGCTCTGAATCCGGCGACTAAATGCGCCGGCCGAGCAAAATAAATTAGATCACAACCAAAAAACAACACAATCACAGGGTTCTGTCTTGGCTAAGATGCGACGAAAGATGACGCGGCGAAAGCCCAAAACAACCACACGCACCGTCCAAAAGGATCCGTTGTATGTCGATGGCGAGCGTCCCAGCCCAATGTACGTTGACTACAAAGACGTTGAGTTGTTGAAGAAGCTGGTCAATCGCCATGGAAAAATCGTGGGCCGTCGTAAGACTGGCTGCACCGCGATCAGCCAGCACGCAGTGACCGACGCGATCAAGCGAGCTCGATTCATGGCCCTATTGCCATTTGTGGGTGATTAATGCTTCAGTTTTCCGGTTAGGCTGGTCTGGTCGTTCGCAGCTTTGAATTTGCGACCCTGCGGTGCCGTGCCAGTTCATCGAACGGATTCGTGTAGTAGTCGAGCAAACAACATTCAGGCCTGTCGGTTTCTCCGGCGGGCCTTTTTGCGTAAGTCCTCTCTTTCATTGCTGTCAGTTTTACCACGGTAATCATGTCGGAAATCTTCAGCATCAAGCGACGGGTTGAATTCCGCGAGACCGATACGGCCGGGATCGTGCATTTCTCGAACTTCTTCGCATACATGGAGCAAGCCGAGCATGAGCTATTGCGGTACGTGGGCTTGGGCGTCATCTGTGAAATCGACGGTCAGCCGATCAGCTTTCCGCGGGTGAACGCCGAGTGCAATTATCGCCGGGCAATTCGGTTCGAGGATGTGATCGACATCCATGTGCGAGTGACCCGAGTTGGATCGAAAAGTATCACTTACGGATTCGATTTTCAGCTGGACGGTGATGCGGTCGCTGACGGCTCAATCACGGTTGTGTGTTGTCAGTTCGAGCATGGCAAGGCTCCGGTCGCGATCGAAACTCCGCAGAAATTCATCGATGCGATTCATCCGTGGCTCGAATCCAATGCGGAAAGTTGAAAGTTAAATGTGGAATGACGTGCTGCACGCCGCTCCTGACGATGGGACGCTGAACCCTTAATCCTGAACACCGAACACTGAGCCCATCGTCTTTGTCAACTTACCTCCAAAATCTGACGCTTCGCTTGGCGGAAGGGCTGTCCCGAGTTCCCGCCGAAACTCGCGATCGCCACGCGACCTATCTGCAGAGCGCTCAGCAGCCCAATGGCGGTTTTGCCGGGCGGATGGGAGGCAGTGACTTGTACTACACCGCGTTCGCATTGCGGGGTTTATCCGTGCTGGGGCGGTTGGAAGGCGAGGTCGCCGAAAAGGCGGGTGATTTCGTTCGTCAACAAATGTCGTCGAAGCAGACGATTGTTGATTTCTTCTCACTGTTTTATGCAGCCAGCCTGTTATTGATTTTTGCGGGCGTGAATGTTTTCGAGGACGCCGACGAACGATGGCCGGACCAAGTGGCCAATTTTCTGGAAACGCTGCGTCGTGAAGATGGTGGATACGCCAAAGCGGAGGGAGGGCACGCGGGGAGCACTTATCACACGTTTCTGGTCTTGCTGGTGTTGGAGCTGCTTGATCGTCCCGTCGCCAATCCGGAAGGAATCATCCAATTTCTGGATTCGCAGCGTGAGGTTGACGGGGGTTGGCGTGAAATCCGAGCCAGCAAACGAGCAGGGACAAATCCGACGGCGGCTGCAGTTGCCAGTCTATTGATGTTGGACGCGATTAACGAAGCGGCTGACCCAGAGCTGGTCGCAACAACGTTGGATTTTCTGGTTGAGATGCAGACCGAAGAAGGTGGCTTGCGAGCCAACACGCGCATCCCGATCGCGGATTTGTTAAGCTCGTTCACCGGAGCCCTAACGCTGGTGGATTTGCAGGCGTTGGACGAAATTGACATCCCGGCATTCCGAAAATTTGTCGATTCGATGGAGCGTGCCGAAGGTGGCTTTCAGGCCGCGGCTTGGGATGACGCCCATGATGTCGAGTACACTTTTTACGGACTGGGATGTCTGGCATTGCTGGCGTGAGTAATCCATTGAAACCAACGTACCCTCTTTCGATTTGAAATGTCTGACTTTACCGCAAACGAGATCGTCAAAGAATTCGCAACCAGCGGCGAACCGTTGCGGATTCTTGATGGAGTCAACGTTGAACTGGATCGAGGGCAGAACCTTGCGATCGTCGGCCCCAGCGGAAGCGGCAAGAGTACGTTTCTGCATCTTTCGGGCACGCTCGACCGTCCGACATCGGGCTCGATCAATTTGCTGGGCACGGAAATCAGCTCCTTGCCCGAAATCAAATTGCCGTCGTTTCGCAACGAGCAAATCGGTTTCGTCTTTCAAGAGCATCATCTGTTGCCGCAGCTGACGGCACTCGAAAATGTTTTGCTTCCAACTTTGGCCAAAGGCAAGTCGTCTCAGCAGCAAAACGAACGCGCGAAAGAGTTGTTGGATCAGGTGGGCCTTGCAGATCGATCGAGCCATTTACCCGCGTCGTTGTCGGGCGGGGAACGCCAGCGGGTCGCGGTGGCTCGATCGTTGATCAACCAGCCAGTCCTGCTACTGGCGGATGAGCCGACGGGCAGTCTCGATCAAGAAAACGCAGACAAAATCGGTCAGCTATTGCTGGGATTGCAAGCTGCCTCCAACGCGATTCTGATCTGCGTCACACATAGCGAACGCTTGGCTGAAAAGTTTGAGCAACAAGTTCGCTTGCAAGCGGGAAAGTTCGTTCGTGATTGAGTCTCAAGACGACGATCGACTGACCTGATTGTAAAACCTGGTTGTCAGCAAGATTGCGGCCGTACCCAACGCGACGGCGGCTCCGAACCAGAATCCGATTGGGCCGAACTCGAAGGTGTAGCTCAACAGCAGGCAAGCCGCCAATCCGACGACCCAGTACGACAGCAGCGAAAGCATCATCGCCGCTCGGGTGTCCTTGAGTCCTCGCAGACAGCAGGACGCCACCACTTGAATCGCGTCGAACAGCTGAAACGTGGCAGCGACCTGTAGGAACGACACCGCGATCTTTGTCGTGGCTTCGTTTTCTGGACTGCGGACATCGAAGTATAAACTGAGCACGGCTTCGGGTAAAAACCAGAAGACCAATCCGGAAAAAACGGCATACGACAATGCCATCATCATTCCCGCGTATCCCGATGCGGCCGCGTCTGATCGCGATCCACGTCCGATCGCGTTGCCGACTCGGATGGATGCTGCCAATCCAATTCCAAGTGGAATCATGAAACTGATGGATGCGGATTGGATCGCGATCTGATGAGCCGCCAAGGGCTCGGTCCCGAATTTGCCGATCATAAACGCCATCAAGCTGAACAGCCCGATCTCGAAGCCAATTGTCATTCCAATCGGGGCGCCGATTCTGGCGATCTCGGCAATGATTTTCCAACAAGGAAACGGGCGCAGCGAGATCACGGGGTAATCGGAATATTTGACGCGGATAAAAATCGCCATCGCTAAAAACATTACCGTATAGACAATCGCGCTGGCATAGCCAGTGCCGATCAGGCCCATTGCTGGAATCCATGACCAACCGAAAATCAGTACTCGGTTGGCGATGACGTTCAGCCCGACGCCCATGAAGCAGATCAACATGATCGGCGTTGTGTCGGAGTGTCCCTCCAGAAACCCTCGTAGTGCGAATAGGCCGAACATGGCGGGAAGGCCCCACGAGATCGCCCGCAGATACGAGGATGCAAGATCGGCCGTTTCGATCGACTGTCCTGACCAGATCAACCAAGGGTGAATTCCCGTGAAAATGATTGCCGTCAGCGGCACCATGAAAATCGCCAGCCAGAGACCTTGTTGTGCTGCCAGCGACGCGTCGGCCGGATTGTCGGCACCGATCGCCTGAGACACCATCGGGCCAACCGCCAGAATCATTCCGGACAGAATGAAGACAACGAAGAAAAAGACGGTTCCTCCGATCGCGATCCCCGCCAGTGATTGCTCGCCTAGTCGCCCCACCATCATCGTGTCAATGAAAGTCAGTGAGTTTTGCGCAAGCTGGGCCAAGATCAGCGGCCATGCGATCCGCAGCAACTGGATAAATTCACTTGGACTGGGAAGTTGCGGTCGAGGCATAGTTGGGTCGTTTTTCTGGCGAACCGTCCGGCCAAGCGGTTGATGAATGGAGTCTATTCCGGACGGAGCGTTGCGTCGGCGGAAGGTTCGGGCAAGAATTGTGATTGTTTCAAGGTATTCCGCAACCTGACGTTGGATCGAGGGTTTAGAACAGGTTGATCTTTATTTTCAATCGGAAACCATCTTTCGTCACGCCTTTACAACCACAAGGGAAACTCAGCGATGAGCTTAATCATTCCAGCGTCTTGTTCCACTGCCGCAAGCGATTTCATTCGATCAATGCGCTGCCTGCTGGCCGTTGCTTTCGTGGCTTGTCTTTCGAACGGCGTCACGATCGCTCAGACCGCGACGGCAACGGAGGCTTCAACCTATCAACCAACTGTCGAATCCTTGGCGGCGCACAACGAGGCCCCCGAATGGCTGCGTGATGCCAAGATTGGAATTTATTTTCATTGGGGCGTGTACAGCGTGCCGGCCTTCGGCAACGAGTGGTATCCTCGCCACATGCACTTGCCCAACAAAAAAGAGTACAAGCATCACGTTAAGAAATACGGTGATCCCAGCGAGTTCGGCTATCACGATTTCGTCAAGGATTTCAAGGCGGAGCATTTTGATCCGGCTGAATGGGCGGACTTGTTTGAGAAAACGGGTGCTAAGTTCGCCGGTCCAGTCGCCGAACATCATGACGGCTTCAGCATGTGGGACAGCGACATTACACCTTGGAATTCAGTCGACATGGGGCCCAAGCGTGACGTCACCGGAGAACTGGCAGAAGAGCTTCGTAAGCGTGACATGAAGTTGATTACAACTTTCCACCACTCCCGACAGTTGCAGCGAAATGGAGAGCCTGTCGAACTTGACCCCAAAGGTTCAAAAGGTGCGAATGGGAACAGTCACTACCCGTTTTACAAGGGTCAGCCACCTGCTTCCGATGATCCTAAACTGGCAATGTTGTACGGCAACATTCCTGAAGACAAATGGCTGGAAGAAGTTTGGTTGGGCAAACTGAAAGAAGTGATCGCCAAGTACCAACCCGATATCATTTGGTTCGATGCGTGGCTGGATCAAGTGCCGGAAAATGTTCGCTTGGAGTTTGCGGCTCATTATTTGAATGAGGCAAAGAAGTGGGGGCGCGATGTGGTGATCGTTCGCAAGCAAGAAGACCTGCCACTTTCGTTTTCCATTCTCGATCATGAGAAGGCTCGCACCAGCGGAGCCAGCAAAGAAGTCTGGATGACCGACGACACGATCAGCACCGGATCGTGGTGTTACACTGAAAACTTGAAAGTGAAGCCGGCAGCCGATGTGATTCACGCGACGATCGATACGGTCAGCAAGAACGGCGTTGTACTGCTGAACATCAGTCCCAAGGCAGACGGCTCGATTCCCGACGACCAGCGCGCGACGATGTTGGGTCTAGGTGAATGGCTCAAGATGCACGCTCAGGCGATTTACGAGACCCGTCCGTGGATCACGTTTGGCGAAGGCCCGACCAAGGAGCCGACCGGTGGCTTCAAAGAGCATCGCAAGTTTTTGAATCTGAAATACAGCGCCAAGGACATTCGCTACACCGCCAGCAAAGATGGCAAGTTGGTCTTCGCAACTCTGTTGGGCAGACCGGAGGCTGGTTCGAAGGTCGAACTGAAGGCGTTTGCTGATTTCGACGGCAAGGTTGCTGGCGTTGCCGCGTTGACGATCGATGGCGGGCTTGAATTCAAGCAGGCCCAAGACGGCACTCTCTCGTTTACCGCCCCTGAGGGTTTGCCCTCGGATGACGCGAACGTGTTTGCAATCGCCATCGAGTAAGCACTTGCCAACAATAACTGCCAGATTTGATTTCATTTCGCTTGTGTAAAATCGGCGTTGAATATGTTCATGCGGCAACTTATTGATTCGCGAGTGCTAAAGCCGTTGCGTTGAAGTGTCGTCTCGTGCAAAGCGGGACGACAGTCGGCATGGCGTCGAGTATGGTATGAGCGTTTAATCCTTCGATGATCACAAGGTTCCGTCGCTTATGCTTACACGTTGGTTACTCATTCAGCGTAGTTTGTTACACCATTGGCGGTCCAATGTTGCAATCGCGCTTGGGGTGGCGGCGGCCACGGCCGTGCTCTCGGGCGCGTTGATGGTTGGTGACAGCATGCGGGGCAGCCTGCGAGCGTTGACGCTTGACCGGTTGGCGGGCGTGGACCAGTTGCTTGTTTCTGATGGCTTCTTTCGTGAGCAACTGGCTGAAGATCTGAATGAAATTGATGTCGTGCAGGATCGCTACGATCAGGTTGTGCCGGTGATTTTCTTTCCGGGTGGAACGGTTCAGAACGAATCAGGGCGGGCGCGATCTTCCAATGTCACCGTGATCGGTGCTCGCCAGGATTTTGTTGATCTCGATGCTCCAGGATCGTGGCCGATGCCCATGCCAACGGGTGAGCACGTGGCTATCAATCAAGCGTTGGCTGATGATCTGGGCGTGACTGCGGCCGAGGTCCAGGCGGGCGATGTCATGCTGACCTTGCGAATCCCCAAACGAGGCCAGCTGCCAGCGGACAGTTCGTTAGGAAAGAAAGACGGATTGATTGAGAGTTTGGTTGGACTGAAAGTCGATTTCATTTTGCCGACGTCGGGGCTCGGCCGATTCGGTTTGCATCCGACTCAAGCCGACCCGCTGAACATTTACGTGCCGATCGATTTGCTGCAAGACGCGTTATCTCGCACGGTGCTCAAACATAAATCGTCGGCTCGACAGGCCAATATGCTGATGCTTTCGTCACGCGATGGCGAATTGGTTCCGGCGAAGGTCACCCGTCGGTTGAATGATTCGATCCGGCCAGCGCTGGAAGACGTTGGCTTGATTCTGAAGCGGGCGACCTTGAAATTTGAAGGCGAATCGAGTGAAGAAGAATCAGCCAATGAAGTCGTTTTTGACTACTGGACGCTTTCATCCGATCGGTTGGTTATGAACGAGTCGGTCGCTGCTGCGGTCCAGGAGACATTTCCAGACGCAAAGCCGGTGTTCACCTATCTGGCAAACGATATTCGCGACGAAGATTCCGTGGACGAGGCTGGGATTCCGTTCTCGATGGTCGCGTCGATTGATTTGGATGATTCATTTCAGCCGATGTCAGCGATCTCCGGCAAGCCAATTCAACAGCCGGGCGAAGAAGAAGTCGTACTCAACGAGTGGGCGGCTCGTGACTTGCAAG
This sequence comes from uncultured Pirellulaceae bacterium, assembly GCA_937928215.1. GTDB lineage: Bacteria > Planctomycetota > Planctomycetia > Pirellulales > Pirellulaceae > Mariniblastus. Next base: position 4,150 of record CALFWL010000062.1, on the reverse strand, counting down.
CTCAGGTTGGTGACAAAATTCGGCTGACTTACTTCGAGCCCGAATCGAAGGGTGGAAAGCAAGTCGAACGAACAGCAATGTTCACTCTTGCGGACGTTGCCAAACTGGTCGAGCCCGCGGAAGCTCCTGTTGTACGTCGACGCGGTGAGATGATTCCGGCGGTCTACGAAGATCGTCCGACCGTTGCCAACGATATGTATCTTACGCCCGAGGTGCCGGGTCTGACGGATGCGGCGTCGATCGAGAACTGGGACCTGCCATTTGAAACGGCCGATAAAATTCGTTCGCAAGATGACGACTATTGGACGCTTTATCGAACAACACCCAAAGCGTTTGTTTCTCTTGTGGCCGGGCAAAAATTATGGGCCAGCCGGTTCGGACAAATCACCAGTTTTCGAATTCCGGTTTCGGAAGGCGACCGGTCGGAGATTGAACAAAAACTTTCCGCTTCGTTGGTACGCGATCAAGCTGATACCGGCTTGGAATTGGTGGATATCAAGCGGCGTGGCCTAGAGGCATCATCAGGTTCGACTCCGTTTGATGTTCTGTTTCTTGCATTGAGCATGTTTGTGATCGCAGCGGCGCTGATTTTGGTCGCGTTGTTATTTCGCTTGGCGATGCAGCAGCGCGCCACTGAATTGGGCGTGATGGCGGCCGTCGGTTGGGATCCGCCGACGGTGCGGCGAAGTTTCATGATCGAAATGTTGTGCGTCGCGGCCTTGGGTGCGTGGCTGGGAGTCCAGTTAGGGGTTGGCTACGCGGCGACGATGGTGCATGGACTGACCACTTGGTGGGTCGGAGCGATCGCTCAACCGTTTTTGAAACTCTACATCAGTCCCACCAGCTTGATCTTGGGTCTGGTGATTGGGATGTTGATTTGTGCGACGACGATATTCTGGTCGCTGCGATCGGCAGGTCGACAGAGCATCACACGGTTATTGGCGGGTCAGTTCGAAGATCGTTCAGCAACAGGCAAGCGGACACCTTCCCGACGATGGCTTGGCTGGATGTTGCTTGTTGTCGCGTTAGGGTTGAGCGTATTAGCCACCCGATTGGCTGGAGAGGCTCAGGCGGGTGCTTTTATGGGAGCCGGTTTTCTGGTGCTGACCGCTCTGTTGCTGTTTGTTCTGCAATGGCTCAAGCAACCGCGCCGTGGTGACCAGAGTTCCGTCGGCTCGATGCTGGGGATGGCCAATCGGGCGGCCGGTCGGAACCCACTTCGCAGCACTTTGACGATTGGCTTGGTCGCGGTTGCCAGTTTCCTGATTGTCGCCGTCAGCTCATTTCGACTCACTCCAAACGAAGCAGGAACGGCGGGGTTCGACTGGATCGCGACCAGTAGCCAGCCGATCATCGATCCGATTGAACTGGCAGAAAGTTCGGGTGTTGACGAGGATGCTCAAGTGTTTTCGTTTCGATATCAAGGCGGTGAAGACGCCAGTTGCAACAATCTGTACCAATCGACGCAGCCACAGGTGTTGGGCGTGCCGCAGAAGTTTATCGCGTCTTTTGACGCGGCGGGAAAGAATGAACGTACGCCGTTCGCATGGGGTGGAACTTTGGCATCGCGTGATGATCAGCGATCGAATCCCTGGCGTTTGCTGGACGAAGGGGCTCATGTTGGAACGGAAGAAGATCCGATTCCGGTGCTGATCGACAAGAACACCGCCAATTACAGCTTGAAAATTTATCTGCCCGGAACGAGGTTCAAAGTCGACTACGATTCCGGCGAAACGGTTCACTTCGTTGCCGTTGGTTTTCTGGCTAACACAATATTGCAGGGAAGTTTGATCGCGTCGGAGCAGAATTTCCTCGATGCGTTCCCATCTGCGGCCGGCTATCGCTACTTCCTGATTCGTGAGTCGGGTGATTCGCAGGTTGCCGCGAACTTGGAAGACCGTTTTGGTGACTACGGCTTTGACGCTCGATCCGCAACCGCGACGCTCGCCGGTTTCATGAGCGTGCAGAACACTTATCTCAGTACGTTTCAGTCCTTGGGCGGTCTGGGGCTGCTGCTTGGTACGTTCGGGCTGGCCGCCGTTCAATTGCGCAGCGTGCTGGAACGAAAACGCGAATTGGCGTTAATGCAGGCGGTCGGTTTTGGACGTGGGCAGTTGTCTCGCATGATCCTGTTGGAAAACGTCTGGCTGCTGGCCGCGGGGCTGGTAATCGGAGTCGTTGCTGCCTTGTTTTCCACGTTGCCTCATTGGCTGATCGGCAACGCTTCGATTCCGTGGATCGATCTGGCGGTGATTTTTGTCTTGATCGTGATAGCCGGACTGGTCGCGGCCTGGTTTGCCTCTCGCGTCGTCGCCCGGCTGCCGCTGTTGGAATCGCTGCGGGTCTGAGGTTTTCGGTCTGAGGTTTTCGGTTTTCGGTGTGAGGGTGTTCGGGTTGATGTGGGGTGTGAGCGGCGGAGCGATGACATGCGTCTTCTTAACCTAAACAGCACTACCTGCCGCTGTTCAACCCGTTTCAGTCGCAGCACCACTGATTCCTCGCGCCTTGGCACTCGCGAACCAATACCTTGCCGGATGAACCTGATTCAGCGCCGATTTTACTTGAGCGAAGTGAAATCAAATCTTGCAGTTATTGTTGGGCAAGTGCTTGCGTCTGCACATTATCATGCCGTCGTTCCATGAATTTGTTGATCCACGCGAACATACGAATCTGGGACTTGTCGTGATTGGGTGGCTTGAAGTAAACTGAGGCCAGTCAGCCAATCGTCGCCAAGTGTGACGAAAGCTCTGTGCCGGTGTGGCGGAATTGGCAGACGCGATGGATTCAAAATCCATTGGGGGCAACCCCGTGGAGGTTCAAGTCCTCTCGCCGGTACTTTGATTTTTGATGAGTAATCAAGCTCGTGTGACCCGCACGAGCTTTTTTGCTGCGCAGAGTACGGTACTGTAATTGGACGGGCAGGCCCCGAAGGATGAGTTGCATGTCTTCGACCGGTATCACAACCCGCGTTCTTGCCTTGCTGGTGCAAATTTTGCTCGGAGCAGTTGCTCTGGCATTGGCTTGTTGGTGGAAGCCACAAAAAGGCAAGTCGTTATTCTGCATTTTCGTTGGCACCGCGTTTCTGCTCGAGCCACTGATCGAAGTGGCTGCTTATTCCGCCTTGGCATCACCCGCTTTCCGCAGTAGCTACGCATTGTGGAACACGGGCGTTCGGAACGATCAACGGTTATACCTGTTCGTGATTCAGTGTGTCACATGGTCAAATCTGTCTCTATATCTCGTGTCGGGGATTCTACTGGTCGTCTATGCTGCCATTCGCCGTGACGTGGCCGGGGCATTGATCGATGGGGCTTCAGAATCAAACCCATCCATTGCGTCCTCGTCAGCCGGGCGATGGGACACGAAATTGACTCCCCATCAACGGGTCAACGTAGCGCGAAGGCGTGAATGGGCTCACGCAATTGATTGTTTGCCAGCACTTCTTTTGTTTGTTTTTATATTATGGGTGTTCGGCTCAACGATCGGTCACGGAGGTCGAGACTTGCAGGCGGTGCTTTCGTTGCTATGCGTCATGACGACACTTTTCTTTCTTGCCTACTTGTTGATGAAAGACTGCGTCGGTGGCGTGAGCCTTGGCAGTTGGCTTACCGGCTGTCGAGTGGTCGATGCGACGACGGGGTTTCCAGCCAGCGTTCCACAAACGATGTTGCGGAATGTGATTTACCTGCTATTTCCATTCGGATCACTCACTGAGCTGGCTGTCGCCAACTTTCGCGCAGATCGAAAACGGCTGGGAGATCTCTGGGCTGGGACCATGGTCGTTCATGGACCGGCAAATATGATTGACGGAGAGCGTGTGAAAGAGGGGTCTTCATCTGGCAGGACCGAGCAGGCACCCAAAAAACATCCATTGGATGATTGAGAGGTAGGCTTCGGTACAGCGGTGGCTAAGCACATACCAAGAAATCAATGGCGGATTTGAGTACTCGAAAACCACGCATTTCATCGCCTAATCGTCTTGTAAATCCAAACCAACGATCGGGGCGGGCGGAGCCTTCCCCTGGGCTGATGAAAATGTTTTACCTCTGTTTTTTGGCACCTACGGCAGGGCTGCGGTTTTAAATTCACGGTATGCGATAGCCCGTTTCGCTGTATGCGTTTGTGCCAGATTGTCCTTGAGCCACGTTTT
>CALFWL010000061.1 GCA_937928215.1 uncultured Pirellulaceae bacterium | reverse complement strand
GATCGTTTGCCAGCATCGCTCGCTCCACGGTTGGCCGAGATTCTCAATACTCCCGAGGATTGACTACCGCACCGCTTGGCCGATGTGCTGGAAGGCAAGCTGGAAGCATGCCCCACGTGGCGTAAGCTTCCAGCTTGCGTTCCTCTCTGATCCTAACTGAGAGTATCCCAAAGTCGCCAAGTTGCGATCATTTTCATTGGCCCACACTGCGTCAATGCAAGAAGAACATGGCTGTCCGTTAAAGACTACGGCGACGTCCGTGAAGTACCATTCCTAGCCCAGTCAGTAGAAACAGCTTCGTTGCACTGGGTTCGGGTATCGATGACGTAACTGTTACAGAATTTCCGTTCTCACTGGATAATGTAAACAAGTAGGGATTGTTGGAAACGGAACTGTTTGGTTGAACAATCGCACCGGAAAACCTTGGAGCTTCATCTAGGCTGTTAGAGAAAGAAAATGTGTCTCCGGGTAAAGTCGCTGCTATCGTGTAATTAGCAGTTCCACCATTAAACTGGATCGTGCCTGACGTTATTATTTGATCTAATCCGTTGAACCTGTTATCAGAAAAAACGATCGAGAGAGAATCCGTGACCAACGCTTCGGCCCCTGCGATTCGGAAACTGGCATCAACTGTCTGATTTAGAACCGTGTTAATATTTGAATTGAAGTCTTGTGCGTCGCAGGCAACTGTGATCGAAGCTGAAAAAGACTGAGTCGTTCCCGGGCCAATTCCTCCCACTCCTCCTAAGCTCTCAATGCCAAGTGGGTCGTCCCCCGATCCAAAACGAAACACTGAAATTTCTCCGATATCAAAGTTGTAGACCAAGTCCGCTTTCACGGGCCTAGGTGACACACACAAAAGGAAAACTGCGTATATTAAAATCGGTTTTGGAACATGCCATAGGCACCCCACACGCAAAATAGATTCCTCGTTGACGAAGCAATTGTTGATCATAAGTGTTTTCCGATTCGAAGTGGTAAGGAGCAAATGACATCAAGCGATCGATTGGATCGACCGCATCATTAGTTGATCGAATTGATTAAAAGTGCTTCGCACGAGCAATCCAAGGAAGCTCGTTTAAACAGAGTTAGCTACGACGGCGTTTCACCATTCCAGCCAGCGAAACAATTCCCAACAGCACCAAACCACTAGGCTCGGGAACGTTGCTGATTTGGCTGACAAAAATACGTGCGTAACCGCCGTTGTTGGTTCCACCGTTTCGCGAGCCGACGATAAGATCATCGATGCCGTCACCATTGACGTCTCCCGCACTGCTAACGGCATTCAGAAAATCTCCCGACGAGTCGCCGTAGAAGGTCGTGATGACATCGCCATCGATTCCGGAAAACAAACGAACGCTACCACTGTTAGTGCCGCCATCATCATCCCCTGGAGCCGTGGCAGCAAAGTCGTCCACGCCGTCACCGTCAATGTCTTGTAATCGAGCGATTCGAAACAGTGAGTCCTCATCATCATCCCCGCTAACGGTATACAGCGTGCTGCCATCAGCGCCCGAAACTGCCGTCACGCTGCCATTGCTATCGCCACCCGCGTCGTCCCCGGGCGCACCGACCAGTAAGTCTGCAAATCCATCCGCGTTGATGTCACCAATTCCACTAACGGAACTGCCCAGTTCGGCGAGTCGATTATCGCCGGTGATCGTCAGCAATGCAGAACCGTCGGCTCCCGACAGTACGCTCGCCAATCCGCTATTGACCGCGTTTGTATCGTCACCGAATCCACCTACGATCAAGTCGGGGGTTCCATCAGCATTCACATCGCCTGCACCGGCGATCGAAGAACCGAAGTTCTGTGCGTTCTGATCTCCAGAAACCTGAAACAGCGAGGCGTACGATCCATCTCCCGACAATACATCGACGAATCCACTGGCGACGCCACCACTTGTTCCACCTGGCGTCCCAACGACGATTTCTGAAAAACCATCGCCATTGAGATCGCCAATCGCTGCGACGCGGGCATTGATGTCAGTCGCAATTCCACGCGAATCAATCAGGCTCCCATCGGCTCCTGAAATTGTATAAAGAGTCCCAGCATCAGTTGCAACGATGTCACGGACGCCATCACTATCGAAATCAGAAGCCAACGAAATCGAATTCCCAAACCCAGAGAAAAACCCCGTTGTTCCGGGCACCAGAAAGCCAGTGCGTTGGTAAAGTTGAGACCCTGAAGCCCCGGAGAAAACGCTGAAGCTCCCGATGCTTCCAATGCCGGCAACGTCGTCTCCGGGAGAACCAACGAAGAAATCGGAAAACCCATCCCCATCTACATCGCCCGCGTTACCAACCGATGTCCCGAAGGCATCGCCCGCATTTTGCCCATTGAGCGTGTACAGGGCTGAGTAAGAAACAGTTTGCGCATTGGCTTGATTGCCTTGTAGAGCTACAAGGCCTATCCCGGTCAACGCGGCAACAAAAAGTCGGTAATGAAACACACGAGGCATAGGGAGCATGAAGTTAAACCCTCATCGTTTAGGAAGTGATAGCAAGTGACCGATTGGATCGAGCTTCCGAATGAATGTTCGTCGCTCGAGCCAGTGAGATAATCGGGTTTGAAGCGAGTCATTTACGTCGGCGTCTTATCGTTCCTATCAATGAAGCAGCACCCAATAGCACTAAACCATTGGGTTCGGGCACAGAGACTAAATTGATCGTGCCACCGCCTCCAAGCGTAGGCTGAAGAGTAATAGAGGAACCGTCTTGCAGGGTGCCGGTCAGTGATATTGATTGGTCGAAAGGCAAATCGGCTTCGGTTAGCAAGCCACTCACGGGAACCAAGGTTTCCAGCCCAGTGCCAGCAAGGTCTGGATCGGGAATAACCAGACTAAAATCAGATCCAACTAAATTTAGCTGGGCGTCGACACCGAAAACGTCCACAAGCACGTCAGGCGCCACACTGCCTCCCGCAATGGTCCCTTCGCCCCCAGCTCCGATCATTAACGAAGACCCATTGAAGGCGGTTCGATTGAAGTCACCGCCGTTAATTAAGAATGAACCGCCGTCAGAAACTGAAACCTCTCCATTGATTTCGCCACCGGTGACCGTAATAGCGCTCCCGCTTGTGCCTGCTGCAAACGTCGTTGTGCCTCCCGACACATTGACTTGGCCAGTCCCACCTGCCTCCAGACTGCGTACTCGCCCCCCAGAAATACTGAACGAACTATTTTCGAAAAGCACAACACCGTTGGCTTCACCAGAGATAACATTTAGGGCGGAGTTGCCAGCTAGAAAAGTTCCACCACCCAAGTTGCCTCCATCGAGATTCACAACACTGTTGCCGTTGATATCCAGCGTGTCAAAAACGGTGAGGCTGGTCGTCGGCCCTAGCGTTGTTGGGTCAGGATCCGGTAGCGTTGGATCATCAACGTCTAGCGTCATCACTCCCGTGCCCTCAGTGCCATCCGGATCCAATACCAAACTAACGTCAGCATGGCTAGTCGCTGCTAACACTGACAGCATAAAAACAAAGGTCAAGCAGAAACAATTTTTCATAATCACACGTAGGATAAAAACAGATTGAAAGATGCGTCAAAGAAAATTAACGATTGCGACGACGGCGGCCCGCGAGAGCAAGCGTCGCGGCAAAGAGCATCGAAAGGCTGCTAGGTTCTGGCACGGCGCTAACACCGACGTACCCAACATA
>CALFWL010000060.1 GCA_937928215.1 uncultured Pirellulaceae bacterium | reverse complement strand
AACCAAGTTAAACCCGTGAACCGTTTTAAGCACTCATGGTGCGGCCATTTGGACGGCACCCGCTACTTGTGAAGTGGCGAACGAAAACAATGCCGTCGGCGATTGAAGCTCGATCGGCGGTTGGTTGCCACTGGTGGAGTTGGCCAGCCCCGTCAGCGCTTGATGATCGTGAATGTAACTTTGAAATCCTTGGTAGGTTCCTTGGTTGCCAGTGTCCCACACGCCGTCGACCGCAAACGTCACGATGGACTCGTTTGCATCGACAATGACCATGGTGATGCTGGTCCGCAGTGGAGCCACCGGTCGTAGCTCATTGACTCGCACAATCGCAATCGCGTCTGCATTGTAGTAATCAGAAAACTCAGCAATCTCGCGCTCATCAAATGATCCTTGCAGCAGGTTGTCGGAGTGACTGCCGAAGCGTTCGTCGCGAGGCACCACGATCTCGAACGCGCCGATCTGGCGAAGCTGGGTCGCCAGTTCTTGAATTGCTCGACGGTGCAGTTGATAGTTGCCCGGCGATTGCCCCGACGGCAACAAAACCACTCGCTGCGGAGGACGTGATCGGAACTCCGGCGATACGAAAACGCTGTACGCAGGTACTGGGGCAGGTGATCGCACCGTGACGCTTGATCGTTTCCAAGGTGGCGTCCAGCAACACAACCCCTGGCAGCCACAATTGAATAGCGTGGATAGCACGGTTAGCGCTAAGGCGATTCGAGCAACTCGAAAATGGGCGATTCGAAACTGAGTTGTTCGGCGCGAAATCATGAGATCAGCTCAATGGAAGGGTAAACGAAAGTGCGTTTGTTGTGTTCCACGATGGAGCCTTTCAAAACGTGAGTTTGCCGCACCGGCTTTCGCCAGAATGTCAGCAATTTCCGAATGAAGCTGGTAAAAATACGGTTCAACTGATTCTTGGCAGACCGCTACGGTTTGCGATTTCTGGACAGCGTATTCACTAAGACGGCATCAAGCGTGGCTTCGATTTCTTCCAGCGTGCTGTCCGCGCTCTGCTTGATCGATTGATTCTCATTTTTCGCGTCCTGAAGACGAACCTTGAATGTCGCGATCGAGTCTCGCAGCAACGCGTTGGCTCGATTGGCATCCTGAGTCAATCGCTCCGCTTGCCGCAACGCTTTGTCCCGGCGCTCGATATCGCTCGACAAGCCTCCCACGCGAGCCTTTAGCGCTGCCAACTCCTGTCGAAGAACATCGTTTTCAGCTTTTAGCTGTAGTGCTCGTTCGGTGGCCGTCAACGGACGTTTCTGCAAATGAGATCCACTGACTCGAATACCGTCGTTCAAGTGGTTCAGATTTTGCTCAGGGCGCGAAGCGTAAAATTGGTCAATCGGATTCGCTCCCGATGCCGGGTTCGAGCTGGCTACAGGATCTTCGCGACCGTTCACAAACTTGTTTGGTGGATAGGACGCTGTGGGATGATTCATGTCGATCGGCTCCATCGCGTCCATCGATACGGTCGTGGGCGGCGGTGGCAGTTCGTGCGTGTGTTGCCGACGAGTCGACGGAACTGCCGCTGCAGGCATCGGAGGGGCCAACATTGGTTCCATCGCTTCAGTCAAATCGCCGTAGCCGAACGGTTGCTCTCCCGGATACGGCATTTGCTGGTGCCCCAGAGGCGCGGGTACTGGAAAGCCGTGCAGAGGCAACGGTCGTTGGGCCGGCAACACATTTCGATGCGAAGGGCTCGAATAAGTACGCTCCATCGGTTGCTGGTAAGCGGCCTGCATGGCGTCATGTGTTTGGACTGCCCCTCCCGGCGGCTCTTGTGAAATTGCTTGCCGCGATGCAGCCAACTGCTGAGGTGAAGGCGACACAGTTCGATCAACGGTCGCTACGGCTCGGGCTGGGCGAGTCGCGTTCCTTGATCGGTTCGGCGTTTGAGCTGAGCGTCTATACCTAGCTGGAATCGCGATTGCCGATTCAGTTCGTGTCGCGTTGGACACCCCGGACCCACGAGTCAGCCCGCCCCATTGCGGGCTCAGCGCACAGCCGGTCAGCCAAACGGGTGAAATCAGCAGCAAACACCATGAAACAGCGAAAACTAACGATCGCGGAACGTTGGAAATCCACTTCTGATTACTCATATTGGCACCTGATCACGATCGATTCGCCACACCGGCAGGTCACTTCGATGGACTCGATGCGATCCCCCGAGCGGTTCAACTGAATGTGGTGGTCATCAAGATTCTGCCTTGGGCCGATGGTGACCTTGACGGTGTTGTTGATGACAGACTGACCGGGACGCAGCAAGCGATTGACGGTGGACATCATTGGGACTCCTGAGTGTTCGAGAGTAAAGAATAAGTTTATGGGTTACGGTCGCGATTTCGGATTTGCGGATAAAAGGCCAACTAACTGAACAACGCCACTTTGAAGTAGTTACGCTCACCAGAGAGTGGAGCCCAGCACGAACTCGCTGAAACTGAATTGGGAATGCATTGTTGGGTAAGTCCGTGAATGAATCCGTGAGTAATGAATCCTTAAATGAATGAGTGCACCAATTCTTTCAGGCGGAACTTTGCGGACGCTAGGTTCCGCGAAACACGTGATTCCGAAACTCCGATCACTTCGCCAATTTCCAACAAGGTCAGGTCTTCGGTGTAGTAGAGCGTCAGCACCAGTCGTTCGCGTTCGGGTAGTCGTTCGATGCAGTTGGCCATGATCTCTTTCAGCTCGTCGGTTTCGATTTTCGAATCCGCATCGTCATCACCGTCTCGCCATCCAGAATGAATATTGCAGAACAAATCATTCCATTTTTCCGGCTTGAGAAACCGCATCGCCTCAAGCACCTGCTGAACCTTGTCCTCTGACAGCCCGGTTTTCGCAGCCAGATCTTCCGGGCTGACAGGATGTTCCAGGCGTTCATAAGCTGCTTTGACGGTGTTGATATGAGCCATCATCTGCTGCGGAATGGGTGAATTCTTTCGCATTTCGTCGACAATCGCTCCACGGATTCGTGGATAGCAGTACGTTCGAAACGTGACGCCTCGGCTAGGATCAAACGATCGCGCTGTTTCGACTAGGCCCACCATCCCAGCCTGTTCGAGATTGTCGCGGTCGTAATGCAACGGCAAATTGGCTGTCAGTGTGCTGAGAATCTTGCGTACATAAACCAAGTTGTCCAAGATCAACTGTTCGCGCAATTGCTCAATGGACGTGTTCAGGTAAGTTTGAGTTGCAGAGTTGTTCATGGCATTCTTCTTTGAAAAAATTCACGACTTGAACAATGGGTCATTATCAATCGCTCAGGATTTGGTTAACAACAAGTTGCCGAATAGGAATCGCTCTTTGCCGATCTGACGCGAACGAATTGAGATGGAATCCGGAAGTTCAATGTTGAGCAAATCCTTAACTTCGAGTTGTATTCGCCACGTGAATCACGCTTAGTCCGAACGAGACGATCGATCCGATGATGAATGCGGACACGACCGAGCGCCAGAGGATGACGTGAGGCTCCAGCCCGATCGATACACCGATCACCCACACGCAGCAAACCGTCAGCAAGGCACAAACTTGAGCCAGCGGCCCTTTGCGCTTGAGGCGTCGTCGAGCAAGTTGATGATTGAGGCTCAAGGCATCACACCTTTCGTTGAGTTGGTCGAGTTCATGGCGTTCGCGCCATTAACCGGGTTGGCGTTGTCGGCGGGATTCATTGGTGTTCCACCCGGCTGCAAGCCACCTGAACCGTCGTCGGCGCCGAACACGTCGTCGTTGCGGATCACGGTCACGGGCTCGATCAGCAGGTCTGGTGGAATTTCGTGGTAGGCGACGATAGAGACCTCTGGTAACGATCGATGCACCGTCTGCCGCAGCGCGCGGCGGATGGAGGAATCAACCAACACGGCCGCGGGTTGATTCTTCATCGAAGCGAGCTCCCACGACTGTTTGCATTTGTCGACAAGCTTGCCCAAATGGTCCGGCTGCATGGCGATCATTTCGCCGTTGACGTTCTGACGCAGCCAATGTTCCAGCTTCGGCTCAAGCAGGATCACGTTGACGCGTCCTGAATCGTCTCGGAATCGGTCGACGATCACCGGTCCAATGTCGGCTCGAATCAATTCGGTCAGTTCGGCGACCGCTTTGGTCTGTCCGCTGTGATAAATGGCCGATTCAATGATCTTTTCCAACGACGCGATCGAAACGGACTCACGCAGCAAACTGACCAGCACTTGATGCAACACACCACTACGTAAAGTTTCTGGTTTGATTTCGTTGACGATCGAAGGAGCCACTTCTTTCAGTTTGTCCAGCATCTTCTGCATGTCCTCACGGCCCAGCAGTTCGTGCGAGTGTTTTTTCAGGCATTCGCCCAAATGAGTAATCAAGACGGTCGCCGCATCGACCACGGTGTAGCCCGCGATTTCCGCGCGACGTCGATCGGATTCATCAATCCATTTCGCGGGCAATCCAAATGCGGGGTCCGTCGTGTCGGTGCCGTCCACGTCGACGTTGACGCTGCCAGGATTGATCGCAAGGAAACCGGCTGGCTGAATGTTGCCGACTCCCACCTGCCTGCCACAGATGACGATGCGGTACTCCTGCACGTCGATCTGAAGATTGTCGCGAATTCGAACGTTGGGAACCCAGAACCCAAAGTGGCTGCCAATGTCCTTTCGCAGACTGGTGACTCGATCAACGATTCCCTTGCCGCGTTTTGGTTCGACCAAGTGAATCAGCGCGGCACCGATCTCGACCACAATCCGATCGTGTTGCAGGAACTCATCCAGCGCTTTCTGGTCGGGCGAAATCTCGGGAGCGGCCTGTTCGCTTTCCGCTTCAGCCGCTTCAGTTGCGATGTCTTCATCCTCTTGCTGCTTCGCTTTGCGGGTTAGAACCAAGACCAAACCCGCCATCAGGATGAAAGGAATTTTCGGCAGCCCAGGCACCAAGACCATCAAGAACAGAATGATGCCACCAGTGAACATGGCCCGGTGACCGTGCATGACCTGGGAACCGATTTCTTGTCCGAGATTCGATTCCGAAGAGGACTTGGTGACCAGAATACCGGCGCTGGTGGCGATGATCAGAGCGGGAACCTGCGAGACCAGCCCGTCACCGATGGTCAAAATCGTGTACAACTGCAACGCTTCGGTCAGCGACTGCCCGGTGCTTACCGCCAGCAATACGCCTCCCAAAATATTGACCACCATAATGACCAAGCCTGCGATCGCATCGCCGCGAACGTACTTACTGGCACCGTCCATGGCTCCATAAAATTCGGCCTCTGAAGCTAATTCTTCTCGGCGTTTTTTCGCAACCTTTTCGTCAATCGCACCGACGTTCAGCTCCGCATCGATCGCCATCTGCTTGCCGGGCATCGCGTCCAGCGTAAACCTTGCGTTCACTTCAGAGATTCGAGTCGCACCCTTGGTGATCACGATAAATTGAATCGTAACCAGAATCAGGAAGATGACTCCGCCAACGATCAGGTTCCCGCCGACAACAAGATCTCCAAACGTATCGACGATTTTTCCTGCGTCACCATTGAGCAGAATCAAACGAGTCGTCGCCACGTTCAGCGCCAGACGGAACAGCGTCATCAACAGTAACAGCGACGGGAACACCGACACATCTAACGGTCGCCGGGCGTTGAGCGTAATCAACAGCAACAGGATGGCCGACGCCAGGTTCATCGCCAGAAACATGTCCAACAGGAAGGTCGGCAATGGCACGACTAGCACGACCAGCGTCATCAAGAATGTGGCGGAAAGCCACGTCTCGCTGCGTTGAGCAAATCCCAAGTTGGTTGTCGCGGTGGAAATCTGAGATTCTCCAAATGACAAGTGGTTACGAAAACTTCTTTGACGGGAGCGATTACACGACGAAACTGCTGACGAGTGCTTTGGAAATCAATTGCCAGCCATCGACCAAAACGAATAACAACAGCTTGCAGGGAGTCGACACGATCACAGGTGGCATCATCATCATTCCCAAAGACATCAACACCGTGGAAATGACCAAATCAATCAGCAGGAACGGGATGTAGATGCAAAAACCCATGACAAAGGCCGTTTTTAATTCACTGATGATGAACGCGGGGATCAGCACTTTCAGCGGCGCCTCGCTGGCGGCCGATGGCTGAGGCGTCTGTGATAGATCAACAAACAATTGCAAATCGTTACCTCGAGTATGTGCCGTCATAAAGACGCGAATTTCATCCGACGCGACCTGCCACAATTGCATGACCGTGAAGTCGCCTTTCGTGCCTTCGGATTGCTGCGCCAACAAGTACGGCTGGACACCGTTGGTGTTGATATTCTCCATGGTCGGAGCCATCACAAACAGCGTCAGGAAGAAGGACAAACCTAGGATCACTTGATTGGGTGGAATCTCCTGAGTCGAAAGGGCTCGTCGGACGAAGGACAGCACAATGATGATGCGAGTAAACGCGGTCAGGCTGACCAACGCCGCCGTCGCGAAGCTCATCGCGCCGAGGAACAGCGCGATCTGAACCGGCGGAGCAAGCTCTCCGAACGCTTCGGCAGGATCAACCTGTCCGATCAAGTATGTCAAATCCATGATGGGCCTCCTTGCCAATCACGCTTCGTTTAGCGTCTAGTTTTGTGCACGAACTTCGCAAGAAACGTTGTCTCAGTCTCAGGCGGCTTTGACCTGCAACGATTGCATCAACAGATCCTTCAGGCCTCGGTCGCGTAGAGCATCTTCCATCTTGCGGCGAACTTCGGCTTCCGCTGGCGAAGTCGTGGCGGCACTCTGGTCGTTTTGGGTTCCTGAGTGCGAATGAGATTTCGATTTGGGTTGCCCGTGACTGGTTTGACGATCCGCTCGCTGGCCAACGGTCGCCAGTGAGTACATCTCGGGCGGCAATTTTCCAGGACTTGCCGATTGCTGGATCGCGTCAGCAGCACTCGGAACTGCCGCCAGCGCGGCATCGCTTGCTTCTTCGTGAGCGAACGACTCGAGCGTTTCAGAGAATGAATCAGTCAGCGCCACGACGGACTGGATGCCGTTTTGGTCACTCGCGACGATCATCCGATGCTTGCCAGTTTCCACCAGAAACAGATTTGCTTTGGGTGAAAGCTGTAACTGTGATTTGATTTGAATAGAGTTGGAAGCGGGCTTGCGATCCACTGGTTTGCTTTTGAACACCTGTTTTGCCACCAAAATGAATGCGACGCCACCACAAAGCACCAGGCAAGTGCTAAGCGCGATGCGTTCAATGATCTTCCTGAACTGAGGCGATGTGGGCGTCAAGCCAGTCGCCACCCCAGGTGTTGCAGAAGGAAAAGGAACTGCGGGTTCCTGACCCAATGCATTATCTGTTTGAGGGTCTGGTTTGCTTTCCGGTGGGTTTTGATCTGGCTGCCAACGGCTTGCGACAGCGGCGGGTTCGACCGGCGGATCAGCTGAGGGGGCAGACTCAGTCGTGTCGTGTGGCGTCGTGTCGGGAACTCGAACGGAAGCCGGAGGATCATCCGGCTGAATCGCGTTCAGTGCGCTGCCCACGAGCGCGAGGTCACTGGGAGAGTCTGCCCGGACCGTTGGTGTTGCGGCCGGAACCGAAGCATTCAGTTCGGCCTCAACTTCGCGGGCGAGTGTTTCTGGCACGGAGATCTGTCGAACTTGAAAAGGAGTCTCATGACTCGCGGGCGCCACGGCCCGATCATAATAAATCTTTGCGTGATTCCGACCATCTTGGTGAATCGCTTGATAGACTTCCGGCGGCATCCGATCAACGGGTTCTGCCTGAGTGTTCGTGGTTGACGATTCATCGGTGGGAATGAATCGCAACGGATTGTCGGCAGTTGCATTGGACACGCCGAACGATCCTGCGATAAGGCACGCCGTCACCCAGCTAAGGCACGTTGCCAGCCAAACTGGGGCAGAGTTTTGAGATTTCAAGATCGATATGATGGTTTTCATTTAACCGGCCTGACCTTCGTAAACTTTGGTAACGCGAATCGCGAAACAGCCGTTGACGACCACGACTTCGCCACTGGCGAGGGCAACTCCTTGAGCGACCAGTTCGACGGGACTTCCAATTTCTCGATCCAATTCCAACACGGAGCCCTCGCCCAGATTCATCAGCGTTTGCAGTGGGATGGACGCTCGTCCGAGATCCGCCGACACGGTGACTTTGATCTCCTGAAATCGATTCAAATCTTTTGGCTTGTCCGTAGCGGCCGATCCTTCTTCAAGCGACTGGAATTCAGCCGCATTGACTTCAACTTCGCCATTAACTTCATTCTCAGCTGCGCTCTCGGCGCCTTCATCTGAAGTTGCAGTCGAACCCTCCGTCGCGGAAGATTCGTCGTTCGACGGAGTCTCATTCGCTGCCGCTTCGGTACCAGCTGGTGTTTCGACCTCTTCTGGATTTGTCGCGTCTGTTTCAGTCGTCATGATATTTCTTTGGGAAGTAGTTGCCTGAAGGGCTGCTGTTTGGCTGCGTCACACCAGAAACGAAGTGATGCTCATCGCTTGATTGCGATCGCGGCGCCCCGGCCAAGCTTCGAATGCGGGTTCGTCATTGGCATACACGGTCAGCGGTTGCCCAACTGACTGATCCAGGACAATGATGTCACCCACTGCCATCGTTGCGAGATCGGTCATAGCGAGACGGGTCGAACCAAGTCCGGCCGAAACTTGCACGTTGATCTGAGAGATACGGTTTGGGTCCAAACGTGATGCGGGATTCGGAGCCGCCGGTGCACGCATGGGAACTTTCAACAGTTTTGCCGCGTCAGGTTTAGGCAATAGCAACTGAATGGATACGCTTTGTTCGGGCAGTTTGATCATCAGCCCGGACTTGAGCAACAATTGGTCTGGCGGATACAAACGACTATGAGCCGGCTGTGGATCGAGCGGTTGCAGGTCTTGGGTCAACGGTTGTTGCTCTGGCCAGCTTTCTGCGAGAGTGCTGGCGGCTTGTTCAAAGATCATTTCGCACAGGGAAGCTTCGACAGAGGTCAACTCGCGGTCTTCGGTTGCGCCGCCATCCGCGTTGCCCAGAATATCCATTAGCAACTTCAGCATTTCCGACCGAGTCGCTACCAGCATTCCACTCAGCTCGCCTTCTTGAAGTTTGATTTCCGCACTGAAGGACGGGGCATGCCACTTGTTCTGCAAATCCTCGAACGATTCGGCATCGATCAGTAACGCTTCCGCGTCAATTTCTGTCATTGAGAAATTGCCATATTGCTCAACAAAACGTTCAGCAAACTTCTCCAGCCAACGACGCAGCGCGAGCGATAGCGGGCGCTCGACGCGTGCGCTGGCAGCAAAGTCATAAACCTGATAAGTCGGATCGCTCATTGGACGTGGAACTCCCGAAACAAAACGTCTTGAATTCGCTCGATGCCATCAGAAAACAACACCTTGTTAAAGTAGTCGTGGATCTCGCGGCGAAGTCGGTTTCGACCGTACTTGCCCCGCAAGTCTTCCGTGGTTTTCTCTGCGACTTGCACCTGAATCCAGTTTTTGAAGATCGTGGTCTTGGCGAGAATCTTTGCTTCGATCTCCTCACGTTGTGATTTAGCAACTTGCAGCGAAAAGTTAATCCGCAAGTAACGACTGAAACGGGCTTCGTCGAGGTTTACTGTCACTTCGTCAAAGTCAATGAACTCCACTTCCTCTTCCGGGTCCGGCTCCGCCATCTCCTCTTGTTCCGTGTCGCCGTCCGAGCTTGCGAACGAAGCGATCACGAACGGCGTCGCAACTCCGCCGCCGATGGCGAACGTTACCACGACCAACCAGATCAGCAACTTCATCATCATGCCGGATGACTGCTTGGCTTCGGATTCTTCTTCCGCGTCGGTTGACATGCCTGCTTACCCTTTGTTTGAGCTGAAATCGCGTTGCGTGGACGTGACGGAGCATCGTGGTTAGCCCCGTCGTCGACCGTAAAAGTCCACGCAATCATCACTTTGTATCGACGAGCCTAAGACGCAGGTTCATCCCAGCCGTTACAGGTTCACAATTCGGCGGTCCCCCGCACGGATTTGATTGCGACAGTGATATCGCTTCGCTGGCAGCAAAAATATTGCTTCGCTGGCAGAAAACTTTTCCCTTCCGGAGAAAACATTTCCATCGTTCAGATTTGCCCGATCATTGTCAGCCGGACAACCGGAATTATTGATGATTCGGGTTTTCGATGGACGATGCGATGAGCGGTGGTCGGTGAAGGATGAATGCTCACGCGCATTTGCATCAACCATGCTTCACTATTTCGAAATGTTATTTCTCAACGGTTGTACGTTGGGCAGGATATTGAATCGGATGTTGAACGGACTTTATAGCGGAGCCACTGCGCTGGACATTTTCAGCAGACAGCAGGATTTGGTCGCATCCAATCTGGCTCATTTGAATACCGCAGGGCACAAGCGAATGATTTTCGCGTTCCATGAACGAACCGATAACGCGGGTCAGCCGGGGACTGCCAGACCGGGAACGAATGTCGACCAGTTGGCAACGGATTTTTCTCAAGGCCGACACGAAACGACAGGCCGACCGCTGGACGTGGCGATCAGCGGCGACGGTTTTTTTGCCTTTCAAGGCCAAGACGGAGAATTCTATTCACGCAATGGAGCTCTGTTCCGTGACGCTCAGAACCATTTGGTCAACAGCGATGGCATGGCGATTCTTGACAACGGTCAACCAATTTCAGTTCCACCGGAAGTGTCGGATCGTGACTTGGTGATTGACACGGGAGGTCGCGTTTCGGCTAACGGTCAGGAGTTCGGTCAGATCTCGGTCGTTAAATTCGATGACAACCGCCTATTAAGCTCTGACAGTCAGGTTTCGTTCCGGGCTGGGGACGCGGTTCCGACTGCCGCAGACGAGGCATCAATCATGCAAGGCAGTCGCGAACTATCGAACGCTCACCCGGTCACCGAGCTGATCAGTTTGATCATTGGCTCACGGCACTTCGAGTCGGCTCAACGGGCAATTCGGACAATTTCGGACAGCATCCAGGAAAACGTTCGCTCGTAGATCCGACTTAGGGCCGAGCGATGAATGAGTGTCGCCTTTCGCTTGATGAGAGTTGCGTGAAACGTTGCGTTCGCGGAACGAAAGACGACTTTAGTAAACCGTTCGGCCCTTAGGCAATTTCAGACAGGAGACCCGGTCATGTTGAAGGCTTTTTTCACGAGTGCGACGGGCATGAGAGCCCAAGAGCTGTTAATTGACAACACCGCCAACAACTTGGCAAATGTCAACACGACCGGCTTCAAACGCAGCCATCTGGAATTTGCCGATCTGATCTATGACGTGACCAAGTTGCCCGGTGCACCGACGGCAGATGGCCAGACGGCTCCGATTGGATTGCAGATTGGAAACGGCGTCCGACCGGTCGGCACCACGAACGTGTTTACTCAGGGTGTTCCTACCGAGACGGGTATTACAACTCATATGTCCATTGAGGGCGATGGCTTTTTCAAGGTCACGATGCCCGATGGCAACCCGGCGTACACGCGCGATGGTTCGTTTGTGCTCAATGCGGACGGAGTGATGGTCAACGGAGATGGACGACTTCTAGACCCCAACATCACCATTCCCAACACGGCGGAGCAGATCAGCATCGCTTCAACTGGCGAGGTCAGCTATTTGGAAAACGGCGTGGTGTCACAGGCGGGAACCATCGAGCTGTATCGTTTCGCCAACATGGCGGGACTGAGACAACTGGGTGGAAACCTGTATGCCGGCAGCGAAGCGTCCGGACCGGAGATCGCCGGAACGGCGGGGTCAACCGGCTTCGGCTCACTCAGGCAAGGTTCGTTGGAAGGTTCGAACGTGGAAGTGGTTTCTGAAATGGTCGCCTTGATCACCGCTCAACGCGCTTACGAAATCAATTCGCGTGCGATCCGTGCTGGCGATGAGATGCTGTCCAACACCAGCCAGATCGTGAGGTAGTTTTGATGATTTTGAATTTGAACTTGAAGTTGGACTTGATTCCATTGTTGGCTGTTTCGTTGCTGGTGCCGTCAATGGCTATCGCTGAAGAAACCGTCAGAATCAATCTGGCGCAAGCCGAGGTCGCAACCACAAATGACGTGGTGACGATCGGCGACGTTGCACAAATCGAGGGCTCGATCGCACGAGCAACTTCGAATCCGGCTACTTTGGACCTCGATCAGTTCGATGGAACAGACTCCACGGTGGTTGTGACTCAGGAACAGATCAGAATTCGATTGGCTTTGGCAGGCATCGACCTTGCCTCGGTGACGCTCTCCGGTGTCGATCAAGTCGAGGTCAAGAAAATCGAAGCGGTGGATGTGTCGAGCGCCGTGGAAGCAGCGTTGCGGGATCGATTGGCGGATCGCTATCAGATTGAACCTTCTGATTTGGTCGTGAAACTTGACGCAAGATCGGCCAGCTTCGAAAAACAAGTCGTGGTCCCTTCCTCGTTGCAAATTGTAGAAGCCCTGCCTGCCGAGTTACCGTTGGGGCGAAAGAGCATCGCGGTCCAATTGATGGACGCTGACCATCAAGCGTTTGAGGCCCGCCTGAACGCTCGCATTTCCATCGTCCGAAATCTGGTCATCGCCCGTCGCCCCATCCGCAAGGGAGAGATGATGAGCGAGGAAAACATCGAGAGCGTCCGACGCCCCGTCGATAATCGTCGGGTTCGTTTCGCTTCGTTCGAACAGGTCGTCGGCAAGCAGAGCCGAGTCAATGTCAATCAGTACGACCTGATCAAGTCGACGGTCGTGCGAGACGTGGCAACGAAGCTGGAAACCATGATCAAAAAGAACACGCTGGTGAATGTAATCGTGCGCCGCGGATCACTGGAGGTCGTGCTTAAGGGGGCTCGGGCGATCGATGCCGGCAATCCGGGCGACCAGATCGCTCTAGTGAATCCGCACACTCGCGAACAAATTGTGGCTCGGATCATCGATAGCGCAACCGCGGAGGTTCGATATTGAGAACTTGCCATCAATCAAGTTGCGAGAGAATCTATTGTCGAGAACAAACATGAACCGCTTGAAAGACTCAATCAAATCACTGGCGATCATGCTTGCCGTATGGGCGCTGCCTTTACTGTCGGGCGCCGAAGCCCAGCAGCCTTCGTTGTGGCAGCGGCGCGATTCGCGAATGGTGAATCTGGTTTCGGATGTGAAGGCTCGGCAAATTGGCGATCTGCTATTTGTCACGATCAATGAACAGTCTGATGTCGAAAATCGAGACCAGCGCTTGATGACAAAACAAAACAGTTCGGCCAGTGAGGCAAACGGTAACTACGGATTTGCGGGAGGGCTCGGGTCGGCCAACGGTGGTTTGAATTTCGATCAGGATACAGCGGCCAGTCGACAGTTCAACGGGAATACTCAGTTTCGCAGTGAACGCGAGTTTATCGACCGATTCACGGTAACGGTGATGGATGTTTTGCCGAACGGCAACTTGCTGGTCAGCGGTGCGAGAAATGTCTCGCTTGAGGGCGACAATCGAAAACTGATTTTGACGGGATTGGTTCGCAGCACGGACGTCGACATCAACAATACGGTCTCGTCACGCATGGTTTCCAATCTGGTGATCGAATACGAATCGGACCAGCAGGAAAGCCCGGAAGGAAAGTTTCTCAATCAGGGCTGGTTGGGTAAAAAACTGAACAAGTGGTGGCCGCATTAAACGTGGACTTGTGGACAATTCGACTCAAACCGTTTCTAACGCCGTTGAATGATGGCAAAACAATGATCAGAACCTGTTTTACATTCTTAATTTTGCTGGCCGCGATTTCGACGAACGCGACGGTCGTGATTGCCCAATCTCCAGCCATCCAACCATCGGTTGTCCAGCCGCAGCGGTCCCAGGCCCCCGTTCGTGCGAACCGATTGCCGAGAGTGTCAACGGTCAGAGTTGCCGCCAACGCATCGACGGTCGCGAAGTCTTCAGTCAATCAGCAGTTTCCCGGCATCGTGTCAGGGCCAGAAATTTCTGTTCGCATCAAGGACGTGACTTCCGTTGAAGGTCATCGGGCCAACCGAGTGACTGGCATCGGGTTGGTGACAGGGCTCAAGGGGACCGGGGGGAAATCGCTGCTGACTCAAGATCTTGGTCGCAACATGCTGCGAAACTTCGACATTTTGGCTCGAAATGTCCCCACCGGCAGTCAGTCGGTCGTCGCGGTAACTGCCGAGATTCCGCCGTTCGTGCGAGCAGGCGAAACGGTAACCGCGACCGTGTCGATTTTTGATGATGCGATCGGACTTTACGGAGGCGAACTGCATACGACTCCGCTGAAAGGGTTCGACAATCGGGTTTACGCAGTCGCCGGAGGAGCTTTGGTGCTGGGTGGATTTTCGGCGGGCGGCGAAGGTGCGAGTGTTTCCAAGAACCACGACACGACCGGCCGAGTTCAGGCGACGGTCGAGGTTGGTCTTCAGAACGGACCTGCGTTTCCTCATCGTGGCTATCGGCTGCTGCTGAGCAACAAGGATTACGCAACTGCTTACCGAATTGCGACCGAGATCAACCGTTACTTTCCAGGTCACGCCAAAGCACGCGATCAAGGGAGCGTTGACGTTGTGTTTCCGCAAACCTTTCAGAATAACAAAATTGATTTCGTCGTGATGGTCAACAATTTGCGAGTGCAGCCCGACATTCCGGCTCGCGTGGTCATCAACCAGAAAACCGGCACAATCGTGGTGGGGCAAAATGTGCGGCTGTCTCGCATCATGTTTGCGAATGACAATTTGATCATCACGACTAGCGAGACGCCCGTTGCCTCGCAGCCGGCTCCGTTTTCCGACGGCCAGACTGTCGTGTTGCCACGAACTCAGGTGACGGCAACTGAAACGGGAGGGCGGTACAACGTCCTGCATCAACAGCCGACCGTCGGCGACCTAGCCACCGCCTTGAACACGCTGGGTGTTTCTCCTCAGGATCTGATTGGCATCTTCCAATCGATCAAGGCCTCGGGAGCTTTGCAAGCCAAACTGATTATCGAATAGAGCATTTTTGGAGTTTTCAAATGGATGCCGTCAACAACTTACTGTCTTCTGTTTCGCTGCCTTTTGGTGGGCAAGGCGGGGTGAATGAAACTGCGTCGACAGCCGACGAATTTCTTTCTGCCTTGGAACAAGCGGCTGCACCGGAATCAAACATCGAGGAGAAGGAAGAACGCATTGAGAAAGTCGCGTCAGAGTTTGAATCCGTGTTCCTGTCGCTGTTGCTCAAGGAGATGCGAAACACGCTTGATCAGGAGAACGGCGGTCTGTTTGGCGGTGAGGGCAGTGACACCTTTGGCGGTATGTTCGACATGTTCATGGGTCAGCATCTGGCAGACGCGTCGCCGTTGGGGATTTCGGCCGCTGTGAAGTCTTATTTGAGCAACGTGCCACAATCGTAACGATTCGAACCAATATTTTGGGTTGTCGCTGCGGTTGGACGCAAGTGCGGCGATGGTGTTTTGGGTCAAGACTTGGCGTTCTTGTTCGATCACATCAATGGCTTTTCGGTCAAGAGCGACAGTGCTTTTTCGTTTCAGTGGCACACTGATTACACATATCGCGTTTATGCAGTGAAGGAAAAACGATGGACGAAATGCCCCACGCATCGGTGCTGGCGAAGAAAGTGAATTCAATCATTCGCCAGCTGGAAACCGAATCTGAGTTTCTGGATGCCGTGATTGAATCCAGCCTAGAACTGCAAGCCTTGCTGCGGGTTGACCGAAGGTCTGGCGCGACCGCTGAGCGCGATGAACCTCAGACCGACGCCGCGACTCGGATCGTTCGCTTAAAAGAGAAGCTGGGCCGTCAGTTCCAACCCATTAAGGTCGGCCGCGACGCCATGTTGGAACAAATTGGGTCCGTTGAGGCTCACTCGAACGCAAGGCAGCCGTTGACCGCCAAGGAACTTGCTCGGCGAGTGCCCGATCCTCAGCGCAGCCGTCTGATGCAATTGCGAAGCGAAATTCGATCCAAGTTGAATCGCATCCGGGCGATCTCGATGGGAAATCAGGCTGTGCTGGTCTACACCATGGATTTTTACAATCGCTTGCTGACCGGCCTAGCTTTGCGTCCGTCAGAGTCAGGTGGATATGACGCATCAGGATCGTCCACGGCTGGATCGAAGCATCGGGTCCCGGGAAATTTTATTCAAACCAATTGTTAACGAATTATGAATCTCGGAATCGGACTTTCGGCATTGCAGGCCAGCCAGTTTGCAATCGATAACATCTCGCACAACATCGCCAACGCTGGTACGGAAGGTTACCATCGGCAGGATGTCCGTCTGGGAGTCCGGCAACCGCAGTTGATCGAAGGCTTCCATCGCGGCAGCGGCGTCGACGTGAATCATGTGCGGCGAATCCGCGATCAGGTCATCGAGAGCGTGTACACGAACTCGATTTCTGACCTCAGTCAAATCGAGCAGCAGGTCAAAATCGAGACTCAGATCGAAACCTACCTGCAACCCGGTGAAGGTTCAATCCAGAATGCGTTGACCGGACTGTTCGATGAGATCTCACGTTTGTCCGCTAATCCGGGCGAGCGAGCGTTGCGAACGTCGGTTGTGAATCAAGGAGTGAATCTGGCCCTGAGAACGCGTCAGTTGTCGGATCAGTTCGTCGGCCTGAAGGACTCGATTGGCCGCCAATTGGACTTGGAAGTCGGTGCATTAAACCAGGAACTTGAAACGCTGGTTGAATTGCAGAATCGCATTCTTACATCTAGCGCAGAAGACATTCCCAACGACTTGCTAGATCAGCGAGATCAACTGATCAACTCGATTGCCGACCGGATTGATGTCCAGCGATACGAACAAGTCCAAGACAAGCTTGGGTTGGCGATCGCAGGCAGTTCGATCAGCATCGGCTCGGTGCCCATTCGATTCGAAACCTTCACCAACGACGATGGAACCAAACAGGTTCGCGTTGAAGGAACCGAACGCGCGACGAAGTTCAACAGTGGCAAGCTGTTGGCACTGACAGAGACTCATAACTCTCTGGTCAACACCTATCAGTCAAAGGTTGACTCGTTCGCTTCTGCCTTGATCCGAGAACTTGACCAGGCCCATGCCACCGGACTCGGGTTGGGCGCTCCGTTTGAGCGACTCAAATCATCACGAGCGGTCGACGACTCGACCGTTCCGCTAAACGAGTCTGGGATCGCGTTTCCCGTCGATGCGGGTGAGCTGTTCGTAACGGTAACCGATGAAAATGGGCAGCGAAGAACCTCGGCGATCTCGATTGACCCAGCTGTTGATTCGTTACAGGGTGTCGCTACAAAAATTGGAGCGATTGCCAATGTCCAAGCAGTGGTTGATGCCGATACCGGACAGCTCTCGATTTTGGCTCAGCCTGGATTTGCGTTTGATTTCACAGGACGGTTGACAACGGCTCCCGATCTGTCCGGCATCGCTGGCACCTCAACGCCTGCGATTGGTGGAAACTACACGGGCACGATCAACCAACAATTGTTCGTTGAAGTCACCGGAGCGGGAACGATCGGTAAGACCTCTGGGTTGGTCGCGAATGTCACCGATGGCGACGGGCGCGCCGTCGCACAGATTGAAATTGGCGAAGGCTATGCGGCAGGTTCCGAAATTGACTTGGGTGACGGCACGTTTGTCAGCTTTGGTCCGGGAGATGTTAGTGCGGGTGACTCTTTTGACTTCCATCAGGTGGCCAATTCCGACACGAGCGGCATTTTGTCAGCATTGGGGCTGAACAGTTTTTTCGAAGGCAGTAACGCACGCGACATCGCCGTCAGCCGACACATCGTGGAGAACCCGGATCGCATTGCAAGTTCGCGCTCGGGCGAGATTGGTGACACTCGGAATCTTGAGAATTTCGTCGGGCTTCGAAACCGGCAAGTGCTACAGGATGGAACGCTCACGTTTGAAGATTTCCTGGCCGAGACGACAGCCGAAATCGGTATCCAGGTTCAGTCGTCGACCGTGTTGCAGGCCAATCTAGATGAATTGAACTTTGGGTACGAAACGGATCGCAACGCGGTTTCGGGCGTTGATTTGAACGAAGAGCTACTCAACCTTGCTCAGTATCAGAAATCCTATGACGCCGCCGTGCAAGTCGTCCGCACGATGGAATCGATGCTCGACACGCTGTTCAGCATTATTCGATAGCAGCGTTATTATTGCAGGCGGCTTTGTCTGGCCTGTTGGATCACGCCTGCCACCACAACTTTTTGCAGCATCAGGTTACTCATGAATTTTCGCACCACTTCCTTCGCCAGCAGTAGTCAGGCACTTCGGTACTCGGCACGTTACAACGCGAACATCATCAAGTTCCAGAAACAGATCTCGTCAGGGATTCGGCTGGAACGTTCGTCGGACGATCCAATCGCGTTTCGGCAGATATCGTCGCTGTCAGTACGGCTTCAGGAACTCAACAGCGAAGCCAGCACCATTGATGACTCAGAGACAAAACTGAATACCAGCGTCTCGCAACTGACCCAGGCGAACACATTGCTTGTCCGGGCCAAGACGTTGGCTCAACAGGGCGTGCAGGCCAATTCGGATTCGGAAAGAACAGCACTTGCGGTTGAAGTTGAAGGGATCCTCGCTTCATTGCAGAATTCGACCAAAACTCAGGTCGCTGGTTCGTTCTTATATTCCGGAGCGAAAACAGATACTGAGCCCTATCGGTTCGTTGATCCGCAGGCGGCCGGAGGCACGTTGTCAGTCCAGTATCAGGGCTCAACCAACAACAGTCGTGCGTACATTGGCGATGCGATTTCGGTTGATACATTCTGGCGAGCCGATCGGATTTTCGCTGATTCGGATCGCGGCGACGCCGAAATATACGGCACAACGGGAGCAAAAATCGGACAAGGGACCGACAGCATGGTCGGTCGAGCAACATTGCAGGTTCGACACACGTTGACCAGTTACGCGGGAACGTCTGGAGTCGCCGCGGGCTTGGGTTCGGTCGGAGGTGACACGGTACTGGGCTCTGCTGGCGAGCACACGTTGACTATCGAAGACACCAGCGGCACTGGAGATTTTGGCACCGTTTCGCTCAACGGTGCCGCAGTAATCGAGTGGACTTCAACCGACACGAACTTGCGAGTCGTCAGCAATGACGGCAAGGAGGTATTCATTGATACCAGTTCGATTTCGGTCGGCTTCAGTGGGACGATCGATATGACTTCCGAAGGCACGCTAAGTGTCGACGGTGGTGCGACAACCACGGCGATTGATTTTTCCGCCAGCCAGACGATCGTCGATTCGACGACGGGCAAACAAACTCACATCGACACTCGCGACATTCGATCGACTGGCGACGACTACCTTGAATTCCCACGAACATCCGACGTGTTCCAAGTTCTGTATGAGCTTTCACAGGATTTACGAGGGGCTCGCGATTTGAGCAACACGCAATTGGCAGAGTCGCTGGATCGTCGAGTCGGCGAATTGGACCGGTTGTCCGATCACGTGCTGGAAGTGCTTGGCGAACAGGCTGCTTCGCTACAAACGTTGGGCGAGCTTGATGCGAGAGTGACGGATTTGCAACTGGAAACCGAGACGCGACTGAGCAACCTGGCAGCGACCGACATCCCCGCGACGGTTTTACGATTGCAGAACGACCAGAATCTGCTGGAATTCACTTACGCGGTCACAGCCCAGATATCCTCGACGAATCTGCTGGACTTCTTGCGGTAAATTTCGATGTGAACTTTTGAACCTGTGAGCGGTCGGCATTGATGGAATTGGCTCGCCATTCCGACCGAAATCCAATCAACTTTGGACCTGTCATCTGACGGCCTGAAAGAATATGATTGGATTGTTATCCGTCCTTGAAAGTTCACACCTATCCAATTCACTGACATGTCCAAGCAGCTTCCTTTCGATCTTGCCACCATCCAGTCCATCGCCAAGAAATGGCCGACTCCGTTTTACCTTTATGATGAAACCGGTATTCGCCAGACAGCGCGGCAGATGCGAGGTGCTTTTGACTGGACCGATTTTCGAAATTATTTTGCGGTCAAAGCAACGCCTAACCCTCACTTGCTCCGGATCTTGATCGAAGAAGGCATGGGAGCCGATTGCTCCAGCGGTGCCGAGCTGGAAATCTCACGTCGCGTTGGTTTGTCGGGTGAAGACATTATGTTCACCTCGAACAACACGATGGCCAAGGACTACCAGTTCGCCCGCGAGCTTGGCGCCATCATCAATCTGGATGACATCAACTACATCGACTATCTGAACGAAAATGTGGGAGTGCCCGAACTGGTCTGCTGCCGTTTCAATCCTGGAGAAATGAAAGCGGGCAATGTCATCATCGGGAATCCTGTCGAAGCCAAATTCGGGTTCACTCGTCAGCAACTGCTTGATGGCTACAAGAAACTACAGCAGCTCGGTGTGAAGGAGTTCGGTCTGCACACCATGGTCGCGTCGAATGAACTGAGCGTCGACTTTCACCTTGAAACAGCCGGGCTTTTGTTTGATATTGCTGCCGAGCTTCACTCTGATTTGGGAATCACGTTGAAGTTTGTCAACCTTGGCGGCGGTGTTGGCGTTCCGTACGAACCCGGTCAAACCGCGTTCGCGTGGGAAGACTTTGGGACTCGACTGGGCCAGCTTTACCAGCAGAAGATTGTCGAACGAGGCGTACCTGAATTCCAAGTCGTCATGGAGAACGGTCGCTGCGTTACTGGGCCGCACGGCTACTTGGTGACTCAGGTGACGCATCGTAAGCAAACTTATCGTGATTACGTTGGCGTCGATGCAACGATGGCCAACTTGATGCGCCCCGGCATGTACGGATCCTATCATCATATCTCGGCGATCGGGAATGACAGCTCGGACGGTTCGCCGGTCGATGTGGTAGGTTCACTTTGTGAGAACAACGATAAGTTCGCGATCCAGCGGCCCATGCCCGACGTGCAAGCAGGTGATTATCTAGCGATCCACGATGCCGGAGCCCACGGGCACTCGATGGGATTTCAGTACAACGGAAAGTTGCGATCAGCCGAGTTGCTGTTGCGTCCCGACGGGGAAGTCGTCGAGATTCGCCGCGCGGAGACGCTTGACGACTACTTTGGCACGCTGAATTTTGATCCTGTTCTCGAAACGGTCGCAACCTGATCGCTCGCTGCTTGTCTTTTCGTTGAAGCTTTTTCGACGTTCAAAATGCTTTCGAAGTGTGCGACTGGTCGAAAACTGCTGTTTCGATCTGGATCAATTAGCTTCCACCGCTTCGATTTTTTGAGAATCAAGCGGGATCTTTTTCGTTTGGATGGAGATCGTGCCATCGGACGGGAGATCAGACTTCACGAAGCGAGAGCCATTCCAAACCCAAGCGGTATTGCCCTTGATCTGTCTTGTTGAGATAGGCAACGATTGCGGTGCGGCGTTCACCCGCGTATTCGACGTCGATGTGAGGGCCGAGATTGAATGATGTGGCTGGGATAATCACGCCGATACCACCGGGCGATTCATCGACCACGTCCACTCGAACGCGTTGGTTCCCCTTAAGCCAAACGTGAGTACCCTCTTGAAGAGGTGGTGTCCGCTCACGACGACGTCGATCGTCAACAAGGGCGGCGGATTCACTTTGATATTGGGTTTGTGAAGACAAAGGAGTCATGTTTGATCTCGATTGAATATTCGAAGAAAGAACTCCAGAACCCTACTTCATTCTCGTCGTATGGACGGAAGGATGTTCGTTTTGTTTTCTCGTTTTCCGGGAAGAAGATTCAACTAATAACGAATTGGCGAAGAAATTGACCATCGCGGCGGGAGCCCGCGGCGTTTTAACATGGCGCAGTGACTCGTTTCAGCGAACCACCGCCGTCACGCATTTCCAGCACGTGGAGTAATCCCGATGAATGCGAAATCCTGAACAATGAACGCGAACTTTTGAACACCAGATGCGGAAAATTCAGCTGCTCAAGAAAGCCAACAACACACCGGCAACGATCCCGACAATTAGGCAGACGAGGCCTGTGATGACCAACTCCGTCATGCCGAACTGGTAATCGTCGTTGAGTCGCTTTGCGGATGAGTATTGCTCGATCGTCGAAAGCGGGGGTGGCGGCTTATTCGAGCTTTTGTAAATGGAGCTGTGATCGGTTGACTGGTCGCTCAGGCCGTTGGTGGCTTGCATGTTTGCCTGAGAACCCCTGCTGCCATCGTCGTCGGAAGAGGACACTCCGCTGGCGTCGAGATTGGGATCGGTTGCCTGTTCGTCGGTCTCATGGACCGGGCCCGGAGTCCATCGTTGTCGGCTGTCAAAATCGACGGGATAAACTGCCGTGCTGTCCTCTGCCCACGGAGCCAAACGCTCTGCGACCTCCTCGGCCTGTCGAATCCGCTGCTTGGGATCCTTTTCCATCATATCGCCGATCAGATCAACGAAATCGTCACTGACTTCTTCATTGAAGCGGCGTGGATGCCAAGGGGTTTC
Source organism: uncultured Pirellulaceae bacterium (assembly GCA_937928215.1). GTDB lineage: Bacteria > Planctomycetota > Planctomycetia > Pirellulales > Pirellulaceae > Mariniblastus. Next base: position 15,504 of record CALFWL010000060.1, on the reverse strand, counting down.
TTCTAGGTGCCGCAGCGCTTTGGTTTTGGGAGTTCCTCCGGGAAACGGAACCTTGCCTGTGACCGCGTAATACAATGTGCAACCGAGCGAGTAGATATCACTGGCGCTGGTAATCTGCAAGGGAGTTTTGATTTGTTCGGGCGACAGGTAATCGGCCGTCCCAACAATCTTGCCGACGCGAGGATCTTTCGGATCATTCAAGTAAAACGCCAATCCCAGGTCGGAAAGTTTCGCGATCCCGTTTGGATTGACCAAAATATTGCCAGGTTTTATGTCTCGGTGAATCAAGCTTCGTTCGTGGGCGTGAGCCAGGCCATCAGCAGCTTGCTTGACAATATTGGCCGCCTGTTGAACTGACAGCCGACCGTTGGTTCGCACCAAGCGTCGCAGATCAGTGCCTTCGACGTACTCGACGACCAGATAATGAACGTTGCCATCTTCGCCGGCGTCGTAGGCTCGGACTAGGTTCGGATGATCTAGCTTTGCTTGGGCGCGAATCTCGCGGCGGAAGTTTTCGATGGCATCAGGAGTTGTCTTGTGCAGTGGCAATACTTTCACTGCACACTCACGACCCAACATTTGATGGACGGCCTTGAAGACCTGCCCCATGCCGCCTTGTCCGATCCAATCGGTGATGACGTACGGCCCAAGCGTCAGCTTGCTGCGACCGGACCGCAACTGATCAGCCTGGTAGGCAGAAATGATTTTCATTTCGACCAACTTGGATGCGAGTCGCTTATCACTGATCTCGTTGGGATGAGCCTGCCGCCCTTTGGGCGAATCCATCACTAGCGAAATCGCCGATTGCAATTGATCCTCGGTAACCAGCTTGCTGGCCAAAGCGGATTCTCGAAACTTGCTTTGCTGGGGACTCATGTCGATCGGCGTGAGGAATCGTTCAATCGAAAAACGCTTTATTTACGATTTGCTGGATGTGCTGCAACGGCAACGCAATCTACCGTACATTTGACGCGTTAACGGCTTTATACTATACGCGCTGCTTCAAGGAAAAAAATCATATGCGAGTTCGAGATCGAATAAAACATGAGCTGACACTTGATCCAACCCGTCTGACTGCCACAACAGTCAGGAAAAACAACGTTTTTTTGCGGCTCTGAGCCTTGAATGCGGGCTCCGTCTTCTGTCTCGATCAGGAGTCGTCGCCGCGAAGATCATACTTGCCCAGCTGCCACCAAGGAGGAAGAGCAGACTCAAACCTGAGCCGTTGCCGAGTGGTGGGGTGGTCGAACGACAAGCAACGCGAATGCAGGGCGATCCCTTTTTTGAAGGAAATTTCGCTGCCATATTTGCGATCTCCGACGATTGGGCAGCCAATGGATTCCAGTTGGACGCGAATTTGATGTTTGCGTCCGGTCTCCAGTTTCACCTCCAGCAAAGATCGGTCAGCGCGGGTGCCGATGACTTGATAGGCAAGCCGCGCGAGCTTCGCGTCCACCGGTACCGGTTGAGAATTCTTGACGGTTTCCATGCGGCGCCGCAAATCGTTTTTGAAGATGTGGTGCTCAAGCGTTCCAGATTCATTCGGAAGTGGATCGGCGACAATCGCCCAGTAAGTTTTCTCGACGCTGCGACGACGGAATTGATCCGTCAGGCGAGACGCCGCCTTGGATGTCCGAGCCAACACGATCACCCCGGTGACAAACGAGTCCAGTCGGCTGACCACACCAAGATAAACGTTGCCAGGTTTGTTGTATTTGGTTTGCAGGTAACCTTTCGCCATCGACACGAGACTCGGCTCACCCGCTTCAGCTCCCATTGTCGCCAACGGTGCAGGTTTATCGATGACCAGCAAATGGTTATCTTCATAAAGAATACTTAACACGTCCGACATCCGCTCCACGGTACCAGAAACGTTTTTGATGACCAGTCAGCAAGTCAAGTTGATTCTAGCCAGCCAGTCACCTCGACGGCAGGAATTGCTCCGTGAATCCGGTTGGCAGTTCACCGTCGATCCGCCGGATGATTCAGTCGAACAAGCCGTTGACCGGACTTTACCTTCTGGTCGGTTCGTGGAGGCAGCGGCTCTCGCCAAGGCGAATGCGATCGCAGTTCGTCATGAAACAGGAATCGTACTGGCCGCCGACACGGTGGCCGATTGCGACGGCGAAATTCTGGGGAAACCAACCGATCGATTGGACGCCGCCAGAATGCTCACCGTCATGAGCAACCGTACTCATCGAGTCCTGACGGGAGTTTGCCTGTGGGACTGCGAGTCCGGAAAGCACGCCAGCTATGTGGAGCAGACCACATTGAAAATGGACGCCTTCCCATCCGATGACCTAGAAGCGTATCTTGACTCCGGGCAATGGCAGGGCAAGGCTGGGGCGTTCGGTTATCAAGACGGACTGGATTGGATTCACATCGTTGAAGGCCTTGCGTCGAATGTTGTTGGGTTGCCTGTGGAGCGGCTTGGCATTTGGGTGGATGAACTGGCACACCGGTCGGTCTGAGACCTGCGCCACAAGATTAGCGGCTGAACCAAAGGATTAGCGGCTGAACCAAAGGGTTAGCGGCTGAACTAAAGGGTTAGCGGCTGAACCAAAGGGAAAGGCACCTACGAAAATTCGCAAGTGCCTTGAAGTGGAGGCGGCGGGGATCGAACCCGCGTCCCGCGATGGTTCCAAGATGGCGTCTACATGTGTAGTCGATTCTTTCCGGGTTTCGCTCGATGAACCGTCAGTCGACAAACTGATCGTCAAGCTAGACGAAAACTTGATTTAACCCCTCGCGTGTTCGACGTGACGAGTGGCGATCTGGAATTGCTATCCGGCTTTCAGAACTCTCCAGCGAAGTTCCTCAACCGGGGCCGTTGTTACGCAGCCATTGCGAAAGTGTTATCTTCTGCAATTAAAAAGTTTTGATCAGATTTTTACGTGGCCTTCTGATCAACCACGACATGCAACCAGCTCTTCCTCAGTCCGGTCGAATCCAATTCGCCCCCCGAGAGTTCACCTGAGATATCTTAAATCTAGCCAGCAGACCCAAGAAGTCAATCTTCTCTTCTTCGGACGATTGATGCCCGGCACATGAGTAGGGACCGCGATTGCGGTTCCGGCGCGGCGGATCGGACCACGGCCCGGTAAACCACTAGTAAATCAAGGGCTTCTTTGACATAATCCTGCCCTTTCACACAGTTTGGTGCCCCTCGTTTTTGCCCGCTCGTCCGGAATTTTCCGGTTTTTGCCGGGCAAGCCACTCAGGCAATACGATTTGATCGGGGCATGACAAGATAACAGGAGGCATTGTGTATAAAATTCTCAACACTCGCGGGCTCGGAATTGGTGGACGCCAGAACGAATTGATCGAGTTGGCTCTGACCTACAAGTTCGACGGTGTCGAAATCGACATGGAGGACCTGCTAGGTCGTCATGATGCCTTGGGCAAAGAATTCGCCTGTCAGTTTCTCAAGAGCGCGAAGAAGCTCGACATGGGAACCTTTCGTCTGCCGATCAATTTCGGTTCCAGCGAAGAAGCTTTCAAAAAGGCAATCGGAAAAATTGAGACTATTTTGAGTCTTGCGGATGAACTTGGAGCCAAACGATGTTTCGTCGAGCTTGAAACCAACAGCCCCACCGATTCCTTTCAGGAAAACTTCGACACGCATCGGACTCGCCTAGCTGAAGTCGCTGAGATTTTTGCGACTCACGATATCAAGATCGGAGTCTATCTAAAGGCCGTCGGGGCCACCGATGTGGAAGGTCAATTCAAGTTCATTCAAACCGCCGAAGAGGTTTTGACTCTTGTCAAGACAATCGGGAATGACAATCTGGGTGTTTGCTTGGATCTGTTTGAATGGCAGGCGGGTGGCGGAACGGTTGATCAAATCAAAGCACTTCTCGCATCGAATTCGGTCACCGAAGTCCGTCTGGCTGATTTGAAAGAAGGTGCCGACGCGAGCTCCGTTGAAAAAGCAGATCGGGTTGCAATCCCCGCCAGCGAACAAAACTCGGTTTCTTACCAAGTGATGCAACTGTTAATTGCAGCCGGTTACGAAGGAGCCATTTCAGCTTCGACGGATTCGGTTAGTTTCACCGCGGACGGACGTGATCCGGTGCTCGAGAAAATCAGTAAAGTCCTCGATCAGTTGGCCGAAGGTCTTGATCCGGCAGTGGTCGCTGCAGAATCGGAAGCCGCCGCTGCCGCAGCAGAAGCTGCCGCTGAGGCAGGCGAAGATTCCGAAGACGGTGTGGAAGCTCCAGCTGCCGATGGTGGCGACGCCGAAAAAGACGCCGAGCCTGCTGCCGCACAATGATGGCAAGTCCTCACGCGATTGATATTACCTCAAGCCGCAGTTGCCAAACCGGCGACTGCGGCTTGATTTTTATTGCGAATGTTTTGTCCATCAGCGACCAGTTTTCTCGGAACAGAATCGCGGAAAGACAGAACTGTTTCTTTCTCACGTCCAGTCCGTTTTAAGTTTGAAGTTTTCTATGTCTGAGCCATTGAACAAGTACAGTCGTCGCATCACTCAGCCTGCCGTCCAAGGTGCTTCGCAAGCCATGCTTTACGGGACGGGAATGACCGAAGCCGATATGGACAAGGCTCAGGTGGGAATCGGAAGCGTTTGGTACGAGGGCAACACCTGCAACATGCACCTCGACAAACTGGCGATTGAAGTGAAAAAAGGCGTCACCGAGGCTGACCTGATCGGTATGCGATTCAACACGATTGGAGTCAGTGACGGGATCTCGATGGGCACCGAAGGGATGAGCTTCTCGTTGCAGTCACGCGATTTGATCGCTGATTCGATCGAGACAATTATGAGCGGTCAGTGGTATGACGGACTGGTGACGTTACCGGGCTGCGATAAAAACATGCCGGGCTGCTTGATGGCAATGGGACGGCTGAACCGTCCTTCGTTGATGGTTTACGGTGGTACGATCAAGCCTGGCAAACACAACGGTTGCAAGTTGGATATCGTTTCTGCATTCCAATCCTACGGTGAGTTTGTTGCTGGGAAGATTGACGATGAAACTCGTCGGGAGATCGTCAAGAAATCCTGCCCAGGTGCTGGCGCGTGCGGAGGAATGTATACCGCCAACACGATGGCTAGCGCGATCGAAGCGTTGGGAATGGCCCTGCCTTACAGTTCTTCAATTCCCGCCGAAGATCCGGCCAAGGTGGACGAGTGTCATCGGGCTGGACAGGCCGTGCTACGGTTGTTGCAACAAGATCTCAAGCCTCGCGATATCATGACTCGAAAGTCATTCGAGAACGCGTTGGTCCTGATCACGGTACTTGGAGGGAGCACGAACGCAGTTTTGCATATGATCGCGATTGCTCGCAGCGTGGACGTTGATCTGACGTTGGAGGATTTTCAGGCCGTCAGCGATCGCACGCCGTTTCTGGCTGACCTTAAACCAAGCGGAAAATTCGTTCAGGAAGATCTTCACGAGGTCGGTGGAACGCCTGCGGTGCTGAAATTTTTGCTCGAGCACGACATGATCCATGGCGACTGCATGACCGTTACTGGAAAGACGCTGGCGGAAAATGTTGCTGATCTGCCCGGTTTGACAGAAGGGCAGGAGATTATTCGTCCGCTTGATAAGCCCATCAAAGCATCGGGGCATTTGCAGATTCTACGTGGGAATCTTGCTCCGGGCGGTTCGGTTGCAAAAATCACCGGCAAGGAAGGCAACGTCTTTACCGGAACCGCGAACGTGTTCGATTCGGAGGAAGACATGGTTGCAGCTTTGTCAGACAAACAGATCAACAAGGGCGATGTTGTAATTATTCGTTACGAGGGACCGAAAGGCGGACCTGGAATGCCAGAAATGCTGACGCCAACGTCTGCCATTATGGGAGCTGGCTTAGGGAACGATGTGGCTCTGATGACCGACGGTCGATTCTCGGGCGGTTCGCACGGATTCATCGTGGGGCACATCACCCCGGAGGCCCAAGATGGTGGTCCGCTGGCTCTGGTTGAGAACGGTGACAAGATCACGATCGACTCCGACCGGAACGTTATTGATCTCCACGTGGATGATACTGAATTGGAAAAACGGCGCAGTGCGTGGGTCGCTCCGCCGCTCAAAGCAACTCGCGGCACTCTTCACCGCTACATCAAGACGGTCAAATCCGCATCAGAAGGATGTGTGACTGACGAATGATCGTTTTGCGACCCCGGGTGTTAAATTGTAGGGGTTGTTTGGGTTAGTTTGTCGGCTTTATCCGAGAAAATGTTAGATGCGGACTGGCAGCACCAAGTGTTGTAACCCTCGCGGTCGATACCAACCATGAATTCGGAATCCGTTTTGCGCAAGCAGGTTGCTTAATCTGTTCTAAACGCATCGGGATTCGAAGCAGTTCGCCTGATTTGTCGGCGAGCGGAAGAATGTGGTATCTCCGAGGGGCACACGATGCGTATTTTCAATGGTCGCTACTTCTTGTTTGCGACGGCACTATTGGCCGTCTGGCTGATGGGTAGAAATCGCTCTGCACAGCCTGAATTGGACGCGTCTTGGACCAGGGTTGCCGTTGATGAGAGCGCCATCGATGAGCTCGAAAACGTTGTTTCCAGCGTTGAGAATGAGCCCACAAAAGTTTGCCAGCAGGAAACTGCTTGCAGCGAAGAACTGGAGCCATTGCTGGAGAGCGTCTCGCGATTTTCGCCCAATGACGAGCATGGTCTGGAAGATGAGCTGGCTTTCGAGCAGCTACTTCCATCTTCTGACGAAGCTGATTCCGGCAACAGCGAAGTGATTGAATCGATCGCCACGCCAGATTCGCACGTGGAATCTAACTTCTTGGATTCGACGCCACAACGGACTCAGGCCCAGGCAGCGGCAGAGTTGGCTGAGGTACGGTCGTCAAGTCTCGACGGACCCGATGCTGGCAGTGACAACAGTCAGCGTGTTGACAACAAGTTCGCAGCCGTTCTGAAAGGCGGCGAGAAACCCCTTCCGGATGCGACAGTCGGAAACTGGCGGAAAAATCCGTTTGTTGTGGGTGGCGCGGGGGGGCAAATGGAAGACGCTCCCCAGGAGCGATCGATGCCAGCATCATTCGAACAGGACTCGAGCAGCGTGCTCGACGATCCAAAGTCGCTTCAGGCTACTTTTCCCGAACCAGATTTCTCACAAATTGAATACGGGCGTGACGACATTGCACCATTGAATCACACGTTGCCCGACAGTGTGTCTCAAGAGGCGGTTCATCATGTCGAGTATGGAAAATCACTTTCGCGTCGCGGTGCGACCTACGGTGCTCGCCAAGAGTTTTTCGGTGCGTTGGGCGTGATTGCTCGTGGCAACGACTTACAGACCGGTGGGAACGCATATACAACCGCTCTAAGTCGAGCCATGCGAGCGTTGCGTGAGGTACAAGACTTCGCCGTTAGAAATGCAGAATCTCAGATTGGCATGAACGTCGCGGAGATTCTGGAGACTCATCAGACCCGCATCATCAGTACCCATGAGGCGGCCATCATGACGCCAGTCGAAGCGATGCAGCGGTATTTCACGTTCGCTCATCAGCAACTGAACTTTGCCGGCGGCAACAATGTTGTTGTTGCAGAAGCCCTGTTCTGTCTTGGAAAACTTCACACGGTAATGGCGAAGCATCAGCCGGAAACGTTGGACGTTGCCAAGGCGATCGTGTTCCATCGAGCCGCATTGTCCAGCGACGCTCAGAATTATCGTAGCTACAACGAACTGGGAGTGCTGTTGGCTCGCAGCGGGCAGTTGAATGAGGCCGAGAGGCTGTTCAAGAAAAGCCTGCAAATTCGTTCAGTGCCTGAGACTTGGCAAAATCTGGCAAAGGCTCATGACCGTCAAGGCGAAGCCGGGCTGGCTCAGTTGGCCCAAACCGAGTTTGCCATCGCAGCTCAAACGGATTTGACCCAATCACCTTCGACTCAGATTACTTGGCTGCCTCAACAGGCATTCAATCAGGTGGGCCCGGCGGATTTCCAAGAATCATCGCCGGCGACCGCTGCGACTGCTTCAAGCAATGTTGTTCCTGCCAGCCGTACAGCCGCATTGGTGGACGACAGTGAATCTGAAAAGAAAACATTTGCCGAACGCTTTAATCTGAAGAAGTGGTTTTAACAATCTGTAACCCGTTTGTTGGCCGCACTTACTGCTGTTTTCGAATCTACGCCGTACCAGACAAGGCAACTCAGCTATGAACAAATTGTTCCATGTTTCTGTCCGAGAAAAACTATTCTTCTCCCTACTTGTTGTTTTCAGCTTGTTGACGCTACCGGTATTGGGTCAGGACAGCGGTCAACTGAATACCGCAAATAGAATCGGTAGTGCCGCCACCGAGGCGTCCGGTCTACAGCAAATTCAATGGCTGGGAGGATTCAACGGCAACACCGGTTGCTGTTCAGACGCCAATTGTGGTGGAGGCTGTGGCAGTGCTGGATGTGACGGCGGTGGCAAGTCGCTTAACGGCGTGGATCAGTTTTCCAAAACCGGGATGGGCAAAGAATCGGGATGGGCAAACGCCGGTTCTGTTCCTTGGGAAGCGTTCGGGTACGGCGAGTACATCGGACCACATCGGACGCCGCATGTTGGTGAATATCGATTGCGAGTCAACGATCAGTTGGAGTTCGTTTACTTGCTCACTCGCGAAAAATCGATGGAGCCGTACCAGTTGTACGTTGGTGACGTGATTCAAATCACTTCCGCGATTGACAGCAGTTTGTCACAGGAGGACATCACTGTTCTGTCAGATGGAACGATTTCGTTGTCGTTGATCGGACGCGTTCGTGTCGCAGGAAAAACGGTGAGTGATCTACAGCGTGAACTGAATGACAAGTACACCAAATACGTGAAAAACCCGGCAATCGTTGTTCAAGTCACTGAAAGTGATACGCCGTTGCGTGACTTGATTCAATCGGTGGACGCAACTGCCGGTCAGGGCGGTCAAGTTCGGCAAGCAACGGTTTCACCCGATGGAACCGTGCAGCTTCCATTGGTGGGAAGCGTCCCCGCAATCGGATTGACGTTAGCGGAAATCGGGCGAGAAGTAAACGCACGTTATCGATTGAAGATTCGCGGTGTCGAAGTTACTCCCATCTTGATTGACCGAGCCCCTCGATTTGCCTACGTCGTTGGTGAAGTCGATCAGCCTGGCCGTTTTGAGCTGGTCGGTCCAACCACCGCGATGCAGGCTGTCGCACTGGCGGGTGGATTCAACCCCGGAGGAAACCTGCGTCAGATCATCGTGTTTCGTCGCGATCAGAACTGGCGTTTAACGGCGACCAAACTGGACCTCGCGGGTGCTTTGTTGGGCAAGAAGCCACACCCGTCGGATGAAATCTGGTTGCGTGATTCTGACATCGTGTTGATTCCAAAGAAGCCGATTCAGCGACTCAGTGAGGCCGTGAACTTGTATCTTTCGAATACTTTATACGCGATCTTTCCACAGCAGGGAGTCGCCTTCAATTTCGACGACTTTACTCCGCTGTAGTGAATTGCGATCTGAGAAATCTCAGTCAACGCACGGAGGTTTAACAAGTTTTTCAGCTGTCAAGCGATCGCGTTTGCTCTATCGTTTGGCGGCCAAGTGTTCAATGTGAGCTCTTAAATTGTCACTGGGCACGTTGGTGTCCGAGATAATTCCCTGCTGATCGATCAATAAAATGTGCGGAATGCGAGTGACCGGTATCTGTTTGGTGAACGGGATTCCTTCGGTCGCGTAGCATGCTGGGTCAACCGAGAGAAATTGAGATAGTTGGCTGGCAATTTTCCCGAACTCACGCCCCGGTTGTTCGTCAATACAGATGGCAATGATATCTGCGGGCAGGCTTGTGTACTGAGTCTTTTCTTGATGCAACTGGATCAATTCCCGCTGCGACCTCGCATTTTTCAAAGACCAGAAAATGACGGCAACGATTCTTCCTGCGAATCGTCCCGAGGAAATGCGACGCCCTCGGATGTCAATCCCGGAAAAGTCCGCCGGATTGCCAAATGCATCACACCGAGTCAGGCCGTTTTGCCCCAGACGTCGGGCTGTTTCTGTCGCCTGCGGTTTGCCGGAGCGCTCAGCCTTGTCAAGCATGGTCTGGTAAATCTGCCGGGCTTGAGTCAGCTTGTTCTGCTGTTCGAACCATTGCGCCACGATGTCTACCTGATCAACTACTTTTCTCCCGGTCGATTTGTCGGACAGCAACTTCAGCGAGGTGCGAAACAATTCATCTCGACCCGCTTGTCCGTTCACCCATCGATTTTCGAACATCGACGGGTAACGTGCTCCAAACAAGAGCGAAGCATCAGCAAGGTCGGCCACCAGTTGCTCCGCTTTTGTGCCGGCGTATTCTGATCGTTTTTTGACCAACAGATCGGTCAGTTTCACGCAGACTTCCGGATGCAGTCGCATCAGGCTTTTGAAAATCAACTTTACGTTCGAAACGGCATATCCGTCGTCCGAGTAATCGGCCATCACCTTGAAAAGCGAATCTTCCAATGCTTGGTATTGTTCGTTTTGGTATTGTTCGTCTTTTCGATACTTGACGTACTCAAACGCGTAATATTTAAGCAACGCCAGATTGGCCGATCGAACGACCTGACTATTTGTATCGTTGAGATGTTGATCGGCAACTTCCTTCAGCTGAGAGCCGATTTGGTCATCGCGCAAATCGTGAAGTAAATCCATCCCGTAGATCGCCGATAGTGCCTCGATCAAAGATTCGATTGCGAATTCGCGGTCCGTTTCTCGGAGTCCATTCATACGCAAGAGCTTTTTGGCGACCCGTTCGCGGTTTCGATTCGCACTGACTCGAACTGGCAACTCGGCGTTGCGAGGCCAATTGTTGAGCTCCATCAACTTCGCCGAGACTTCCGACGGCACTTTGGACTCCATCAAGGCGTCGATTTCGTCATAGTTCTCTCCCAGCGCACCATTACTTTCCGTCACTGCGGCAGGCGCCATGTCGGCCTGGGCGTGATCGGAATTGAGTACCGAATAGCCCCACAGGACCAGTGTCACCGTCGTCGCCATCCCTAGAATAAACGACAGAAAATTCGCGCCGGAAGAACTGGTGCGGCGCTTGCCTTGAATGGCATCATCCTTCTCGCGACTTCTTCGTTTCCGACGGCGTGCCATGAGTTCGTTTCCTGGTGTTGGTGATCAGCGTTTGGCAGATGGATGGATGGCAGACGATGGCAAAATCATGTTTGATAGAACGACATCAGACCTCACGTCCCACTATCGTAACCGGACGTTAGGGTAACTCAATTGAGGATTTTTTTTCCTCTGGCTTCGATTCCGGTGGAGGAGCGTCGGGTACCGCCATATACGCCATCCGCAGTTGGTGCAGTGTGTCTCGCAGCATCGTGGACTCTTCTTCCGCGAGGTTGCCCGACGTTTTGTCCTGAAGCATCCCAAGTGTGTCGATAAAGTGTTTTGCCATCGGCTTGTGAGCGCTCGCCTGTCCAGTACGAGGGTCGGGAAGCATTCCCATGCTGGCCATGGCTTGAGTCGCCAGTGTGGAGACTAACATGGGAAACGAAGCGGGAGGCATCTCCTGCGGAAACGTTTCTTCAGCGTCCGATGACGGTTCTGCCGCCTCCTGGTTTTTGAGCTGCTCCTTTTCCTGCTCCACTTGGGATTTCCAGTCGTCGTCCACAATGATTTTGGGTTCTTCTTCGTCCGCCACGGGTATGCTCCTCGTTTTCAAATCTTTTTAGATGAGTTTTACTTTGCCCGGATTTCAATCTGACTGATTTGGTCGCGCCTTCACTTTGACTGAGTCCGGCGCGCGGCCGCTTGGACGAATCCTGAGAACAGCGGGTGCGCCTCGGTCGGCTTCGACTTGAACTCAGGATGAAACTGAACCGCGACAAACCATGGATGGTCGGCTATCTCGACGATCTCGACCAAGGAACCATCTTCGCTGGTCGCGGCGATCGTCAGGCCGGCATCTTGAAGCTGTTGCCGATAGTCGTTGTTGAATTCATAGCGGTGTCGGTGCCGCTCGCTGACTTTTTGGCTTCCGTAGCAATCCAGTGACCGGCTTCCCGCAAGCACTTTTGCATCCATCGCACCCAGTCGCATCGTGCCGCCTTTGTCTGTAATGTTCTGTTGTTCGTCGAGCAATCCGATAACGGGGTGACTGGTATTTTTATCGAACTCGGTCGAGTTCGCACCTTCCAGTCCGGCGACATTGCGAGCAAACTCAATTACGGCACATTGCATCCCGAGGCAAATTCCGAAAAACGGAATCGCTCGCTCGCGCGCCCACCGAATGGCTTCGACCTTCCCTTCCGTTCCACGTTCGCCGAATCCGCCAGGGATCAACACGCCGTCGTATCCGCTTAGTACTCGTTCGGGTCCGTCGCGCTCAATCACTTCGCTTTGGATGCTGCCGATGCGAACCTGAGCATGGTTTTCCATCCCGGCGTGATCGATGGATTCGTAAATGGATTTGTAAGCGTCCTTGTGTTCTGCGTATTTTCCAACCACGGCGATGCTGAGTTCTGTTTCTGGGTTTCGCAATCGATGCAACAGGTCACGCCACTTTTCAAGGTTGAGCGGCTTACGCTTCAAGCCCAACTGTTTGATGATGATCGAGTCCAACTTGTTCTCGACGAGGCTCAGTGGCACCTCGTAAATTGAAAAGTCCTTGTCCTTCTCTTCGATCACGTGCTGGACGGGAACGTTACAGAATGAAGCGATCTTTTCTCGATCGTCGGCGGCCAGGCTTCGTTCGGTGCGGCAAATCAAAATATCGGGTTGAATACCAATCTGTCGCAACAAGCCGACCGAGTGCTGAGTCGGCTTTGTTTTCAGTTCGCCAGCCGCCTTCAAATACGGTACCAGCGTCAAGTGCATGTACAGACAGTTTTCTTTCCCGACGTCCAGCGAGAATTGACGAATCGCTTCCATGAAGGGCAGGCTTTCAATGTCGCCTACGGTGCCGCCAATTTCGGTGATAACGACATCAACATCATCTTCCGCGATCGCAGCAATGCAGGATTTGATCTCGTTGGTAATGTGCGGAATCACCTGAACGGTTTTGCCCAAAAACTCGCCCCGCCGCTCCTTTTCGATCACGTTCAAGTAGATTTGGCCGGTCGTGTAATTGGAATCACGAGTCAACGGGCCGTGAGTGAATCGTTCGTAATGGCCCAAGTCCAGATCCGTTTCGCTGCCGTCGTCCAGCACGTAAACTTCACCGTGTTGATAGGGGCTCATCGTCCCTGGGTCGACGTTAATATAAGGGTCCAGTTTCTGCATCCGGACGCTCAGGCCGCTCTGCTCCAAGAGCATCCCAACCGACGCACTGGTCAGCCCTTTTCCCAGAGAACTGACGACGCCACCGGTGACAAAGATATGTTTGGTCATGAATTGGCAGCGCTTAAAAAAAGTCCGACGGATCTGTAAAGAGGCAGGATTTTATCAGCTTGTCTGTCGGCTGACAAACGCCGCATAATCAGCTGCCGTGTCGATTCCGACAACGGGATGATCAACCATTCCGACTACGATTTTATGCCCCGCGTGAAGGACTCGTAATTGTTCCAGCGACTCGATTCGCTCACAGTCGGGGACGGGAAGATCTGGAATTTGCAGCAAAAAATCTCGTCGGTAAACGTACAGCCCAATATGTTGCGAAAATGGAGCCGCCGAGTCAGCCTCAAGGCTTTTCCAATCGTCAGACTGCCATTGTCGAGGGAACGGAAGCGGGCTGCGACTGAAATACATTGCTCGCCCGTTCGCATCGGCGATTACTTTGACACAATTCGGATCGCTCAATTGCTCGGGGGATCGGATGGGCGTCGCCAAAGTCGCCATCGCCGCGCCGGCGTCCCGCTCCAACAAACCAATGGCAAGATCGATCGCGTCCCCCGGAAGTTCGGGTTCATCTCCTTGGACGTTGCAGATCAGGTCAAATTCGGGACATGCCGCCGCGATCTCAGCCACTCGGTCGGTGCCGCTAAGGTGATCGGCACTTGTCAGCCGAGCGTTACCGCCGAAGCCTTCGACCGCAGTCACGATTTGGCCATCGTCCGCCGCCACGATGATCTCACTAGCTTTTCGACTTCCTCGGGCTGCCAAATAGGTGTGCTCAATCAGCGTTTTGCCAGTTTTCGCAAGCAGGAGTTTCCGTGGCAATCGAGTCGATGCCAATCGAGCAGGGATGACAATCAGTGTTTTCAAGCGAGCGACCAGTTGAAGCGAGTTCTGGTAAGATAACGCGTGATCCAATGATACTCGTGATCGCTGCGAGTGTCATTCACGTCAGCGGAATCCAACAAGATAAATCCGAACCGGCAACATGGTTACTCGATCCAAACTGGCTGACTTTCTATCGACGGCGTCCATCGAAAACTTGAAGGCTCGATCAGACATTCTGGACCGTGTCCATCAGTTTTTCCGGCGGCGTCAGTTTATCCATGTTGAAACGCCGTTGCTTTCTCGTGATACGGTGGTAGACCGACATCTCCATCCGATTGAAGTTGATTCAAACGCGGTAATGGGCCGCGCCGACGGTGCCGCAATGCCCTTCTGGCTGCAAACGTCGCCTGAGTTTTCCATGAAGAGGTTGTTGGCCGGTGGAGCGACCGCGATCTATCAAATTTGCAAAGCGTTTCGCCGCGAAGAACGGGGGTCGATTCACAACCCCGAATTTACGATGCTTGAGTGGTACCAAGTGGGCGACGACATGCAAGCAGGAATGAACTTGCTGGCCGAATTGGTAGAAACGATCCTCGATCGACCTCCCACCGTTCGACTGACTTATGCTGATGCCTTCGATCAGTACGTCCGCATCGATGCAATTTCGGCCAGCATCGAAGAACTTCGACAAGCGTGCGATTCATTCAGCGTCGATTCGACCGGTTTCAGTGACAGCGTGAATCGCGACGACTGGCTGAACTTGTTGCTGACATCGGTCGTTGAACCCGCGTTGGCGAAAACGCCCGAGCCTAAAATGATCTACGATTGGCCCGCCAGTCAGTCGGCGTTGGCAATTGTTCGATCTGACGAAGGCGTTGCCGAGCGTTTTGAGATTTACGTGGACGGGGTCGAACTGGCCAACGGATATCACGAACTGCTCGACCCCGCTGAGCTTTCTTGCAGAAGTAAAGTCAACAATGAAGGCCGAGCGAGCGATGGAGAAAAACGTCTTCCGGAAACCAGCCGTTTACTTCAAGCCATGCAGCACGGTTTGCCCGCATGTGCAGGCGTCGCGTTGGGAGTCGATCGCTTGGTGATGCTGGCACTAAAAGCCGAATCAATCAGCGACGTGATCGCGTTCCCGATTGAGCGAGCATGAATCGTGCCTTGGACGAAAGAGCAGAAGCAATATCAGGGAGGGGAAGGCTCCGCCCGCTCCCCGTCTTATTGACCAAGCATCCAGCTCCGCCGGGTCGGACTCCCGGCAACGCAAATATCAGAGGTCGTGCAGCTTTTTGAGTCACGTTTTTTCGGGTTTTGCGGCGTTGCGTTGGAGTTTATCCAGACGCAGAAGGTTCTGAGCGAGGATCAGTAGGCCCGTTTCGCTGCGGGCTCGGGGCAGTCCGCGACCGTGGAAAC
>CALFWL010000059.1 GCA_937928215.1 uncultured Pirellulaceae bacterium | reverse complement strand
GTTACTCCCAAAGCTTCGATGAACTCGTTACCTCCCCCATCGTTTGGGATGCTACCGGCTGGAGCGATCCGTCGCCGGGCGGGAATTACACCCACTGAATATCAACACCTTTCACGGCGCACACTTTTTTGACCCTACGGGTTCAGGTGGATCGCAATCTGGGAGCATACACTACCTACTTATCAGCCGATGCTTAATTGTTTGCGGCAAGGTCTTGCCCGTCGGAGTCAGCGTCGGCGACAGCAGGTCGTTCCGGTTTTGACGCTTTTGTTTCTGTTCCCGGAACCAGCATCGGACCGGTCGAGTTTTCGTCCATGATCCGCTTCAGCTCGGTCGAGTCCACGGATTCGACTTCGATCAGACGCTCGGTCAATGCGAGTAACGCGGGCTTTCGTTCGACCAGCATTTTGCGGACCGCTTCGAGTGCCTCATCAATGATACGAGAAACTTCGCCATCGATTTCGTGAGCCGTTTTCTCGCTGTACTGTCGTGCGCCAATCGATCCTCCGGACCCGGACAGGAAGGGGCTGCTGCGATCTTCGCGAAAGTTAATGCGACCGAGGCTGCTCATGCCGTACTGCATGACCATGGCCCGAGCGATATCGGTGGCTCTTTCCAGATCGTTGCTCGCTCCTGTAGAAATGTCCTTGTAGATCAACTCCTCCGCCAACGTTCCCGCCAGCAGGATTTTCAATTGGCTTTCCAGTTCGCCTTGAGTCATCAAGTACCGATCGTCGGTCGGGCGCTGCATCGTGTACCCCAACGCGGCTAGGCCACGAGGAATAATGGAAACTTTGTGGACCGGATCGGTGTTCGGCAAGCTGAATGCGACCAGTGCGTGCCCCGCTTCGTGATAGGCGACTCGCTGTTTTTCGTCTCCGTTCATCACCCGCTGTTTTTTCTCAAGCCCAGCGGTTACTCGTTCAACGCCTTCGTTAAAATTCTCCATCACGACCGTTGATTGGCCGCCCCGAGCCGCCAGCAAGGCAGCTTCGTTGACAAGGTTGGCCAGTTCGGCTCCACCGAAACCTGGGCTGATCGACGCGACATGCTTGAGATCAACATTTGGATCGAGCTTCACATTTTTCACGTGGACTTTCAAAATGTCCTCGCGGCCTTTGACGTCAGGACGATCCACCAGAACGTGTCGATCAAAACGACCGGGACGCATCAATGCCTGATCCAGCGTTTCGGGACGGTTGGTTGCGGCCATCACGATCACTCCGCTGTTCGAACTGAAACCGTCCATTTCGACCAACAAGGCGTTGAGCGTTTGCTCACGTTCGTCGTGGCCCCCCACCGCGTTTCCACCGCGAGTTTTCCCCAACGCATCCAGTTCATCGATAAAAATGATGCACGGTGCTTTTGCTTCGGCGACTTGGAACATGTCTCGGACCCGAGCCGCACCGACGCCGACGAACATTTCAACGAAGTCACTCCCTGAGAGACTGAAAAACGGCACGCCCGCTTCGCCCGCGATCGCTTTGGCAAGCAACGTCTTCCCGGTTCCGGGAGGTCCAACCAGCAGGACTCCGCGAGGAATTCTCCCTCCCAGCTTTTGATACTTTTCAGGGTGTTGCAAAAAGTCGACGACTTCCTTGACTTCATCCACTGCTTCATCGATTCCCGCCACGTCATCGAAGCTGATACCGAGATCTTCCTCCGCGTGCAATTTTCCGCGGCTTCGACCGAACTGCATCGGACCACCGGAGCCGCTGAGTTTTCGCATCATGTAAATGAACAAGCCGAAAATCAGTGCCGAAAACAGAATCGGCATCGCGTACTTTTCTAACGTCGATGGCCCCGGCTGAAACTCCCAGCTGACGTTGCTGGCCGTCAGCTGCTGCTTCAGGCTAGAGTTGATTGGATCGCTGTTTGGTTTCTTGACCACGAATTGAACAGATTCGGCTTTGGTAATTCCGTTGGCCCCATTGGTACCGCCGACTTCGCGGACCATGACACGCCCCGTGATGGTGCGATCCCCAACTTTCACGTCCGTCGGGCGGCTGTACTCGATGGATTTGCCGCCTGATTTTCGGGACGGAATCACTAAGCGACCGGTCAGTTCCTTCTCGTTGGTGACCAGTGTGCCTCGGTCCGTTTCAGAAAACCGTGTGGCTTCCAGTAGACTTTGAAACTCAGGGAATGCCAGCGTCCGGCTGGGCTGGTTGAACAGCAGCAGACCCACGATCCCAAGGGAAGAAGCAATAATGATGGCGAACCAAACGGCCGAACCACCCTTGTTTTCGCCACCGTTTTTCGATTGATCGTCCATATTCAAGTCTCAATATCTGAATGGATTGACTGCGACCGGACCGCCTTGCGAACCGCAGCTGGCCCGACATTGGGGCTAGCGACACGAAACGCAAAAAGTCTGATCAAACGCGTTCGCGCGATCGAACGCCATGTTGAACCAACGCGACATCACGTCAGCTCATTTGGTTAAGCCCTCCAACGGGAGCACGTCGTGCGCCAAAAGCGGGATGAACCTCCGTCGAAAGGCGTCCGACGCGGAATTTCACAGCCTGACGCTCTTCACCTTCCGTTTTGATGGCGGACCACGAGTGACGAACTTCCGCCGGAAACCGCCGTTCGAAATCCTAACCGTGAAATGTTCTCGATTCCAGTGCGACGAAAGGTTCGGCTTGCCCTGAAAACCGACGATTTCTACAATCGGCGAGCGTTTTACGAGGTAAGTTGGATAGATTACCCTTGCTGATCCAAAAGCCGGTCAGCTGGAGCCGATTTCGTCCCAAAACCTAGGCAGACGGATCTATCTGATACGCTACCCCTTCGACTGTCGCCAATTCGACTTCCCAGGTTGCATTTTCGCAACATCCACGAGCCAACGACGGCGGGTGGAATCTGACTGAGACCGTGCCGGGCGAGCGTCAAATTCGAACTCGCCAGTAACATAGAATATGACTTCCCCCAAAAACATCGCCATCCTCGGTTCCACCGGCAGCATCGGATGCAGCGCGTTGGACGTGGTCCGTGCGGTGGAGGGATTTAACGTCGTCGGTTTGTCGGGCCATTCTCAAATTGACTTGTTGGCGGCTCAGGCAGATGAGTTCAAACCAGACTGGGTGGTCGGCACCGATCCAATCAACGCGGGCAGTTTCCCCGATTGCTCGCAGGACTGCTGGGACTTTCATATCGGAGACGAATCACTGACTCGGCTGGCCACGGCAGAGAACATCGACATTGTGCTGGCCGCCATTGTCGGCATCGCCGGTCTGCCATCCGCTTGGTCCGCCATCGATGCGGGAAAAACGGTTGCGTTGGCTAATAAGGAAACCATGGTCGTGGCGGGTCAGCAATTGGCCAGCCGGGCCGCCGAAACGAACGCTCGGATTCTGCCAGTCGACAGCGAGCACAGCGCGATCTTTCAGGCGATGCAGTCGGGAAACGCCAACGAAGTCAGTCGCATCATCCTGACCGCCAGCGGCGGACCGTTTCGAGACTTCTCAAGCGAGCAGATGAAAACCGTGACGGTCGATCAGGCGTTGGCTCATCCGACCTGGAACATGGGAAAAAAGAACTCGATCGATTCGGCGACCATGATGAACAAGGCCTTGGAAATCGTCGAGGCGCGATGGTTGTTCGATGTTCCGGCGTCTCAGATCGAGGTCGTCGTCCACCCTCAATCAATTATTCATTCGATCGTCGAGTTCACCGATGGATCGTCCATCGCTCAGCTGAGCCCTCCCGACATGAAGCTGCCGATCCAATATGCTTTCACGTGGCCGAACCGTTTACCCGGTCCGTCGCCCAAGCTGGATTTGAGCTCCGGGATGACGTTGGAGCTGTTGCCACCCGATCTTGAGCGGTTCCCAGCTTTGGCGCTGGGGTTTGAGGTGGCTCAGCTTGGCGGCACGGCCGGAGCCGTGATGAACGCGGCCAACGAGTCAGCCGTAGAAGCTTTTTTGAACAATGAAATTTCTTTCGACGGCATCGCGACGGCATGTCGACAGATCGTCGAACAACATAATTTTGATCCCACCCCGACGCTGGACGATTTGTTCGCCGCGGACAAGTGGGCTCGTCAGGAGATGTCGCGGTGGATGTTTGCGTGATTGAGAACGGACTGAACCTAGCTACCAGTTTCGTGCTGGCCAGTTTTTGGTTGGACCCTGCCAGTTATTTAGCGATTTTCAAGGTCGTGTTGGGCTTGGGAGCCGTGATTTTCGTGCACGAACTGGGGCACTTTTTGCTGGCCAAAGCTTGCGGCGTGAAGTGCGACAAGTTCTATGTCGGCTTTGACGCTTTCGACATCAAGATCGGTGACCGAGTGATTGTCCCTCGTCGTCTGATTCACTGGACTTGGGGCGAAACCGAATACGGTATCGGAATCCTGCCGTTTGGTGGCTATGTGAAGATGCTTGGCCAGGACGACAATCCAGGCAACCTAGAAGAGGAGGTCCGCAAGTCGATGAAGGATGGCGACGCATCGGTTTCTTCTGCGTTGACGCCCGAAGGCCTGGTCGATCGGACCAAGATCGATCCTCGCAGCTACTTGGCCAAGTCCGTGCCTCAGCGAATGGCGATCATCTCGGCCGGAGTGATCTTCAATTTGATTTTTGCTGTTGTCTTTGCTGCCTTTGCGTTTCGCTCTGGCGTTGATTACGCACCACCAAATGTGGGAAGCGTTGTCGGTGGAGGTCCGGCGTGGGAGCAGAATCTCGCGGGCGCGAAGTTTAAACGAATAGGTAACAAAGAGGTGGAGGGTTACTTCACTTACCTCGACTTGGCTCAGGAAATCGTATTGCAGAAGGCAGACAAGCCAATCTCGGTCCAAGTCGAACGGCCAAATGGCGACATACAATCGCTAGAGATTACTCCTCAAGTCGGACTGTCTCGCGAGATGAAAGATCTTGCGAGGTTCGGGGTGAATCAACAAGTGACCACCGTCGTTGCTGCCAAGCCGTTGGAAGGCAGCCCTGCCGCCGCTGCGAATCCCGCCATCGAACCAAGCGATAAAATCATTCGTGTCGACGATGTCCCGGTTGAAACAAGAATGGAACTGCACGAGGCTTTGATTCAGCGAATCGACAAAACGATTGAGTTCGTTGTTGAGCGCGAAGGCAAGGATGGTGAGAAATCGAAGCGTGTCTCAACCAAGCTGTCTCCCAACCCAATGCGGGATTTCGGGTTTTCTGTTGGATGGGAACCGATTGCGGCACTGCAACAACGCTCACCGGCAATTGAAGCAGGACTTCAAATTGGTGATGAAATCTTGATGGTCAACGGAAAAGCTCGTGGAGACCTGCTGACGATGGAACAGCGAATGATCGCTGTGGCGCGGGAAGAAGGTGAGGTTGATTTAACGATTAAACGTGATGGCGAAACGATGGATGTTACGATCAAGCCCGTGATCCCGAGCGCAACATCCGGTATTGGACCAAATCTGCCTATCGCGATTGATTCATTGGGCGTTGCCATTCCGATTACACGAACGATCGAGATCGTCGAACCAAATTCTCCAGCAGACTCCGCGGGGTTGAAACCGAGCGATGAATTGGTCTCGATCGAATACCTGTTTTCTGACGAACAGAAAAACGATCCTGCATTTCAAGGCTTCGTCAAAAACCCAATCAAAAAATTGCTTGATGATGAAATCAGCTGGGCCGAAATACACGAAAATCTGCAACGGATGAAAACCGGGTCGAAAATTCAGATTGAAGTCAAACGTGGTTCAGAATTGAAGAAGGTAACTTTATCGTCGGTGGCTTCCGACAAACACTTTCTGACGTTCCGTGGGCTACTTTTGAAGCCAGCCGAAGCACACTACCAGTCGGCTTCATGGAGCGATGCATTCAGCAACGGTTGCACTCAGGTTTGGAGTGATGGGACACGGGTTTTCAGAACATTTGGCAAGCTAGTAAGTGGGCAGATCTCACCTACAAACCTTGGTGGCCCAGGCACGATCGCGGTGGTTGCCACGTCGGAAGCGTCGCGAGGCACCTCACCCCTGTTGTTGTTTCTGACGTTTCTAAGTGCGAACCTTGCGGTGGTGAACTTCCTGCCGATTCCAGTGCTCGATGGAGGCCACATGCTGTTCCTAGCGTACGAAGGAATTTTTCGACGCCCGGTCAACGAGAAAACTCAAGCTCTACTGACCTACGCCGGGCTCGCAATGATCCTCGCCCTGATGGTTTTCGTCGTCTGCTTGGACGCAAGCCGTATCTACAATTTGTTTTAATCTGCACGTTGGTTGGATGGCATTGCTGGCTCGCACCCGATTGCAAAGGTTCCCACGGCAAAGTTATCCGCTGTAACGCTTCCACGATCTGGCGAGCGTAGCAACTGTTGCTTCAATTTTTGCTTGCCAATGGCGCGTTTTCGGTCGGTGTGGCTGGCGTAGAATGGGCGGCGTTCCGCATACGCGCCGAACAATGCACGCTGTACCCGTGGCGATCCTTGAAGTTTCATGGCTGAGTTTCGATCCGGACGTGAGCCCGTGGCGACATTGCCCACCGCCTGAACTTTAGCGATTTTTGCGAATACTTCAGGCTTCTTTCGCAAGCTGGATAAACTGTTACGGCGGTTCATTCCCTTCTAACGGGGCAAGGCTTTGGGTCCGATTTAACGGCTTGTGAGCATTATGCTCGCTCGGTTTCGACAATCCCGCAGTTCGAAACCAGGCCCGTCACGACCCACGATAAGCAAGACCCGGCTTATGCATCTTCGAATAAACCTTGGAATCCGGTTACTGGCGATCTGTCTAACCGGATGTGGCTTGCTGCACTTGGTTGCGAACGACGCATCGGCGGAGGTCGATCGTCGTGTCACGCCTTTGGTCAAAGCCGTTCGCAACTGCAATATGTCGGTCGTGAATCTGCGAGGACGAAAAACCGTTCGTGCGGATGACGGTGACAGCAAGATCAGCGAACTGAAGCAAGTGAACGGCATGGGGACCGGAGTCGTAATTGACTCAAGGGGTTACGTGCTGACAAACTATCACGTTGTGCAGGGAGTTCGTGAGATCGAGGTCACGACCGCCGATCGACAACGCACGACCGCGAAATTGCTGGCTCATGATCCGGAAACCGACCTCGCCATTCTGAAAGTTGATCTGGCTCGACCGCTGCCTCGGATCAAGATCGGTACGTCGTCTGATCTGATGCTGGCTGAAACGGTTATGGCCGTTGGAAATGCGTATGGCTACGAGCATACGGTCACGGTGGGAATCATCAGCCAGCTTGGGCGGACCGTCCAAGTAAATGACGATCAGGTCTATCGAAATCTGATCCAGACCGATGCTGCGATCAACCCTGGCAATTCGGGTGGTCCACTGTTGAACATGAATGGCGAAATGATCGGTATCAACGTCGCGGTTCGTATTGGAGCCCAGGGAATCGCTTTTGCCATCCCGGTCAACGACGCGCTGGAAGTCGCTGCCAAGCTGATGGATACGATGGTCGAGAGCCGCGTGTTTCACGGGATGGCGGTGAAAACGATCTACGTCGATGAAGAACCTCAAGTCGTGGTGACCTCGGTAGCTGCGTCCAGCCCCGCTGCGAATGCCGGCGTCGAACGTGGAGTCCGCATTGTCGAACTTGACGGTCGCCGAGTGAATCGGGCGATGGATATTTCATCATCGTTACTGGAAGTTAGCGAGTCCTCACGGTTGACGCTGAAGATTCAAGATGGAGCTTTGATCGATCAGATTTCGTTTGACTTGGAACGGCGACACGTTGAGAGCAGTAGTTTGGCTTGGAAACCGCTCGGCTTGAAACTGACATCGGTCCCAGCATCGGAAATGGAAGGCCGGCATCCAAATTACAAGCGTGGCCTTCGAGTCGTTGAGGTTCGTGAGGACAGTCCAGCCGAATCTGAAGGAATCATGATGGGCGACGTGATCGTGGCAATGCACGGCTGGAAAACGGAGACGATCGAAAACCTTGCTTACATTCTCGAACGCGAAGACATCAACAAACAGAACAACTTTATGTTCTACATCCTGCGAGACAACGAACCGTTCTGGGGCCAAATCCGGGTAGCTTCACGGCTGACCCGTTGATTGGCTGCTGCGACGCCGACTGACACCCATCAGGCCGGCGAAAGGCTCCAGATCGTTCGCGCATGGATCGTCGCTGCTCACCCCAGATGAGCAGCGACGTTTCCGTTTCTTGTCTCGGTGTTCTTCAATGCTGGGTGCCCGACTACCGAGCCATTGCTGGCACCGGTTTTGTACAACCAGCCTTTTAAAACCACAACCGAGGACCACAACCGCGAAAGAAACGAAATATGCGAAAACGGTGATCTTGAAAATACAATCAAACACGATGGCACTCGATCAAAGCCACTTCATCCAAAAGCGCGACGTTCGTCGATCCGTTGGCCCCGCGCCTTTGCGTGAGGTTTTTGTGCCTTTGCGTCTTAGCGCCTTCGCGTGAGGTTTTTTGCGGATTGCTCGGTTTTGCAATTTCTCAATCGAGTCCGATCCGTGCCATTCATTGAAGTGTCTTTACCTCCTCCACCTGATTCTGTCTTTCGTTCATTTCGCATCTTTCGCGGTTCATCCTCCAGAAGTAGTTTTACAACCACAACCGCGAAAGAAACGAAATATACGAAAACGGCGCCCTTAGAAATACAATCGAACACGACATTGGGTTATGCTCATTCGATGGCAAGTCTGGAACGAGAAATTCATCAGTGGTTGCGGCAACAGTTCAGCGATTCGGTTCACCCCGACGTGCTGATCGGGATTGGCGACGATGCGGCAGTGACCCGCGGAGCCGATCGTCCGTTGGTGATCACGACCGACACGATCGCCGATGGAACTCATTTCCTAAGTCGTCAGCACCCGCTGGATTTGATCGGGCGGAAGTCGTTAGCGGTCAACTTGAGCGACATCGCGGCAATGGGAGCGAAACCAAAATCGGTGGTGTTGCACTGGATGTTGCCGAGGAGCTTTTCTCTTGATCAAGTGAAAACGCTGTTTCAAGGTGTCAAAAAACTTGCCGATCACCACGACATTCAGATCATCGGCGGCGACACCAATTGCTGGGACGGACCGTTGGTGATCGGCGCAACAGCACTGGGTGAACTTGATTCGTTGGATGCAGCCTGGCGAATCGATACGGCCTCGCCCGGTGATGCGATCTTTGTTTCTGGTCGCTTTGGCGGAAGCATCCTGGGCCATCATTTGTCGTTCGAACCTGCGGTCGAGCTGGCGATGCATCTGGTGGAACGAGGCGTCGTCAACGCTGCAACCGATGTGAGCGATTCGTTGACTCGTGATCTTCATGCGATGGCGAAGTCCAGCAACTGTGGAGCCGAAATCTCGATCGATCAGATTCCGATTGCGGATGCAGCGTTTGAGCGTGCGAGCGGGTCAGTTGAGGATCCAACCGACGCGGCATCGGTTAAAAAGCGGGCGTTGCACCATGCGATGACCGACGGGGAGGATTTTGGATTGATTCTGGCGGTTCCCAGTGACAAGGTTGCGGCCCTAGAGGATGCAAAACCATCGGGTTCGCAGCTGACCCGGATTGGTTCGTTCGTGCAGGGCGACGGGCTGTGGAGCCGGCAGCCTGATGGGGCACTCGAATCGATCAAGCCTCAAGGGTACGATCATTGAGAGCTTTCACTGCTTCTTGACTGATGTAACTCGCTTCGCCGGTGACCACCAGAATCATTGTGCGGACTGCAACGAGCGACCTGATTTTCGAACCTTGCCATGTCTGAACTTTCCCCGTTTCAATTTGACAGCAGCTGTCTTGCAGATACTGACCGGCTGGGACAGACGATCGGGACCGTCGTTGAGCCGGGGACAGTGATTGGGCTCGACGGAACCCTTGGTGCCGGCAAGACGCGGTTGACTCAGGCGATCGGAATCGGCCTGGGGATCAAACCGGGGAATGTGGTCAGCCCGACGTTCACCATCATGGTGCCACACGTCGGTCGCCTGCCGCTGGTTCATCTGGACGCATACCGGATCAAGAGCCCGGACGAGGTTGACGAACTGGGACTAGACGAATTGATTGTGGATGGGGCGGTGCTGGTGGTCGAGTGGGCCGAGCGAATCGCAAATCTGTTGCCCGTCGTCGATTTAAGCGTCCAGATCGAACACATTGATGACGATCAGCGTCGATTTTTGTTGACAACCGAATCGAACAAGGGCCGGGCAATGCTAGAGGCTGTAAACCAGCATTTTTCCGGGTGAAGTGGCTTCATTTTCACGATGGAGACGCGTCTGATGCTTGTTCGGTCGGGCGTCCGCAAGTATCCTAAATGGCACTGTTTTCCATCTTGAAGTCCCTCCATCGAACGTAACAGTCGCGGCATCTCCTTCGGGCGAAGTGTCACGAAACGTTGTTGCTTGCGCGTTGCCACATGAAATTTCGCCACCACGTTTTCGTTGCGGGTCTTGCAGGCTGTTGCCTGCTGACCGTCGCTGTGGTCGGGCAGAGATTCGATGCTCGAAGTAGCCAGCGATCGTTAACGCGCGTCGCGTTTCAATTTGTGCCTGATGCGGATGAACGTTCGAAACCGTTGGAGCAGCCTCCACGATCGCATCCCGGAGCCGTCGCTGATGTCTTGCCCGTTCCGAAACGTTTGGCAAGCCCGCTAACGACCCGGTACCGTCCCGCGACTCGACAGAGCGACCTGCCACTCCCAGGACCAGCTTCTTCATTTGAACAAGGTTCTAACTGGCCGTTGCAGAACGGTTCGACTGCTGGAAGCTCCGCGGGGCAAACTCCGAATGTTCCTCCAACATTGACGAACCCAAGCTCGTCGTCGCTCAATTCTCTGCCGGCACCCAGTTTGCCGTCGGGCGGATTTGGTGTGCCGCTGATAAATCCGACGATGGGTCTGCCAATGACCGCGCCCGCAACGTCGACTCATGAATTGGGATGTCAGTGCGGTGGATGTTGCGCGCCGACTTGCGTGACCAAGACGATTTATGTGCCGTGTTGGGAAACGCACTATCGCACGGTGCTGGAGACTCGTTATCGCACTGAGACTCGGCAGAAACCTTACACGGTTTATCAAACGGTCCAGGATCGAGTTGCCAAAATCAGAAAGTACACGGTCAACGTCAAGGAACCTCGGTACGAAAAATACACCATCAATCGAAAAGAGGAATATCAGGTTCCCGAACAGCAGAACTATACCGTGATGGTGCCTAAGATTCAGCAGCGAGAAGAATCGGTCGATCGCGAAGAATCGTACAAGGTTCCAGTCGAACAGACTTACACCGTGATGGTTCCCGTCAAGAAGGAAGTCGAAGAAACGAAATACCGCGAAATCACCGAGCAGGAACCAGTCGAGCGTCGCTACGTGGTCCAGGTGCCGCAGAAACGAACTCGGCTCGTAACGACTTACGAGAAGGTCGCTCGGAACAAGATCGTTCGCAAGCCAGTCATGACGACTCGCAAGGAAGAACGCGAGCGTGAGGTGATTCGATACGTGGACGAGAAAAGGACTCGCACGATCCGGCGACCTTATGTCGAATACAAGAAAGTGAAAGGGCTTCGAAAAGTTACGAAGTACCGCACCGAGCCAGCCGTTCGCCAAGTTCCTGAAACGTACATTACCTACCGAGAGGAGACTCGTTTTCGGGAAGAGACTCAGAAGAACCAAGTGGCTCAGCCCGGCGAGGAACAAGTTAAATACACGGTCTCAGTTCCTGACACCGTGATGAAAAGCGAAACGTATACGGTCAGTGTGCCTTATGAAGACACGGTCGAAGTGAACTACCCCGTCAAGGTTCAGGTGCCGCGACGAGTGATCAAGCCACTGAACGCAAGGATTCCCTATGTTGAACATTCGGCTCAGTCCTTCAAAGTCAAAGTTCCATACGAAATCATGCAGACTGCGTATCGCACCGTCAGTCGGCAGGTGCCCGAAACGAAATATCGAAACGTAACGCGAGACCTTGGCTACTGGCAGTCATGCACCGTCAACGTCCCGACGTGTAACGTTGGACAGGACATGTGCGGTTGCACAACCTGTTGTATCGGAACGCAAACCGTTCGGCAAAATCGTTGGTGCCCGAACGTGGTGACTCAGCAGGTTCCGTATACCTCTTATCGAACCGTTAGTTCCAAGGTTCCTTACGAGGTGCCCAAGATCGTCTTTCGACTGGAAACGAAAACTCGGATGGTTCCGAGGCTGAAGTACCGAACGGAACGTCGCACGGGCGAAGTGACGGTTTACGACTACCGAACTGAAATGAAAAGCCGGTCCTTCAAAGTCACGAAGTTTCGCCAGGAAACGAGAGAGCGGCCCGTTCCCGTCAAAGCGTTCCGCGAAGAGGAACGAACGAAACCTCGTCAGGTCACTCGGTTCATTGACGACGTGAAGACGAAACGAATTCCTTACACTGTAAAGATTCCGGAAGAGCAAACTCGGATGGTCGATCAACGCTACCTGAAAAAGGTGCCGTACGTGGTCGAAGAGGAATTCACGATGACGATCCCGGACGACACCAAGGTCGAAGTAACTACGGAGGAGTACGTGGTTCGCGTTCCAAAAAAGGAAACGGAAACCTACACCGTCGATGTTCCTGAATTAACCTACAAGGAAATCAACGAAACGGAATATTACGAAAAACCGATCGTTCGCGAAGTGGAATACACGGTGAACGTACCCGAGATTCGCACCAAGACCGAATATGTGGACGTGAAACGCAAGGTGCCGTACATCGTGACGAAAACGGTGACAGAAATGGTGCCCGAGATTCGGACTCGTACCACTTATCGCACGGAAACCGAAACCGTGACCGACATCAAAACACGTGCGTACACGGTGATGGTTCCTGAGGTCAAAACGCGAACCGTCTACAAGACCAAGTACCGAGATGTCCCTTTCACTCGGACTCGACTGTACTGGGAAGACGTTCCGCAAGAGCGATCCAAGATCACCTACGCGATGGTCCCCCGCAAGGTTGCCCGCAAACGAGTGCATACTTACTCGGTTCGAGTGCCGTACACGGTTTCAGTTCGCGTTCCGGTGCGTCGATGCCGCATGGTGCCCAAGACCATCACGATTCCTGTTGAGCCATGTTGCGTTTCATGTTGCGAAGATTTTCCCGGCATGATGGAAAGCGGTCAGGCCTATATGGAATACGGCATCATCAAGGCTCGCGAGGCATGGGACTGGGTTGGATCGCCCCGCTGACTTGATGCGTTCGCACTCGCGAACAGTACCTGCGGATTTGCAAGACGACCAGGTGGTGAAATGCGTGGGTTTGAGTACTCAAATCCGCTATTTCAAATCCGTCATTTAATTCTTGGCGAGTGCCTAGTTCGACGTTCGCAGAAATTGATTTTACTCGCGTTTTTGGCGATTTCTGATAGGCCGTTTTCGAGCCAAGAGTCAACGACTCCCTGATAAAAACAGGTTTCGCGTAGCGAGATTCTGAAAAAGTGCGAAAGTCAAACTTCGCTGTTTTCCGGGCGAACGGATTTAGCTCATTGTACCAGCGGTCCGGCACTGACCGGGCAAACGTCGCGATCGCACACGTTGGGGCCGCGAGCTTGAAAATAAGGCGCTCGCTCGAACGCATTCGCGGTCGCCGCAGCATCCCATGGACCTTCCTCCAAGGTGATTCCGTGTCGCTGTAGCAATCGGCCACAGGCGTAATCGTATTCCAACAACGCTTGGTTGTAGTTCGCAATCGCGCGATGGACGTTGCTGGCTGCGGCTGTGGCCCTTTGCTGAGTGTCCAACAGAAAGAACACTTCGTCCTGACCTGCGTCGACTCGTTTCCGTTTCGGCAGCAACTCTTCTTGGACAGCAACGTTCGAGTTGTAGCTGGTGCGAATGGCTGCCATGGCTCGGTCGACCTCGACAAACGCTGCGTTCAAATCGTGAAGCAACTGGCGCTTTTGTTCTTTCAGGATCGTTTTCTCACGAGCCAGATTCAGCTCGGCATTGCGAATTGCCACGTAGCCGCGCCGCTTTCCGATGGCTCCGCCCAATTCAAGCCCGACTTGCCAATCATCAAGGTCGCCATTGATCAGGTCATCGAAAGCACTCCCTTCAGGGCGGCTGCGACTGCCAAACAAGTTGTCACCAAAGCCTCGAAACCCGTACTGGCCAACGACGTCAAATTGCCATTGATTCAAATTTCGACTGGCACAAAGCTCAAGCTGCCTTTGTTTGATGGACCACTGTTGACGCCGGATTTCGACTCGTCGCTCAAGTGCAATCGATTGCGATTGCTCCCAATCCAGTACAACCGGGGCGATCGCGGGATCAGAGGTAGGGCGAATCAGTCGACCATCAACGGGCGCTAGCCCAAGCAGTCGCCGGAGTGTTCGCTCGGCCCCCAGAACCCCCGGCTGGCCATTCGTGGTACCCGTCAGTGCTGATTCGGATTGAGCCTGGAAACTGAAGTATTGCTGGCGGGCCTGAGCTTCGTCGTCGGGACGACCGATGCCGTTGTCCAGTCGCAGCTTACGGTTTTCCCAGACCTCACGAGCCGCATCGCGCGCTTCAAGCCGAGTGTTCAAATCGTGGTAGGCAAAGTATAGCTCCCAGTAGCCACGTTCAACGTCACGGATCAAGTCTCGAACGGATCGCTCAAAGTCCGCCAATGAAATGTCAGATCGAATTCGCGAAATCAAGACGCCGTTGTAGACTCCCGGCATCGCGTTCGGCCCGGCGATGCGATTGACGGCCGTTCCGGCTCCTCGCCAAAGTGGCTGCCGAACCTCGACCAAATTCAACCAGTCGTAAACGCTGCCAAAACGGTTGATGGGAACATTGTTCCGGTTGTAGTCGATCTGGTTTCGCAGTGTAAAGCGAGTTCCAGTGGCCGTTGTTTTGGAAAGATCTGTGCGAAACGCCGCTGCGTCGGTCGTCACTGCGGCAGCACCGCCGCCGAAGAAAAGGTTGTTGAACTTTCGTTCGTTGTGATTGAAGAACAGGCTGGAGTTGACCTGAGCGTCAAAGGCTGACAACGCTGCTTCGATTCCGCCGCCGCTGGTTTCATTGATGGCTTGATCAAACAAAGTGGTGACTGCCGCTGGAGAGTTTGTGACAACGCCGCCCAACTTTTGCAGCACCTTGCTATTCGTCAGCGCCAGACGAACGCACTCATCCACGGTCAACTCCCACGCTTCCTGTTCGGAAAAATTCGAAATCGTGACTGGAGGTAAAGAGACTTGCAGCGGATCGTCGCAACCGTTTTGGCAGGAACCATCGCAATCGCAGTCATCAATCGTTGCATTTTCGATTCGCTGGTAAACATCCGCACACGGCTGGCAGATGGGTTCGTACTCAAGAGACGCTTTACGTTGCGCCGAGCACCCGATCACGAACAGAAGTGCGAAAGACGCGAGTGTAGCCCCACGGAAGACATCCGATCTAAGCGACGATTGCTTCGCCCGGCAGGCTGGCTGACGCCATGCGTTGATAAGGAATTTGCTGTCCGATTCGTTCACGACTGCGCCGCCTTGGAAGAAGAATAATCCTGACGAGTGTTACGATCGTCATAAACCGAAACGAAACACAGCATTGGTGGAACAACCTGCGATGTGAACTCAAGCGAAACAAACGGGACAACGGCCAGAGTCTGCCCAATCGTCACATCTTGTGACGTTGCGACCTGTCGTCCGGCTGGCTACGGATTGATGTGTTTCTGCCAGACGAAAGGCGCATCTGTTCCCGGTCGACAAAACCCGAGTGGCCAATCGCATGAATGCGGGTCTTGTTCGATCATTTGGTAGGGAAGTAACGCTGCCGACTTAAAGAAATGTGCTGCCGACAACGCTGTCTGACGTAGCTCGCAACCACACGGCGTTTGACCGTAGCGTTCGAGTGCAACGTCTTCGAAATACAGCGGTTGGTATCGGATGTCGGGCGCCGCCCAAGCGAATCGTTTTTCGGATGGAAGAATTGACGTGTGGCTTAATCCTTGAGCAATCAATTCGCTCGATTGATCGGCAGGCGATTTCAGATCGGTCTCGGCGATGTTAACTCGCAGCAATCGAGTGTCGGTGTTGATCAACTTCATTTCAGACAGTCGTCGCGGTTTCGGACTGTCGATCTTGTCAAGCTGATCGGCGTCGACACGGCTGGAGACTTCATTGCCAGCGTTTTCGCTTTTCTCTCGGTCATTTTTGTCGTCTGCGTCAACGTCAAACTCATCCGTTGACTCCATGTCCTCGATCGGACTGGAGTTGTCAGATCCCGCCGTTCCCTTGTCCGATGAATCGAGCTGCACATCCTCCATGTGTTCTGAGTTAGCCTTACCGTGCTCCGTTGGTGCGGGAGGCTCTTCGCTCGATCCGCGACGTGAACTGTTGGAGGCCAGTTTGGCTACGGAACCGGACTCAGCCATGGCATCACCTGCCCCAATGCCGTTGATTGTCACAAACAAAACGGCGATGGCCATCGTCCAAACGAAAGATGCTTGTCGAGAGAATTGACTGGCTGTTCGACTCATGGCGACCAAACTTTCCGGCAGGCGAAACGAAGAAGATCTTTTGACAGACTTGGGCACGCCCATGCGTCTGGAAGAATCATCGGTCATCAGAACGGTTAAAACCGGGATCACCCTACGATCGAGCAGAGTTTCGCCAGTCTGCGGCTTTGTCGTAGTCGGTAAACTTTGCCACTTGATGTGGTGAGCACTTGCGAATCAATAAGTTGCCGGATGAACATGATTCAGGGCCAGTTTTACGCGAACGAAATGAAATATAGTTTGATCAAGTGCCAAGCCGTTCACCGGTGACGGATAGCGTTCCGCGGCAGATTCGAACTGAAATGGGCGCGTTGTGGGATTCACGAAGGGGGGTGCTTTCACTTCCTCGGCCAAAAACCCGACCAAATCCGTAACCTTGACCTCGTCTACCGGGTTATACTCTCTGGTCGATACTAGTTTCCAACGGAATCGCTCAATGTCGAGCCATGATCATTTTCTCAGTCGACGCAATGTCTTGACGGTGGGAGCCGTTGGTGGGTTGGGGCTTTCTTTGACCGATTTTCTGCGAATGCAGGCGGTTCAGGCCGACCAAAAGCGATTCGAGAATGTTGAAGGCACTGCGAAGTCGGTTATTTTCATCTTCTTGCCCGGCGGGATCGCGCAGCAGGAGTCATTCGACCCCAAGCCACACGCACCGATCGAGTATCGAGGCCCGCTCAGTAGTATCGCTACGAAACAGACCGGAGTCCGATTTTCGTCATTGCTTGGAAAGACGGCCCGAGTCGCGGACAAGCTAACCGTCATTCGTTCGATGAGCCATGGCGAGGCGGCGCACGAACGCGGAGTGCACAACATGTTCACCGGTTACCGGCCCAGTCCGGCGATTCGGTATCCCAGCATCGGCAGCGTGGTTTCTCAACAGTTTGGATCCCGTAATCACTTGCCGCCCTACGTGCTGATTCCTAAAGTTCCCAACGAACATTCGGGAGCCGGATATTTAAGCTCCGCTCACGCTGGCTTCAGTCTTGGTTCTGACCCGGCAAAAGGCGACTATCGCGTTCGTGACTTGTCCTTACCGCAAAACGTCAGCATAGAGCGTTTTGAAAAGCGCCGTAAATTGCTCGACATCGTCAACGATCATTTCCGTCAGCGAGAACAATCTGACTCGATCGATGCGATGGATTCCTTCTACCAAAAAGCGTATTCGCTGGTAAGTTCCAAAGAAGCTCGCGAAGCGTTCGATATTACGAAAGAGCACAACAAACTGCGTACGCGATACGGCAAGAACGAGTTCGGTGCTCGGATGCTGGTAGCGAGGCGGTTGGTTGAATCGGGCGTGAGGTTCGTATCGCTTACGTGCGGAGGCTGGGATCATCATGAGAAGATTGAACAGGCGATGAACAAAAATGCTCCACGATTCGATCGGGCTTTTTCAACTCTAATTGAAGATCTGTCCGAGCGCGGAATGCTTGACTCGACTCTCGTTTGCGTCACGTCGGAATTTGGTCGTTCACCGAAGGTCAATGCGCAAGCGGGCCGTGACCACTGGCCAAAAGTTTTCAGCAACGTTTTGGCGGGTGGTGGAATTCGCGAGGGGCATGTGTTTGGAAGCTCGAACGCGATCGCCAGCGAGCCAGTCGACAGTCCTTTGTCGGTCGAAGACTGGGCCACGACCATTTATCACTGCCTTGGAATCAATGCTCAAAAGGAATTGATGTCCCCTGGTGGCCGTCCGATCGAAATTGTGAAGGGCGGGAAAATTCGCTCCGACCTGCTTGCTTGAGCCAACTTCCGAAGCGCAGCATCGACTCCATTCGTTCCGCTCGATCCTACTCGTCTTAGTTCATTCGCATGCTCACAGGAAACTCAACGCGATCCCTTCTTTCGCTTTGTGTGCTCCTGTGCTTCAGTTTATGCGAACACGCAGATGTCGCGAATGCATCCTCTCCCGCGCTGACACGCGTGATGCCGCGAGGCGTCCAGCGGGGCACCACCCAAACGCTCACTTTCGTTGGTGAGCGTCTGAACGACACGCAAGAGGTGTTCTTTTATGACGAGGGTTTTCGCGCGCTTGATCTGAAAGTGATCAACACGAAAAAAGTGATGATCAAAGTAAAGATCGCTCCCGACTGCCGGTTGGGCGAGCACATGGTGCAGCTGAGGACTCGTTCAGGCGTTTCCGATTACCGAATCATGCACGTTGAAGCCTACCCGTCGATAGCCGAAGTTGAGCCTGACAACAACGTCCGCGAAAATGCTCAGCTGATCGAGCCTGTTGCTTATTCGGAACAGTTTCCCGAAGGTGTGGGAGTGGTCGTGTCAGGCAGCATGATCGACGAGGACCACGATTGGTTCGCGGTGGACGGAATTAAAGGGGATCGCCTTTCGATCGAGGTCGTGGGGATTCGACTGGGCGAGTTCTGCGATACCGTGTTGGAGCTACACGGACCAAGCGGTGAATCGCTGGCCATCGTGGACGACACGCCACTCACTGCCCAAGACCCGTTTGTATCGATCAAGTTGCCAGCCGACGGACGCTATTGGATCCATCTGGCTGACGCCGCAGGGCGAGGTCATACTACCGCATACTACCGGATGCATGTCGGCAATTTTCCTCGACCGAGCATCGCTTGGCCAGCGGTTGCAAAACTTGGCGAAATGTCGCAGATCTTATTCTTGGAGGATTGTCTTGGCCCAATCAAACAAACGCTTCGCATCAAGCAGGCTGATTTGCATCAAGACGCGATACAGGTCACCGACCATCTGGGAACGACCCCAACGCCGGTTCCGTTGCGACTGCTTGATGAAGCGACAGAGATTTTTGATGAACTTGAACCGAACGACAGCTTCCGCAAGTTGAAAATGTTTCATTCGGTGCCGTTGAGCGTCCATGGAACGATGGACACTCGGATGGATCGAGACTTCTTCGGCTTCAACGCCAGCAAGGGGCAGCGCCTACGAGTCGAAGCATTCGGACATCGCATCGGTTCAACAATTGACACCACGGTCAGAGTCCGTCGAGGCGACGGCAGACTCCTCGCACGTGCTGCGGATTCGGTCGGGACGGATAGCCAGCTGAAAGTTACTATTCCCGCAGACGGTCGCTATTTTGTAGAAATCGAAAACGCGTTGAAAAGGTTTGGGCCAATGGTGCGTTACCAGTTGGACGTTGCTTTGGATCAGCCAACGTTCACGTTGGGAGTTCAGAACTTCCAACGATATTCTCAACTGCGTCAGCAGCTTGCGGTTCCAGCCGGAAACCGATTTGCGTTGCTCGTTACCGCCAATCGAGAAGGATTTGACGGACCGATCGAGTTAACTGACAACCAATTGCCCGAATCGATTCAGATGTTCACAAGACCAATGCCCGCTGATTCGAACACGATGCCAGTGGTGTTTGCCGCCGATGAATTGCTTGGCCAAACGGACGACGATTCAACCGGGACTGACGCGACCGAGGATGGCCAACGCGAGCAGACGCATGGCGGACTGATTGATTTCACCGGCCAGTCCGTCTTTGATTCGGACCTGAAATCACCCAGATCGGTGCTTGGCCACTTTCAACACAAAGCACAATTGATGCGAGTTCAGCCGAACAACATGTCGCTGAAAGACGGTGTGGTGGACAAGTTGGCGGTCGCAGTGCTGGAACCCGTTCCATTCAGAGTCGAGCTGGAACCGCCTCAGGTTCCGATTTCTCAGAATGGCCGGATGCAGTTGCGAGTCCATATTCATCGCGACAAGGGCTTCCTAGCACCGGTTACACTGCGATTGCCATTTCGCCCGCCCGGAATCAGCGCCTATCCGACAGTGCGAGTCAAACCAAACCAGAAGTTCATCGACTACCCGATTAACGCCAATGGAAAAGCGACGGTTGGAGTCTGGCCGATTTGCCTGACCGCCGTCGCACCGAACGATTTGGGTTCGATGATTTCGACCGGACTGCATGACTTGGAGGTGGTGACTCCATTTGTCGTGATCGAAAGTGATTTGATTTCCGCCGAAGCCGGATCGAAGTTCGTTGCGAGTTGCTCACTGGAAGTTCTTCGAGAATTTGATGGGCTCGCCGAAGCGCGACTCACTGCTCTGCCGGAACACGTCACTTCGGAACCGCAATCCATCTCTCCCGAGGCTCAAACGATTGAGTTTCCAGTCGTCGTCGGTAAGAAATGCGTGACCGGCAAGAACCACTCAGTTAACGTGGAAGTAACGGTACTGCAAGACGGACACCCGATCTCGTTCAACGCAGGCCGAGTGATCATGCGTTTTTCGGCTCCCGCTAAACGAGGAGATAGCTCGGACGGTCGTGTCGTGCAAAGCGTTCCCGAGGAACCCCAGCAATGATGGTGATGCAGAATCTTCATCGGCTGATCGTGTTGGCGGTCGTGCTGTCCGCGACAACGATCGGGGATGGCGATGATGCTGTCCCTGTCTCTGACTCGCCGCCCGTCAGTTTTGTGAACGACATCGTGCCGATCTTTTCTCGTTACGGTTGCAACGCAGGCAGTTGTCACGGCGCGGCGCGGGGCAAGGATGGTTTCAGACTTTCGCTGTTTGGCTTCGATCCCGCAGGAGATTATCGGACTGTGGTGCGAGAATTTCCCGGTCGTCGCGTCAATTTGGCAATACCTTCGGAGAGCCTGCTATTGGCCAAGGCAACAGGTGCGGTTCCTCACACCGGAGGCAAGCTGTTTGACGAATCGTCCGAACATTATCAGAAGCTGCTTCGTTGGATTAGTGACTCGCCCGAATTCGATGGAGCCACCGCGACCAAGGTGAGCGCGGTGTCGATGACTCCAAGAGAAATCGTTATGCAAGGCCACCAGGCAAAAGCTCAGCTTGACGTGACTGCCAGTTACGCCGACGACTCAGAACGAAATGTGACGCGACTTGCGACTTTCTCCAGCGGTAATTCCAACGTCGTCACCGTTTCTAATGAGGGTGAATTGACCGGCATCGCTCGTGGAGAAGCCTTCGTGATGGCACGTTTCGGTGCTCATACTGTCGGATGCAATGTCATCGTTCACTCGAATGACGAAACGTTCGTCTGGCCAGATGGTATGAAGGAGACGAACTACATTGATGTAACAATTCACCAGAAACTGAAGAAATTGCATCTGGTTCCGGCTTCTGTCTGTTCCGACGAAGAGTTTCTGCGGCGCGTTTCGATTGATCTGACAGGCCGACTGCCAACACGTGAGGACCTAGCTTCGTTTGTTGGTGATCAAGATGCAGACAAGCGATCAAAAATGATTGACCGCATGTTGATGACCGGTGATTATGAACGACTATGGACCATGAAATGGTTTGAGCTTCTCAAGGTAAGTACCACCAATCGTGTCAGCAACAAATCCATCTGGAAATTTGCTCAATGGTTGAAGCTGAATATCCGTCAAGAAGTGCCGATCAAGCACTGGCTCAAGACAATGCTCACCGCCCGCGGCAGCGAATTCGAAAATCCGCCCGTCACTTTCTTCCACGATCTTCCTGATCAAAAACAGGTTGCCGAAGATGTCGCTCAGGTGTTTCTCGGGATGAGAATCCAGTGCGCTCAATGTCACAATCATCCGTTTGATCGATGGACGATGGATGACTACTACGGGTTTGTTGCGTTCTTCGACGACGTTCGCCGTAAGCGCGGCAACGATCCTCGCGACAGAATCGTTTATTCAGTCAATGGAAAAACGACACATCCGGTTACTGGGCAGACGGTAGCGCCTCGATTTTTGGGAGGTGACTCGCCTGACTTGGAAGCAACGGATCACCGCCAAGCGTTGGCCGACTGGATCTTATCAAAAGACAATCCATACTTCGCTGCGAATCTTGCTAATCGGACCTGGGATCATTTCTTCGGGATTGGGGTTGTGAATGAGGTTGATGACGTTCGCGTCAGCAATCCGCCCGTGAATCAGGCTCTCTTGGATCAACTCGCACAGCGTATGATTGAAACGGATTATGATTTCAAGGCGCTCGCCCGAGACATTTGTAACTCTC
The DNA here is from genome assembly GCA_937928215.1 of uncultured Pirellulaceae bacterium. Lineage (GTDB taxonomy): Bacteria > Planctomycetota > Planctomycetia > Pirellulales > Pirellulaceae > Mariniblastus. Next base: position 2,577 of record CALFWL010000059.1, on the reverse strand, counting down.
AGGCGTATCAACGCAGCACCCGTGGAAACGAAAACGAGATCGATGCCGAGAACAATTTTGCCAAAGCCCGTCTCAGGCGAATTCGAGCCGAAGTGTTGCTTGACGTGATTTCTCAGGTGACCGAAACCGAGGACGATTTTGAAGGCCTGTCGCCGGGAGCCAGCGCGACGGAGATCCCAGATGGCAAGACAACCAGTCACTTCCTGAAAACATTCGGGCAGTCAACGCGGCAAACCGTCTGCTCCTGTGAGGTAAACACCGATCCGAATCTGTCTCAGGCGTTGCACTTGATCAACGGTGACACGGTACACCATAAGATTTCCAAGGGACGAGTCGTTGATCGAATGCTAAAATCAGGAATGTCAAACGACGAAATCATCGACGACCTTTACCTGCGGTGTCTTTCCCGAAAGCCAACTGAGCACGAGCGACATCGGCTGGCGCCCGAACTCGATTCGTCCAAGAATCGAACAAAGTCGTTGCAAGACATCTTTTGGGCGTTGTTGAATTCTCGTGAGTTTCTTTTCAACCACTGAGCACTCGCGAATCAACAAGTTGCCGGAAGAACACCATTCAACGCCAATTTTACGCGAGCGAAATGAAATCTGGCAGGTATTGTTGGGCAAGTGTTAAGCTGGAATTTCCAACTTGATCAGCCACGAAGTCGCAGATTGCGGAACCATTGCTTGCAAACGTTGCTGGATCCCAGTGAAACAATTCCGACAATTGTCTTACATGCCGGATATCGAGCGATTGGCGCGCAACAAAAAGGGGGGGCAGAAAGAAGAACTCAATCGTTTCCCCAGAACAACGCCCCCAGAACAACGCCCCCAGAACAACGCAAGCAAGCGGAGATGACAGGATTCGATACTGGATGATTATTTACCCCATTCGCTTGTTATTCTCAAAAACGTTCGATGCTTTTGGGTGCTATGGCAATTAGACTCAAAGCAGGATCACGGAACGCGGAGGCGTAAATTCGACGGATCGCAAACCAAGAATGGGGAGCGACTATGCTGCTGTCAGAGTTTTTTGAGAATGAGTACGTACCGCTGCGGCTGATTCGAGGATCGAAACGAACTGTTACCCTGTACCGGTACTCGATCGATTACTTTTCACGCACGCTGGGCCGAGCTTCGTCGCTTGACGACCTGACCGACCTGCATGTTTCTAATCATTTGCTGGGCATCCTTAGTAGCGGCAAGAGTGCAAACACGGCGGAAAAAGAACGGTGCCAACTGCTGGCGATCTGGCGGTTTGCGGTCGTGCGAGGGCACAAACAAATTGGGCCGAGCTTGCAGGCCATCCCAACACCCGAGACAAATCCAGTCGCGTGGAATCGTGACCAGCTGGCCAAACTGTTCCGGGCATGCCGCACAACGCCGGGGCAAATCTGCGGCCTCAAAGCTGGCTGGTGGTGGCTGGCTCTGCATCGTGTTTTATGGGATTCCGCTGAGCGAATCGGGGCTGTTCGTCAGCTGCTGTGGTCTGATCTTAACGGCGATTGGATGACGTTTCGCGCGGAGACTCGCAAGGGTGGGAGACGCGGAATTCAACGCAAGATGCACGCAGATACGATCATCGCATTGGGGCAGATCCGAGAAACTCGTAGGCCGACTGATTTGATCTTCCCGTGGGATCGAACCGAGTCAACGCTGTACCACCACTACGGCCGGTTGCTGCAACGTGCTGGGCTTGATGACGGATCAACCAGCAAGTTCCACCGGATGCGGCGATCCGTGGGGACCCATCTGCACGCCGCGGGAGGGAACGCCCAACGAGCACTCGACCATCAAAGCTCGCAAACGACGGACAAGTACATCGACAAAACAATCGCGATCGACGAGCAGCCAATCGACAGGCTGTTTCGAGCTGGGTGATTGATCGCTTGAGCGAAAACCAGTAGGCCCTAACGCCGCCACTCCCAAGGTGGGATCGGATTCGGGTCCGCCCAGAGCCCTGATTTGCTTTGTTTAGCTTTGTCCTCGAGTGACTGCAGTTCCTTTGACTGCGAGTATTTGCGGTAGTGCCACGCTAGTCCGCGATTGATCAGTTCGGCGTTGACGTTTTTCCCGTCAACGATCACAAACGCAATCACACGCCCCCAGCGATCGGTGCCAGCCTGGTGGATCGTGACTTGCTTGCCGTGACACATTTCACCAGTTGTTTTTTTGGCGGCCAATCCAAACGGTTGATTGCGTTCTGGCGTGTCGATCGAGGCCAAACGAATTCGTACCTGTGTTGTGCCGTCGAGAACCTTAATCGTATCTCCGTCAGTGATTGAGACACACTCGGCCGACCATGTGCGCTCGATGCTCTGGTTGTAGATCTTGCTCGGTGACTGATGGCAGCCTGTGATGATTAAGATCGTAGTCAGCATGGCGTAAGGGCAATGTGTCATCTGTATCCCGCTCGTGATTGTTGCGGCCATCGCTGTGGCGCTGTGGCAGTGGTGGTGGGGTTAGGCCTCCGGATTTTGACTCCGCGTTCCAAGTCAAAACTAACGACACGCTATTCATAATTTACTGCGGGTTTGGCGTGGGGTTACTCCAGTTGAGTGCAGCCTCCATTGTGAGA